>JBCDKU010000060.1:0-16457 GCA_038746265.1 Planctomycetota bacterium
ACCCACCCCCACCCCCCACCCCCCCCCCCCCGCGCCCACCGCCCCCCGCACCCCCCGCGCAAAAAAATAACCCACCCCCCCACACCACCCCCCCCACACCCACCTCCCCCCCCCCACCCCCCGGGGCGCCCCCCCCCCCCTTCTCTGCCCTCATGCCCTTCAACAGAAACGAACAGGAGAGAGAACCATGCATCGCATCACCGGATTCATTACGACCCTCGCCGCCTCGCTCACGCTCGCCGGCCCGCTCACGCCCCCGCCCGGGGCCGTGACGCCCACGGGCAAGACCATTCAGCAGGCCGAGCCCCGCACGCCCCTGAGCCAGGCCACCACGCCCGGCAACCTCGACTACATCTACGTCATCTCCGAGCCCGGCTCCTACTACCTCGCCGAGGAGCTCCAGGGCGTGAACCGGCTCGGTGGCATCCTCATCAGCAGCAACGACGTCACCCTCGACCTCAACGGCTTTACGGTCCGCGGCCCGGCGCTGGGCGGCAAGGGCATCTTCATCGCCGACTTCCTCCAGAACGTCTCCGTCCGCAACGGTACTGTCCGGGGCTGGGGCAGCGACGGCATCGACGCCCGCGACACCCGCGATTGCCGCTTCGAGGATCTCACGCTGCTCGACAATGGCGGCGACGGCCTCCACACCGGATCCAACGCGATCGTCCAGCGCTGCGTCGCCCGCGATAACGGCGGCTTCGGCTTCGAACTCATCGAACGCTCTCGGGCGCTCGATTCCATCGCACACAACAACGGCGACGACGGCTTCCGCATGCAGCAGAGCTCCGCCGCGGAACGCTGCACGGCGTCCGCGAACGCCGGGGACGGGTTCAACGCGTCCTCCTTCTCGCGCGTCATCGACTGCTCCGCCGACGACAACCAAGACAACGGCATCCGCGCCGGCGGCTCCATCGTCGAGCGCTGCATCGTCTGGGGCAGCGGGCTCTCCGGCAACACGACCACCGCCGGGATCCTCGCCTCAGGTAGCTCGACCATCCGCGGCAACCGGCTCTCGTCAAACGGGATCGGCATTGAGACGACGGGCCCGAACAACCTCATCGTCGGCAACTCGCTCACCGAGCCCAACACCGCGTTTGTCTCCAACAGCTTCCCGAACGCCGTCGGCCCGTTCATCAGCCGCTCGGCCGTCACCACAAACACGAATCCGAACGCCAACATCGAGTTCTAACACGCGCCGCCGCGGACTGTCTTTACAAGCCCTCAGCGTGAGCTGGGGACAAAGCACGCACGCCCACCCAGCAAACTCGTCCCCAGCTCACGCTGGGGGTTTGTCCTCGTGCGCGCGCTCACCGCCGCTCGTTCACCTACCCTTCCACCGCATGAATGTCGCCCAACTCTTCGACCACTACGGCATCACCGAGAACCCCTTCAGGGGCGAAGAAGCCCGCGATGACTCCGTCCTCGCGCGGCTCACGCTCGGGCCGACCGCAAGCGGGTCCAGCATCCACTCCGATTTCGACAAGATCCTCGGCGAGATGGTCCGCCCGACGACCTCGATCGTCTTCGGCGAGAAGGGCAGCGGCAAGACCGCCATCCGCATGCAGATCCTCGAGCGCGTCGAGTGGCACAACGCCGCCAAGCCCGACGCGAAGCTCTTCGCGATCGAGTACGACGACCTCAACCCCTTCATCGCCGAGCTCGACGACCGCTTCGGCTCCAAGAAGGACCCGTTCGCGTCGGTCAACAAGTTCCGCCTCGTCGATCACATGGACGCGATCCTCTCGGTCGCCATGACCCGCGTCACCGCCTCGCTGCTCGGCGAGAGCCGCGACCGCCCGGCGGCCCAGCTCGGCGAGACCCCCGCACGCGAATCCCGCAAGCTCCCCCAGCCCATGCGGCAGGACCTGCTCCTGCTCCAGGCCCTCTACGACAACGCCGACATCGACGGCTCCCGCACCGCACGCCTCCGCCACCTCCTCCGGCTTGGCAAGCCCCGCGGCTGGTTCCTCCGCCAGGTCGGCGTCTTCGCGGGGTGGATCCCCGCCGCAGCCGCCCTCGCGTGGACCGTCTACGCCACCCGCCAGGAAGACGGCTGGATCAACGACCTCGGCGTCCTGCTGGGTCAGGTCTTCGGCGGCGCGTTCACCCTCGCCTGGGTCCTCGTGCTCGTCCATGTTCTCGGACTTGACCGCCTCGGCCGCGCCCGCACCGCAAGGCGGCTCCACGAGGAGATGCGCTCCCTCCCGCGCGACCCCGCGGCCCTCGCCGCCTCGATCAGGTCGCTCGACAAGGGCGCCATGCTCGATTCGGCCCTGCCGCAATCCGAGGAGGCGATCACCCAGCGCTACGCCATGTTCGAGCGCTTCCGCCGCATCCTCGCCCGCTTCGGCTACACGGGCATCCTCGTCATCATCGACCGCGTCGATGAGCCGGCCCTGATCGCGGGCGACGCCGAGAAAATGAGAGCGGTCATGTGGCCGCTCTTCAACTCCAAGTTCCTGCAGCAGGACCGGTTCGGCGTCAAGATGCTCCTCCCGATCGAGCTCCGCCACGCTCTGTTCCGCGAGTCCGCCGCGTTCTTCCAGGAGGCCCGCCTCGACAAGCAGGCCCTCGTCGAGCGTCTCACATGGACCGGCCCGATGCTCTACGACCTCTGCGAAGCACGCCTCAACGCCTGCCGCGAGGGCGCCGATGAGCCGCTCTCCCTCAAAGACCTCTTCGCCGAGAACGTCAGCCGCCAGGACGTGATCGACGCCCTCGACCAGATGCACCAGCCCCGTGACGCCTTCAAGTTCCTCTACCGCTGCCTCGTCGAGCACGCCTCGAACGTCACCGCGGACCAGAACGAGTGGCGCATCCCGAGGCTCGTCCTCGAGCAGGCACGCCGAGCCGAGTCCGGCCGCGTCCAGGAGCTCTACCGCGGCATGCGCCCCGCCTGACGCCCTCCGCACGAGGGCTTCCGACGGGTCGGAAGCCGCCACGTCAGCTCTCCCGTGCTTTCGCGTGTGAGGTGTCCGCCCCGGTTCTCGGAGATCGAATGAGATTTCCAGGAACACGGCCGCAACTCAAGCCGTTCTGACGTGTACATGCACAGACCGCGGATTCTGTCGCGGCTGCAAGGGGATGCAGATGAATCGTCTGACAACTATCAGCGGCGCGGCCGCCGCGTTCGCCGGTCTGACCAGCGAAGCCAGCGCCTGCCAGGAACGCACCACGTCGCCGCGGCGATTTGCCGTTGTGGAGCTCTTCACGTCTGAGGGCTGCTCAAGCTGCCCCCCGGCAGACCGGCTCGCCACCCAGATCCGAGAGAAGGCGGCCGAAGAAGACCTCCCGGTCTACCTGCTCGCGTTCCATGTGGACTACTGGGACCGCCTCGGGTGGCCCGACCGCTTCTCCTCCGCCCGCGCCACCCAGCGTCAGCGGCACTACGCCGCCGTCTTCGGCCAGCCCAGCGTCTACACCCCGCAGATGGTCGTGAACGGCCGAGTCGGCTTTGTCGGCTCCAACGCCGGGCGAGCCGCCGACGAGCTGACCTCGGCCTTCGCCGCCGAGGCGGACCCGGAGCTCGCGATCGAGATCTCCGTCGATCGCCGCCACGACCAGAAGCACGGCACCCTGCTCGATGTCCACGTCGAGGCCACCGGCAACCGATCACGCCGCGCGATCCGCTCGCTCCGCGTGCTCGCCGCCCTCGTCGAGTCGGGCCTGACAACCCAGGTCGAACGCGGAGAGAACGCCGGCCGCGAACTCACCCACGACGGCGTCGTCCGTTCCTTCTTCGATGCCGCCTGGACCGACGACCCCCGCACGCTCGTCCTGCCCGTCGCCGACGACGTGGACCCGAAGAACGCCGAGGTCATCGTCTTCCTGCAGGACTCCCGCACGCTCGAGATCGTCGCGGCGACACGCGCGGGTCTCGACGCCGACGACAGCTAGGCCCTGCTTGACGGATCATGTTTGCAAGGTGGGACGGGCTTCCAGCCCGTCTTTTTGGTCTTCCGATACCGCTCGGACGGGCAGGATGCCCGTCCCACCGATCCGTCAAACACAACCTAAAGCGGCAACTCCAACGAGCGTCTCACGCGATCCCGATCGCGACCGTCATCCACCGTCCGGCACGCGCGACGTAGCGTTGATGAGAACGCCCGTCTCGCTCCATGAGTCCGCCAGATCGAACTGGATCCACTCGGGGCTGAGGTGGATATCGAGCGAGTCCAACCGCCCGGGCCCGAGGTTCTGATACCCATGCGGGACATTCGCCGGCCCAAGGACCACGTCGCCAGTCTCCGCGTCGATCGTCTCGTGACCAACGGTGAACCGCGCACGCCCCTCCGTGATCGTGAAGATCTCGTCGTACGGATGCACGTGCAGCTTCGGCCCCACACCGACCGCATCCGTGACGTAACGGATCAGCGTGATCCCCGTGTCGATGTCCTTGCCCTGCAGCAGACCCCGCAGCGCACTCGCCGGGTTCTGCCAGTCCTTTGAGTGGATGAGCCTCGGCTCCGTCGTTGATGGGCGCTTCATCGCTCAGCTCCTTGATCAGATCGACAGGACCCAAGACCCACGCGGTCGATTGTCCGCCGACGGGTAGGTGCGATGACACGAGAATACAGGGGGGCAGGGGGCGCGCCCGGAGACTTCAGCACGGCTCATTGCAGCGGGGTCACCCCATCCGCGTCAGCCGCGCGTACCCGAGCACCAGCGTCTTCTTCCCGATGCCCTTGAACTCGATCTCGATCCGCCCGCCGTGCGCCGGGCCCGAGACACCCACGACCTTGCCGACGCCGAACTGCGGGTGCTTCACCTCGCACCCAACCGGGTAGTCCTTCGCGGCTTCGCCGCCCGCGGACTTCGCCCGCGCCCGCTGCTGCGCGCGGATCTGCTCGAGCCGATCGTTGAGCGAACCCGACGCTGCCGGCGACGCATCGAACGACTTCGTCGGTGTCCCCTGTGGGATCGACTCACCCATCCCGTCGTACGGATCGGACTGATCCGACACACGCAGGTGATCGCCCGCCATCTCATCGAAGAACCGACTCGGGATCGTCCGCTCGCTGAACCCACGCACCGTGCGGTACCGCGCAGCCGTCAGCAGCAGATGCTTCATCGCCCGCGTGATCCCGACAAACGCCAGCCGGCGCTCTTCCTCGAGCTGAGGCTCCGAATCAAACGCCCGCGCGTGCGGCAGCAAGCCCTCCTCGAGCCCGACGATCGCTGCCGCCCCGAACTCCAGCCCCTTCGCCGCGTGCAGCGTCATCAGCGTGACCGCGCCCTGGTCCGGATCGACCGAGTCCGCGTCCGCGACCAGCGCAACCTGCTCCAGGTACGCCCGCAACAACGCCAGCAGCGGCGGCACGTCCGATTCCTCGGGGTTGTCGAGATCAAACGCGAGCGGATCCGCCGTCGGGTCGAACTCCTCCTCGAACTGCCGCGCGGACGACACCAGCTCATCGAGGTTGTCCACGCGCTCCGCGTCCGACTCGTTCTGCGTCTTCTTCGCCTGCTGCACATAGTGCGACCGCAGCCCCGATTCCTCGATCACGCGCTCGACAAGCTCGGGCAGCGACCCCGCGACCTCGGCCCCCATGAACGTCCCTGCGCCCGTCCACGAGTTGATCATCTCCACGAACGCCTGCATCGACTTCGCGCTCCGGGCCGTCAGCTCGAACTCGCCCGATCGCGCAAGCATCTCAAAGATCGGGATCCCCTCGCCGACCGCGCCCGCACGCACCTTGTCGAGCGACGTCTTCCCGATCCCGCGCGCCGGCGTGTTCACGATCCGATCAAGACTGACGTCATCCGCCGTGTTCGCCGCGAGCCGCAGGTACGCGATCGCGTGCTTGACCTCTTCGCGTTCGTAGAACGCCGTGCCGCGCGCCACGGTGTACGGGATCGACGCCCGCCTCAGCGTGTCCTCGACGACACGCGAGAGCGAGTTCGTGCGGTAGAAGACCGCCATGTCGCGCCACGCGAGCCGGCCGTCGGAATCCTCCTGCACCTTCTTGAACCAGTCGGTGACCAGCTCCGCCTCGTGCCGCTCATCACGGCACAGCACCGCCTCGGGCGTCTCGCCGCCCTCCGACGACGTGAACAGCGGCTTGTCCTTCCGCTTCGTGTTCCGCTTGATCAGCGTGTCCGCGACCGACAGAATCGGCGCCGTCGAACGGAAGTTCTGCCCGAGCGTGATCGTCTGGCAGCCCGGGTAGTGCTGCTCGAAATCAAGAATGTTCGTCACGTCCGCGCCGCGCCAGCCATAGATCGCCTGGTCCGGGTCGCCGACAACGCAGATGTTCGGCCCCATGCCGAGCGACACCGCGCCGAGGTCATCGTCATCGATCCCCGGAAGATCCGCGAGATCCGCGTTCTCGGGCTGCGCGCCCTCACCCGCGAGCAGCCGCGCGATCTGGAACTGCGCCCGGTTTGTGTCTTGGTACTCGTCGATCAGCAGGTGCCGCCAGCGGTCGTTGCACTCCCGCCGCACGCGCTCGTTTGTGTCGAGCATCTTCGCCGTGTACAGCAGCAGATCATCGAAGTCGATCGCCCCCGCCTTGCGCATCGCCGCGTCGTAGGCGGTGAAAATCCGCGCCATCGTCTTGGTGTAGAAGTCCCGCGCGTTCGCCGCGTACCCCTCGGCGTCCATCAGCTCGTTCTTCGCGTTCGAGATCGTCCCGAGGCAGGAGCGGGGGGGCCAGTTGCTCGTCGAGAGGTCCAGCGCCGAGATTGTGCGCTTCATCAGCGCCATCTGGTCCGCCGTCGGATAGATCGTGTAGTCGGGTTTCAGCCCCGGCACGCCCGCCACGTCCGCGTACCGGCGCAGCAGCCGCGCGCACAGCGAGTGGAACGTCGTCACGGTCAGCCCGCGCACGCGCCGGTTCTCGTCCTCGCCCTGCGACTCGCCCAGCAGCAGCGTGTTGACCCGCTCCCGCATCTCGCCTGCCGCTTTGTTCGTGAACGTCAGCGCGAGGATCCGCCACGGCGCGACGCCGTCCGCGACCAGCCGCGCGATGCGGCGGGTGATCACCCGCGTCTTGCCGGAGCCCGCGGCAGCGAGGATGAGCAGGGGCCCATCCCCGTGCATCACGGCCTCGCGCTGCGGCTCGGTCAGGCCCTCAAGGAGCGCGGAATGGTCAGGCGTCGAAGCAGGAAACGTCACACCAACAGCGTAGAACACAAGCCCCGCGAGCGCTGTCAATAACGAGTGTCACCACAAGCCCCCAGCGTAAGCTGGGGAAAAGTTCGCACAGCGGACGACCAACCTCTCCCCCAGCTCACGCTGGGGGCTAGTTGCTCACGAAAGTGCAACCCCAATCCCAGATCCCCAGTCCCAGGTCCCCGCCCTACACATGATCCTCGCCCGGCGTCGTCCCCGTCGGCATCTTCAGCTTGCTCGAATCATGCGGCGCGTCCGCGGCCCGTTTGATGATCGTCAGCCCCTCGGGCCGGTTCTTGTCGATCTCCGAGACCACATCGCCCGCGAGCTTCCGCGCGAAGATCGACCGCTTCGTCTTGCCCATGATCAGCGTGTCGCAGCCGTACGTCACGGTGTGGTCGAGGATCTCGCCCGGGATATCCGAGCTGACGGCGTAGATCGGCACAAACGGAACGCCGTTGGCCTTCGCGAGCACCGCGACTGAGCCCAGCGACTCCTGCGCCTCGCCGTCCTCCTCGATTACCAGCTTCCGCGTCGGCGCGCCGCGATCGAGCACCTGGATCGGACGCACGAACACCGCGAACAAGGTCGCCCCGCGGCTGCGCGCCAGGTCAACCGCGAACTCCGCCTGGTTCCGACCGCGGGCCGCGAGCATGAGCTTGGGCTTGTCCGGGTCGATGACGACCCGCTCCGCGCGGGCCTCCGCGAGCCAGCCCGTCTTGGGCTCGGGCAGAGGCTCGCCCGTGTCCGCGCCGCGGATCGAGTTCAAGGCAAACCGCGTCCCGAGCACCAGCGCCACCAGCCCACCCGAGAACGCCGCCGACACCGGCACCGTGATGGCGATCGTCGCGCTCACCGCGAACAGAAACACCGCGATGACCGCCAGCCCCACGCGGGCGGGCGTCTTGATCTCAAGGTCGCGATCGACCGCGACCGACCCCACCGAGACCGTGATCGCGCCGCACACGCCGAGGACGTAGAGCTCCGCGAGCACCGTCACGTCACGCTCGACCGCGACGACCGCGATCGGGATCAACACGCTCGCGACCAGCCCGATCCACGGCACACCGGTGTAATTGAGCTTCTTGAGCGCGCGCGGCAGCTCCCGATCCTGCGCCATCGAATAGAGCACGGACACCATCGCCATCACCGCGGTATTCGTCGCGCTCAAGAGCAACAGCCCGAACGTGATGCCCGCGATCTGCCCGAAGATCGCGCCACCCGCGTCTCCCAGCAGGCTCTTGCCCGACTGCTTCGCGATGACCTTCATCGCCGCGTTGGTGTACTCCTTGACCTCGTCCTCGACGATCCCGATCTCTTCGAGCGCCGCCTGCTCCACCGTCATCTGCTCGATGAGCTGCGCGTGCGGCTGCGTCGAATCGACCAGCTCCGTCCCATTGACCGTGTAGTTGAGCCCGGTCAGCGCGATGCCGAAGACCATGTTCAGCGCGACCACCTCGATCGTCACGGGCCAGATCGTCTTCTTCGCGGTCTTGCCGACGGGCTCGACCATCAGCCCCGACATGTTCGCGACCGCCTCGACGCCCGCGAGCGCCAGACAGATCCGCGTGAAGCTCACCCAGGCCTCGGTCGGCTTCGAGTGCTCGGTGAAGTACGACCACTCGATCGCGCCCACGCCCTTGAAGAAGAACGGGATGCACAGGACCGCCATGATCGCCGACACGCCCAGCGCGATGATCGCAATGAACCCCGCGAATCGGCCCGCCGCTTTCGCGCCGAACCAGTTGATCGCGCCGATCAGCCCGATCGTCGCCGCGGAGAGCGGCAGCGTGAGTGAGTCCGGCACGCCGAAGTAGTGGAACGCCTCCACCACGCTGATCGCGGCGGTCATGATGTAGCCCGAGAGCAACAGCGTGGACCCGACCACCGCGAGCGTCGGCGAGAGCCGTTTCGCCGCCGAGTACACGCCGCCGCCGTCCGGGAAGCACCGGCAGATGATCGTGTACGCCCAGCTGACCGCGAGCATCAGCAGCCCGATGGCGGCCAGGTAGACCACCGACGCGTGGGCTGTGTAGAGGAAGGCAAGACCGAGAACGTAGAGACGGCTTGTCCCCCAGTCGCCGTAGAGAAGCGGGCCCGCGTGGAGCCATTTCAGGTTTCTCGGGCGGCTGTCGGAGACGAGCATGCGGGCGGTGCCGGCTTTCTTTCAAAATCTGACTGCTGGGTTGGAAACTGTCTCGCAGTCTGTGGAGGGGCAGAGTATAAAGATGACTTCTGTCCCGTTCTTCGGGAACTCTGTTTGTTATATGTTTGGTTTCAGGCCATCAAAGTCGAGTTCAGAACGTGGGATCATCCCGAATTGCTAAGATCCGGGCCACAATTGGCGACGTACAGGCTCTCGTCGAAGGCGTGACCGCCGGATGAGGTGGAGTGCAGCACACCAAGCAGCGTGGCTGGCCTCACCCACCCCCCGGGTGGGCGGTGATCACGGTTTCGGGCTCGCGGCAAGGACCGCCCGAGCGAGCATTTGCGAGGTTGATCGTCCATGCCGTCCGATTCGGTTCCAGATGGATCTCATCAAGACGCATCTCACGGCGTCGGTGCAGCGGGGGCAGCCGTGAGCAACCCCGGTGACACCGACGTCTACACCCCGCCCGCCGGCAATTCCGGCGAGAACCGCCCGAACCCGAAATCGGGAGCGGGCCAGCTCGCCGCCAGCCGAGCCGGGCAGTCCGCAGCGGGCCTGAGCCGCGCCGGCATGAGCCGGGCCGGCGGCAGCATGGCCGGTCGCGATCCGGGCGGCACCGGGTTCGACACCATCGTCGGCCGCATGGTCATCGAGCAGGGCCTCGCCACCAACGAAGAGGTCCGCCACTGCATCGAGCAAGCCAAGACCGAGGACCCCAAGGCCCGCTCGCTCTCGCAGCTGCTCATCGATAACGAGTACATCACCCGCCGCCAGCTCCAGCGCCTGCGCTCGATGGCCGAGGCCGAGAAGTCCGGCTCGCAGATCCCCGGCTACAAGATCGTCGGCAAGCTCGGCGCCGGCGCGATGGCCCGCGTCTACAAGGCCAAGCAGATCAGCCTCGACCGCTGGGTCGCCATCAAGGTCCTGCCCGAGAAGTTCGCCAAGAACCCGCAGTTCATCCAGCGCTTCTTCGACGAGGGCCGCGCCGCTGCGCAGCTCAACCATCCCAACATCGTCCAGGCGATCGAGATCAGCAACATCGGCGATCTCTACTTCTTCGTCATGGAGTTCGTGGACGGCCGCACCGTCCATGACGACATCGTCGCGAGCCGCCGCTACGCGGAGAAGGACGCGATCGAGGTCGTCCTGCAGGTCGCCGAGGCGCTCGACCACGCCCACGAGCGCGGCCTGATCCACCGCGACGTCAAGCCCAAGAACGTCATGATCACCAAGGGCGGCGTCGTCAAGCTCGCCGACATGGGCCTCGCCCGCGCGATCTCCGACAAGGAAGCCGCCGAAGCCGAGGCCGGCAAGGCCTTCGGCACCCCGTACTACATCTCCCCCGAGCAGATCAAGGGCGAGAAGGACATCGGACCGCCCGCCGATATCTACTCGCTCGGCGCGACCCTCTACCACATGGTCACCGGCGCCGTCCCCTTCGACGGCAAGGACCCGACCTCCGTGATGCACAAGCATCTCAAGGAGCCGCTCAAGGCGCCCGACCACGTCAACCCCAAGCTCACCGGCGGGCTCAGCGAGGTCGTCGAGATGATGATGGCCAAGAAGGCCCGCGACCGCTACCAGTCCTGCCAAGACCTCATCGCCGACCTCCGCGCCGTCAAGGCGGGCGAGATGCCCCCCCTCGCGCACAAGGACCTCGGCGGCGGCGACTTCGCCGGGCTCCTCAGCGCCGAGGCCTCCATCGACGTCGAAGACGGCATCCGCAAGCACCACACCGGCGACGGTCTCATGACCAAGCCCCCGGTCATCGCGATCCTCGCCGGTCTCGCGATCAGCCTGCTGGTCAACATCCTCCTCGCCGCCCTGCATTTCGGCGGCTGAGACACGACTCCGGCACCAATAACAACCCAAACAACCGCTCAAAGCTGTTGTAGCGGCCGCGCGACCCTGCTACCGTTCAAGCAGGGGCCGAGGCGGCCCCGATCACGACATCAGGCGGTTTCCCGACCCGATGGCGGCGTGCGTCATCGGTCCGGTCACCACCAGCAAGGAGTTTGAACATCGCTCGACGCAGATTCATGAGGCTCTCCGGCCCCGCGCAGCGCACCCGCGTCAACCACATGATCCGGATCAGCCCGATCCGTCTCGTGGGCCCCGACAACGAACAGATCGGTGTCGTCGATACCGCCGAGGCGCAGCGCATGGCCCAAGATCAGGGCCTCGATCTTGTAGAGGTCGTCCCGGACAGCCGGCCGCCCGTCTGCAAGATCATGGACTACGGCAAGTACCGCTACGACCTCTCCAAGAAAGAGCAGAAAACCCGCGCTGCCCAGAAGCAGAACGAGCTCAAGGAGATCCGTCTCGGCCGGTCGATCAAGATCGACCCGCACGACGTGATGATCCGTGTCGAGCAGGCGCGCCGCTTCCTCATGGCGGGCCACAAGGTTCAGATCACCCAGCGCTTCCGCGGCCGCGAGATGATGCACAAGGAGCTGGGCCTCGACCGGCTCCGCAAGATCTGCGACGACCTGAGCGATATCTCCAAGATCGACATGGCCCCCCGCTGGGTCGGCCGTCAGACCTCGATCGTCCTGAGCCCCGACAAGAACCGCATCACCGAGATCAAGCGGAAGATGTCGGCAGAGGAGCAGGCCGCCGAAGCCAAGGCCCTCGAGGAAGCCGAGAAGGCACGCCTCGAAGCCCTCGAAGCCGACGAGGCCGACATCGATGACGACGACGACCTCGCCCACGACGCCGAGGAAGACGAGAAGTCGGGCAAGGGCTACAAGAAGGGCAAGGGCCCGGCCGACGACCGCGCCCGCAACCCTGTCGATGAAGAAATCGCCGACCTGCTCGGTGAATAACAGCGAATCTCAAGAATCGCCAGCGGTTCATCCGCCATCCGTGCGATACTAAAGGCGACGACACCGGACAGGCCCGGGGGTATTCGTTCCCCGGGCCGTTTGTGTTTTTGAGCCCCACAGCAAGTTCGATCACACGCGACAACGACATCAAAACGAGCCCCTCGCGCGAGCGAGGAGTCTTCGACGCGCATCACACCCGACCCACCCCCAGCTCGCACTGGGGGCTCGTTCCACGAGTCGCACAACCCAAGTCCCCGATCCCCGGTCCCCGGTCCCTGGTCCCCGCAATCAATCGTGCCGCAGCGCCACGATCGGATCCTGCTTCGCCGCCTTGCGGGCCGGGTAGAGACCGAAGACCAGCCCTGTCAGCGCCGCCACGATGAACGCGACGATGATCGACCACACGCTGATCGTGGTCGGCAGCTCGACGTCCGCCGGCACGTACTTGCCGATGATCGGCGTCTGCGGCAGCAGGGGGACGACGTACTTCAGCGCGAGCGAGAGCCCGACGCCGAGCGCCACGCCGATTAGCCCGCCGGTCGCGCCGAGTACGCCGGTCTCGACGAGGAACTGGCTCACGATGTGCTTCCGCGTCGCTCCCAGCGCCCGGCGGATGCCGATCTCACGGGTGCGCTCGGTGACCGTCGCGAGCATGATGTTCATGATGCCGATGCCGCCCACGAGCAGACTGATGCCCGCGATCGCGCCCGAGATCCACTGGCCCGTCAGCGCCCGCTTGCGGGCCGTCTCGAGCAGCTCACGCGGGACGATCATCTCGATGTCGGTCATGCCCGGGTGACGGCTCTCGAGGATCCGGCGCAGGCGGGCCGAGTCCGAGAGGACCAGGTCCCGCGTGGGCGACTCGAGATAGATCTCCGCGACCTCGACCTTGGTCCGCTCGAGCGAGCCGCCGCCTCGGCGTGTCACGGTGTCGCCGAACACCTCGACCGCGGTCGTGATCGGCATGTGCACGTCGAGGTTCAGGTCACGACCGACAAGCGACGCACCCGCGCCGCCCGCGAGCCCGACGGGCTCGAGCACGCCCACGATCTCGAGGTACTTGTCGTCGATCTGCAGCGTCTGGCCCAGCGGCTCCTCGCCGACGAAGAGCTGCCGGGCGATCTCGTGCCCGATCACGCACACGAGCGAGGTGTTGGTCACGTCGCCGCTCACGAGGTAGCGGCCCTTGGCAACGCGCAGCCGGGCGACGTCGAGCAGATCGGGGGTGGTGCCGTACGCCTGGCTGACCTTGCGAAGCGGGCCCTGAAGCACTTCGGACCCGACTTCCTTGAGCGGGACGATCCGGGCACCCTCGAAACCCGGCTGGGCGAGCACGACCTCGAGATCCGCGCGCGTGATGCCGTACTCGAGCGTGCTGAACCCGCCACCGCCGCCGTTCTGGCCTGCTTCTGCGGGCTTCTGGCTGCGGGCGATGATGTTGCGGGCACCGAGCCTTTCGATCTCCGCGAGGGCCTGCTGCGTCGAGCCCTCGCCGATGCCGACCATCGTGATCACGGCCGCGACGCCGAAGATGATCCCGAGCGCGGTCAGGATCGAGCGGAGCAGCTGCAGGCGGAGGTTGTTGATGCCGAGCTTGATGGTCTCGAGGAGGAAGGTCACCGGTGGTCGGCTCCGAGCTTGGGTTCGGTCTCGTGGGGCAACGAATCTGTGCCGGTCGCCCTCAACGGATAGGCTCGACGCGGTGGCATCCTACGAAGCCGAATCCGCCCGGACACCCCACATCCGCGTCGAGGTCCTCCGCGAGGACGAGGGCCCCGACGGCTGGACTTACGAGATCGACGCCGCTCAGGACGCGGATTCGCGGCTGCTCGAGCTTCGCCTCGGCTTCCGCGACCACGACCACTGGTCGGGCGGGGCCTCCCGGCCCTCGGTCGTCGCGAAGGCGGTTGTCCGGGTGCTGATCGAGCGGCTCGGGCTCGACGAGCTGCCCGGCTCCTTCGACGCCGCCCGCGGACGGAGGCTGGTGCCCGACTTCGACGAGCTCGTCGGTCCCGCGATCGAGGACGGGCCCACGAACTGCTGAGCCCCACGAGCGGCGGAGCGGTGATTCGGGTGCTCAGAGCGGCGGGTCCTTCTTCTTGCCGCCGCCGATCAGGTTGCCGATCAGGCCGCCCGCCTGCTCCTTGATCGACTTCGCCGCGTCGCCGCCGACGTCGCCGATCGCATCGCCGACCGCCTTGTCGAGCTCGGCGGTCAGCCGGTTCGCGGCCTGCCGCTTGCCGGCGGCGATCAGCGCGTCGGAGAGGTCGCTCGGCTCGAGCGTGATCGCGGGGTTGTCGAGCGGGCCCGAGAGCTTGAGCGGGATCACGAGCGCGTCCACCTGCGTGGGTCCTGCGCCCGGGAGCATCACCGTCGAGTTCTTGAGCGTGACGTTGAGCGGCGACTGGATCGTCGAGCCGTCGAGCTTCGCGTCGAGCGCGAGGTCGAGCGTGCCGCCCTTGAAGGGCGGCTCGGTGAAGCCCGCGAGCAGCGACGCGGCCTGATCCGCGTCGAGCCCGTTGAGCTTGAACGTCAGCGAGGGCGGCTGCGCGATGTCCGGGGGCAGCATGAACGAGCCCGACGTGCTGTCATCGGACGACACCAGCTGCAGGCTCAGCGTCTGCCCGACGAGGTCGGGGTTGGTCGAGAGCCACGCGCCGTCGATGTCGTAGCTCACGCCGTCGCGGCCCTGCATCCGGACGCCGTCGATCGTGACCTTCTCGATCGTGAGCTTGGGCGTCTTCTCGACGAGGTGCGTCGCGTAGACGTTGGCGTAGCCCTTCTCGCGTGCCTCGCGGGCGAGCCGCTCCTTGAGCGTCTCCTTCTTCTCGGGTGTGTCGGGGCCCGCCTCGGGATCCTCGCCTCGGGCCGAGCGGAAGCGGTCGATCATGTCGCGGAGCTGCGCGAGCCTTTTCTTCCACTCCTCGGCCTTCTTGATGTAGTCCTCGATCGTGCCCGAGCTCTCGTCCGTCTCCGGCGCGGGCTTGGGCTTGGCGGCGTCGCCGATCAGCTCGCCGGGCGTTGCCCGCTCGCCGCCCGAGAGGGCGTCGGCGACCAGAATCTCGTTGATCGTGAAGCGCCTCTTGAGCAGGTCGCCCGTCGAGAAGTTCACGTCGATCGTGTTCGCCTCGAACGTGTTCCGCGAGAGCTCGCCCGGGTCGGCGGCCGCGAGCGAGACGACCTTGGCTTGCCCGCCGAACAGATCGACCTCGGCGCGCTCCAGATCGACCGTCGCGCCGTTGGCGCGTCCGAGCTGGTCGCGGAGCAGGCCCGTCGCGGCGGCGTCCTTGAGCAGGAACTGGGCGGCGATCAGCACGCCCAGCAGCAGCACCGCGACGATGACGCCCGGGATGCGGATGGGGTTGCCGATGCGGTTGGTCGCGAGCTCCTCCCACGACTTCTTGCCCTTCTTGCCGCCCAGGAAGACGAAGCAGCAGAGCTTCACGGTCGGCATGTTGGCGTACTTCTGGTATTTCTCGGAGCCCTCGTCGAGGTCGGCCATCTTCTTGCGGAACGACTGCAGCGTCTTGATGATGCCGAAGCCGACGACGCCGCCGAAGAGCGGGCCCAGGATCAGCCCGCCGACGGTGACGTAGTTGTCGAAGCCGAACCACGCGAGCACCGGGGCGTTGATGAGCAGGCGGAACAGCGGCTCGAGGGGCCCGTCGATCAGGAGCTTGCCGACCTCGAACTGCGCACCGATGAGCACGAGCGAGACGAGCTTGCTGAGCGTTCCGACGATGCCCGCGAAGAACAGGTTGGCGTTGAAGACCAGCAGGCACAGCAGCAGGAAGACGAACAGCAGCGGCGCCTGCCCGGGCCCGGGGATGAACCCGAGGGTGGCCGCCAGGATCGCGCCGAGGGCGATCTGGAAGGGGGTTGCCTTGCCGAGCAGGATTTTGCCGAGGATTCGGGTTGGAATCATGCCCGGAGTCTAATCGCTCGGCGGGGGGCCGCCCAGCGATTCGGATCCTCGGCGATTCACATCGTGATGTTTGCGCGCGCGGCCAGTGACTGCTGGAGCTTTTTCAGCAGTTCTGCGTCGGGCCCGGTCGCGTCGGCGCGTCGGGCCTGCCCGAAGTCGTAGGCCGCGAGGGGGTCGAGCTTGCGCAGCTCCGGGTCCTCGGTGTCGAAGCGGGGCACGACGTGGGCGTGCAGCTCGGGCACCTGGTTGCAGAGCATGAGGTAGTTGATCCGGTCCGCGCCGGTCGCGTCCATCACCGCGTCGCCCAGCGCCGCGAAGTCCATGAGGAACTGCGCCCGGACATCGCCCTTGAGATCGGACAGGTGCGCGGGCGTCGGGTCGGGCAGCAGCATGCAGCACCCGGTGAGCGCGTCCGGCTGCTGGTTCGAGAGGATGGCGTAG
>JBCDKU010000061.1:0-16237 GCA_038746265.1 Planctomycetota bacterium
AGCTACGTCACCGAGACCTACGTCCCCGAACGCCTCGCCGCGCAGGATTGGCTGAGCTAACCACCCGTCCAATCCGCGCAAAGACAAAGCCCGGGGACACCGATCCCCGGGCCGTCACAACAGAGTCTGAATGAGCGAGAGCTCTTACGCCCGCCGGCGGCGAGCACCGAAGAGCCCCGCCGCACCGAACGCCGCCGCGGCCGCCGGTGCCGGCACGGTGCTGTCCACCGCGTCGCGGATCTTGATCGTCAGCTTCACGCCCTCGTTGGGGTTGTTCGACGTGAAACCGCCGAACGTGATGTTGCCCGACAGATCGAAGCTGCTCGCGAGCAGGTTCTGATCGCTCGCCGCGACGAACCGCTCGAAGGTATCGAAACCCGGAGCGACATCGAGGTTCGGGAACATGTCAAAGCTGCCGTCCGCGTTCGTGAACGTCAGGTTCTCGATGTCCACGAAGCCGCGGCTGCCGTTCGTGAAGATCTCGATCGCGTCGGCCTCGCCGAACCCCGAGACGTCCTGCGTGAGCGCGAACGTCTGCGAGCCGTCCTGCGTCGTCAGCGACCAGGTGATCTCCTGCGAGCCCAGATCGAACGCGTACGAAAACGCAAACGTCTGCTGAAAGAAGCTCAGGTTGTTCGACACGCCGCGGGTGTTGTCGCCCGCGTTCGGGAAGCTGTCGCTCTCGAGCCGCATATCCCAGTTGAAACGATCAACCTTCACCCGCGCCTCGACGCGGGCATCGCGTGCCGAGACGATCGAGCCGTCCGGCGAGAATCCGTTGAAGAAGGTGAACGACGGCTGCGCGAGCACGGCAGAACCGGCCGACATCGCGAGCGCCACAGCGATACGCGTGGTGTGCATGGGTACCTCGTCTCTCAAGGCGGTTTTCACCGCTGGCAGCCACACGATACCGCACGGATCCTCGCGGGGACTCAACAATCAGGGAAAAACCTTGTCGGGCAAGAAGATGTGAATCTGGGTAAACCCGCTCGGAGGGCCGTCACGCCCGAGAACGCCCCGCCGCTTTCTTGGCCGTCTTCTTCGCGGCCTTCTTGCTCGCCGTCTTCTTGCTCGCCGACTTTTTCATGGCTTTCTTCGCGGTCTTTTTCGTCGAGGCCGGCTTCCCGCTCGGCCCGAACGACCCGGTGTAGGACGCCAGGAACTTCTTCACTGTCATCTTCTTCACCGTCCGACCGATCAACGGCAGCGGCACCTGCTCCAGCTTCTTGATCCGGATGCACGCCTTGCCCATGTCGAGCCGGTTGCCCGTCGCCTTCCACGCCTCGACGAACTCTTCCTGCCAGCCCGGCTCGCAGTACAGACAGAACATGTACAACCCGACGTGCCCCTTCTGATTCCCGAGGTTGATGAACGGCACCGGCTGCGTCGCGTCGCAGTGGTACCCGGCCGGGTACACCGAGTGCGGCACGACGTACCCGATCATGCCGTACTGCATCTGTTCCTCGTACCCCTTCGGCAGGTTCCTCAAAATCACCGCCCGGATCGCCTCGATCATCTCACGGCGATCCTCCGGCAACTCAGCGAGGTACTGCTTCACGGTCGCGGCTTTGCTCTGCATGACATTCAGAATACCGCGAACACGCACAAACGAGCCCCCAGCGCAAGCTGGGGAAAGAGCAAGCCCGAAAGCGTCCGAACACACCCACCTTCAACGTCCCCGACCATGCTTCCTCCCCAGCTCGTGCTGGGGGCTCTTCAAGACAACCGATCCCTAAACTCCCTCCATGCCCTACCGCGTCGCCGTCGTCCAGGACCGTCCCAAGATCTTCGACCTCCCCGGGACCCTCGACCGTGTCCGCGACCTCACCGCGAAAGCCGCGGATGAACACCGCTGCCGGGGCAACGGTCTCGTGCTCTTTCCAGAGGCCTTCATCCCCGCCTACCCCCGCGGCTTCGACTTCGGGTGCGTCGTCGGCAGCCGGGCCGAGAACGGCCGCGAGCTGTTCAGGCTCCTTTCCGAGAACGCCGTCGAGATCCCCTCTCCCGCGACAGAGCGCCTGGGCGAGATCGCCCGCGAGTTCGCCGTCCACCTCGCGATCGGCGTCGTCGAGCGCGAGCCCCTCGGCGGCACGCTCTACTGCACGCTGCTCGCCTTCGACCCGGACGGCGACCTCGTCTGCCGCCACCGCAAGCTCAAGCCGACGGGCTCCGAGCGGCTCATCTGGGGTGAGGGTGACGGCTCGACGCTCGACACCTTCCCGACACCCGCGGGCGTCGCGGGCGGGCTGATCTGCTGGGAGAACTACATGCCGCTCGTCCGGGCCGCGATGTACGGCAAGGGCGTGGGCCTCTACCTCGCCCCTACCGCCGACCACCGCCCCACGTGGACCGCGACGATGCAGCACATCGCTTGCGAGGGCCGCTGCTACGTCCTGGGCTGTAACCAGTACCACACGATCGACGATTACCCGCAGGCCGCCCGCGACCTCCAGCCCGACCTCGACCCCGAGCGCGCGATCAGCAAGGGCGGCAGCGTCATCGTCTCACCCCGAGGCGAGATCCTCGCGGGCCCGCTCTTCGACGAACAGGGCATCCTGTCAGCCGAGATCGATCCCGAGGAGCTGACACGCGTGCGGCTCGACTTCGACGCCGTCGGGCACTACGCGCGGCCGGATGTGGCGAGGCTCGTCCTGAACGAGGACGGTGACTTCACGCCGACGTTTGACGAAAGCGACGCATCGGACGACGCGGACGATGTCCTGTAGCGATCAGTGGCACAGGCGTCCCGCCTGTGCGAGCGTCGCGAGCCGTGCAAGTGTCCGCACAGGCGGGACGCCTGTGCCACCCTTGCAATCTCACCCGTCCACCAACCCCGTCTGCCACATCACAAACAGGTACTGATCCACCGTCTCGCGGATCCGCGCCTCGAGCGGCTTCCCGCCACCGTGGCCGCCCTCGCGATCGACCCACAGCAGGACCGGATCGGTCTCCGGATCGGCCGACGTGCTCGCCTGCATCGCGGCCGCCATCTTCCGGGCATGCATCGGGTGCACGCGGGTGTCGTTCTCGCCCGCGGTGATCAGGGTCGCCGGGTACTGCGTCCCGGGCTCGATGTTGTGGTAGGGCGAGTACGCCTTGAGGAACGGGTACTGCTCCGCCCGCTCGGCCGACCCGTACTCAGGCACCCAGAACCGCGCCATCAGGAAGTCCTGATACCGCAGCATGTCGAGCAGCGGCACCGCCACGATCGCGGCCGCGAACAGGTCGGGCCGCTGCGTGACCGCCGCGCCCGTGAGCAGGCCGCCGTTGGACCCGCCGCGGATCGCGAGCTTCTCGGGCCGCGTGTAGCCGTTATCGATGAGCCACTCGCCGGCCGCGATGAAGTCATCGAAGACGTTCTGCTTCCGGTCGAGCTGCCCGGCGCGGTGCCACGCGAGCCCCTTCTCGCCGCCGCCGCGCAGG
The DNA here is from genome assembly GCA_038746265.1 of Planctomycetota bacterium. Lineage (GTDB taxonomy): Bacteria > Planctomycetota > Phycisphaerae > Phycisphaerales > UBA1924 > JBCBKP01. The sequence continues at coordinate 3,424 of JBCDKU010000061.1, forward strand.
TTCGCGACCGCGTACACCCCGCCCGCCTCGAGCCAGGGGAAGAGCGTCGCGCCGAACGAGGGCCGCATCGAGATGTTGAACCCGCCGTAGCCGTAGAGCAGCGTCGGGTTGTTGCCGTCGAGGCTGATGCCCCGCTTGTGCACGACGAACATCCCGACCTCGGTCCCGTCCTTCGAGGTGTACTTCACCCGATTCACCACCAGGTCCGACCCGTCCACCGGCACGTCGAGCTGGTTCCACACCTCGCGCGACGAGCCCATGTCCGCCAGATCGATCGAGTAAATCGTGCTGGGCGTATCGAAACTCGTGTACGTCAGGAAGGCCTCGGTGCGATCGACCGTCGCCGACACGCCCGCCGTCCCGATACCGGGCAGTTCCAGTTCCCCGAGCCGAGCGCCCGCCGTCGAGTACAGCTCGATCGTCGTCGAGGCATCCTTCAGCAGCGTCACGACCAGCACGCCCCGCGCGAGCTGCATCCCCGTGATCGTAGCGTCCGCCCGGTGCGGCACGACCGTCTCCCACGCCTCCCGATCGCCCGGCCGCGCCGGATCGATCATCACGATTTTCCCGTTCGGTGCCCCGACGTACGTCTGCAGGTACCCCACATCGCCCAGCATCGCGAGCGAGTGCCGCCCTTCCTCGCCCAGCAGCACCGGATGCTTCCGCAGCTCGCCCGTCCGCATCCACATACCCAGATCCGCGACCCATAGATCGAGCGAGCTCGTCCCGGTCGAATACCCGACCGTCAGCCACCGCCCGTCCTCGCTGGGCGAAGCAAACGGCCCCCACGTCGTCCGCAGATCCTCAAGCTCCGACTCGGTCTTCCCAAGCCCCGCGTAGATCGACCCCACGTCGCGCTGCCGCACGACCACGGGGTCCTGCTTCCAGTACCGACCCAGCTCGTGGTACCGCGTCTCGCTCGAGTACGCGTCGTCCACGTCCTCAAGCCGCGAGTAGAAGAACGACTCCCCGTCGGGCATCCACCCCGCGATCGAGGTCTTGCCCGGAATCACGTCCGCGAGCCACTCGCCCGTCGCCGTGTCCATGACGTACAGCGTCGAGTTCTCATCGCCCGCGTAGCTCATGCCGAACGCCACAAGATCCCCGCCCGGGCTCGGCTCATACCAATCCAGACTCGTCAACCCGGAGGCATCGACCTCGAAGGGATCAAGCAGCACCCGCTCGGGCCCCTCGAGACCGTCACGGACATAGAGCAGCGACTGCGCCTGCCGCCCGCTCCTCTTGGTGTAGAAGATCCGCTCGCCCGCCCACGTGGGCGTGCCCACCGAGCCGACCTCCATCAGCTCCGCCATCCGCGCCTCGAGCTTCGCCCGCCCGGGCAGCCCGTCGAGCACCCGCCGTGTGTAGGCGTTCTGCAGATCCGTCCACGCCCCGACCTCCTCGGTCGGCTTGCCCATCACCGCCGGGTCCGAGTTGTCGCCCTCGAGCCAGCGGTACGGGTCGGTCAGCTCCTCGCCGTGAAGCACATCGGTCACGGGACGTTGCGCCGTCTGCGGCGGGCTCGTGACCTGCGGCAGCGCAGACACACCAAGCGACGAAACGACGGCGGCACAAGCAAATCGAAGGTTCACGCGCGGCTCCTACCCCGCGGCCGATCACCGATCGCCGCGAGCTGACGAGTGTCTTTCCGAGAGTGTAATGCCATGCGGCCCCGAAGGTTCCGCAGGACAGCCGCCAATCCCAGCCGCAGCCGCAAGATCTACTGAACAAGGCCCTTGGTGAGCCGCATGAACGCGGTCTCGAGGTTGACCGCCTCCTCGGTGAACTGCGTGAGCCGGAACCCGTTGTTCACAAGGATGTTCGGCAGGTCCGTCACGCTGCCGCCCGCCGACTCGTCGAAATCGAGGTGGATCACCCGCCGGCTGCCACCCGAGGCGAACGTCCCGTCGCCGTCCACGATCCCGACCCGCCGAACGCCAGGCGCCTGCCCGAGGACCTCGGCCGCGCGGTCGATCCCCTCGGCCACCGCGACGTGCACGATCTGACCGACCTTCGCCCGCTTGAGGACGTCATCGACCGAGCCGTTGAACAGCAGCTTGCCCCGCTCGATGATCCCGACGACGTTGCACAGCTCCGCGAGCTCGTGCAGGATGTGGCTGGAGATCAGGATCGTCTTGCCCATCTTCTTGAGCTCTTTGAGCAGCTCACGCATCTCAATGCGGGCGCGCGGATCAAGACCCGACGCCGGCTCGTCCATCAGCAGCACCTTCGGGTCGTGCAGCAGCACACGCGCGACCGAAAGCCGCTGCTGCATGCCGCGGCTCAAGCCGTTCACCTCGGCGTCCGCCTTGTACGCCAGATCCGTCAGCTCGAGCACATCGTCCACGACCGTCTTGCGCTTCGACCCGTGGATGCCGTAGGCCGACGCGAAGAACTCGAGGTACTCCGTGACCACCATGTCCTCGTACGCGCCCATGAAGTCGGGCACGTAGCCGATCAACGGGCGGATCTGCCGGTTCTGGTAGCCCACGGTCAGACCCGCGACCTGCGCCTGCCCGCTCGAGGGCTTGAGCAGGGTCGCGAGGATCTTGATCGTCGTCGTCTTGCCCGCGCCGTTAGGCCCGATGAACCCGAAGCAGTCGCCCTCATTGATCGTGAGGTTGAGGTTGTCGAGCGCGACGAGATCGCCGTAGCGCTTGGTCAAGTTGATCGTCTCGATCATCGCCATCGGGTCAGTCTCCAGCGCTCTCGGTTTCGCCATCAATCTCGGGCGGGAAGAGCGGCGGCGAGGGCTCCAGCGGGTAGATCCACCGCACGATCGTCTCGCCGCGCGACGCCACCTCGCGCTCATCCACGAACAAGGGCAGCGGCAGCTCCCCGTCATCCTGCACCAGCCGCCCGAGCACGATCACCGAGGGCTGCGTGAACCACACCCCGAGATCCCAGCCGTGCGTCGAGATCCGCCGCGCGAAGGGCGTGCCCGACCTCCTCGCAACGCCCGGCACGCTGAACTGGTGCATCAGGCCCGCGTACATCAGCAGCAGCCCCTCGTCGTCCCGCAGCGCCGCCGCGCCGCCGATCGCCGTGAGATCGACGCCCTTTTCGTACAGCGTATTGAGGAACGTATCGAGCACCGGCGCGCCCCGGCCCTCCCTGGGCGTGAAGACCTCGCCCAGATCCAGCACCTCGCCCGAGGGCCAGGTCCCGGAGCCGAAGGGCGACACCGCGAGCCCGAGCTGCGGGATCGACGCCCCGCCAAGCTCTCGCCCGCGCCGCAGCAGTTCCCGCTGAGGACCGACAAGCAGCACCACCACGTCTTCGAGCTCGCCCGGCAGCTCATGCACGATCTTGCCGGTCACGATCGGACGACCAAGCTCGTTCAACTCAAGCGTCACGGCCGCGGGATCGAGCGAGCCCGGCTCGCGCCAGGGCTCGGGCATCGACCACCGGGCGGGCCCGACCCAGTCCGCGCGGATGTTCTTCACGGTCTGCCGAACCGGCACGGTCATGGTCCGCGGCGCGCGGGTGTCGATCCGGTAGCCGCGGTTATCCGGGAAGCCGCCGAAGCTGCCGCCGCCCGAGGGCGATTCCCACGACGCGATCAGGTCCGTCGGCACGCGCCCGATCGTGACCGCGGCCGAGTCCTCGGCTTCACCCACCGAGATCTCCGCGTCGCCGTACCGCGGGATCAGAACACCCGCCCACATGCGTGAGCGTTGCACATCCTGCCCGTGGATCTGCTCGAGCAGCGCGACGTGCCGGCCGAAGACCCGCTTCGGGCGGATCGCCGTCGCGCCCGTCCACGCCGCCGCCGAGAACACCACCGCCGTCGCCGCGTATGCCACCCATGCGTGCCGCCGGCGGTCCTTGCGGAGCATCGCGTACCCGATCGGGCCCGCGACGAGCCAGTACGTCACGAACAGCACCAGCCCGAGCAGGACGCCCAGCGCCGCCTGCCCCGTCTGGTTGATCAGATCATCGATCCGCGCGTCAAAGTCCCGCGCCCGCCGCGAGTCGGCATTCCGGATCGTCTGCGTGTTGCCGTCGGCGCCCGTCGCCTCCTGCTGCGTCTCGATCGGACCCCGCCGACCAAGCACCCGATGCCAGAAAGACTCCGCCTCCGGCAGCTGCTGCGCTACAAGCGACGACTGACCAAGATCCAGCCCGATCAGCGTCACCAGCCCCGCCCCGACAACACGACGCAGCGCCAGCACGTCCCCGTCGGGACCCTCGAGCACCGGCATCGACTCCAGCGGCCCCGCGTCCTCCGCCGGACGAAGCTCGTACACCGTCGAAGACACCGGCAACCCCACCGCATCCGACTGCGTCAGCAGCTCGCGATAGTCATCCAGATCCACGCCCTCACGCCGGATCGGCGGCTCCATCGCCGGCAGCAAGCCCGAGAGCGGGTTCGCCGACGACCCGAGCCACGCCTGCCCCACCGAGGGAAGCGTCACCACCAGGTGCCCGCCCCGCTCGACCCACTGACGCACCGCGCGCGCCTGCGCGACCGAAAGCTCCAAGGGGTCCGTCTGAGGACCCGTCCCCCACACGATCGCCTCGAACGGCGCGAGCCCCTGCCAGCGGTCCGGGATCTCGGTCCGGGCGCCGAACACCGCCACCCGCGTCAGCTCATGGCCGAGCGGCGACCACGACATGTTCGCGCCCCACGTCAGCCCGTACTGCGTCACCCCGAGCCCGCGCTGCCCGACAACACCCACAATCCCACGCGACTTCGCCGCCACGCCCGCGAGCGCCACCGACGCCCGCCCGAGCGCACGGCCTTCCCGCACGCCGAACAGCCCCGCGCCGTCCTCGATCACCTCGTGCGCCGTGAGCGTGTACTCGCCCCGCGTCAGGACGTTCATCGGCAGCTTGCAATAGATCCACGCCGACCGCGGGTCGTTGCCCTGCGCCGTCACCAGCCGCTCGTAAAGCGGCGGATCGCCGTCGGGATCGAACGCCCGGAGCCGCAGCAGAATGTCACGGGAGCCCGTCGCCGAAAGCGTCGAATCCTGATACTCGACGAGGATCCCGCACCAGTCGCCCTCGCGTGCAGCCCCGCCGGGCCCGATCCGCAGCACCTTGAGCGCGACGTCCCCGCCGATCTGGGCCGCAGCCGAAGCCGCCGAGAGCAGCAGCACGCACCAGGTCGCCAGCTTTCGAGTCAAATCCAGTTCCCTCACGGCGACCGAACGAGTATTCAACACAATCCCATGGTACGGGTGAACCCGGGCCCCGGGTTCACCGATCAACGCCCTGTGTACGTGTTCTCGGAAATCGCCTCGCTGATTCTCGCCGTCGTCGGCGTGTCGGCGCTCCTCGCGATGGGCCACGCCCTCGCGTGCCAGTGCCGCAACGCCACCGCGCAGCACCAGCTCCGCCTCGAGGTCCGCGAGCTCCAGCACGCCTACACCCAGCAGCTCATCGAGCTCACCACGCCCAAGACCCGGCGGTACGTCAAGAACCCCGCCAACGCCAACCTCGACGAGCCCGACGACGAACCCATCACCGTCGATGTCCTCGACGAGAACGGCAACGTCGAGACCGAGGCCGCGCCCCCCGAGCCGATCCCGGTCGGTGAGGCACCGCCAGCCCAGGCAACACCAGAAGCCGCCGCCGAAGAGCCCGCGCTGGCGGCCGCCTAACCACCCATCGCACGGAGCTCTTCGACGAGCACCACGTGCGACCGCGACCCCATCCTGAAGCAGTCCAGCTCGAACTTCTCGTTCGGCGAGTGCACCCGGTCGTCGTCAAGCCCGAAGCCCATGAAGATCGTGTCGAGCCCGAGCCGCTCCTTGAGCAAGCCCGCGACCGGGATCGACCCGCCCGACTTGATCAGCGCCGCGTCCTCGCCCGTCGCACGCGTGATCGCCTTGCGGGCCGCGGTCAGCTCGGGCGAATCGACCGCCACCGTCGCAGGTGCACCGCCGTGATGGTCGATCTTCTCCCACCTGCAGCCCGGCGGCGTCCGCTCGTCGAGCCACGCGAAGAACGCGTCCCGCACCTTCTCCGGGTCCTGGTCATCGACCAGCCGGAAGCTCACCTTCGCCGAGGCGTGCGACGGGATCACCGTCTTTGCGCCCTCGCCCGTGTAGCCGCCGATGATGCCGTTGATGTCGCACGTCGGCCGCGCCCAGTTCCGCGTCGTCGCGTCGTACCCCGCCTCGCCCACGTCCGCCTCGGGCCCGAGCCCGATCGTCTTGAGCTGCGTTCCTGCATCGATGCCGAGCGCCTTCCACCGCTCGAGCTCCTCCGGCGCGGGCTCCTTCACGCCCTCGTAGAAACCGGGCACAGTCACGCGCCGGTCCGCGTCGTGCAGCTGGCTCAGCACCTTCACCAACTCGTTGATCGGGTTCGGGCACCGCCCGCCCCAGAGCCCCGAGTGCAGGTCCTGATCGGGGCCGTGCAGGACGACCTCGGTGTACTCCATGCCGCGCACGCCGTAGGTGATCGCGGGTTTGCCGCGCCCGAGCATGCCCGTATCCGAGATCACGCAGACGCCGCATTTCGAGAGTTCGTCCTTGTGCGCCTCGACGAACGCCGGCAGGTTGACCGAGCCCGATTCCTCCTCGCCCTCGAGCAGCACCGTGTACTTCACGCCGCCGCCCGCCTCGCCGGTCTCGCGGAACCACGCCCGCATCGCCTCGAGGAACATCGCGACCTGCCCCTTGTCGTCGCACGCCCCGCGCGCCACGACCCGCTCGCCGATTCCGTTCTCCGCCTTCTTGATCACAGGCTCGAAAGGCCCCGTCTCCCACAGATCAACCGGGTCCGGCGGCTGCACGTCGTAGTGCCCGTAGAACAGCACATGAGGCCCGTTGTAATCGTCCGCGCCGGGCGACCGCGCGAGGACCGCCGGGTGCCCGCGCTGGCCGTCCGCCGCCGTCTCGACCAGTTCCGCCTCGAACCCCGACTCCCGCAGGTGATCCCGCGCCCACGCGCCGGCCTCCCGTGTCTGCTCGTCGAATTTCGGATCCGTCCCCACGCTCGGGATCCGCAGCCAGTCACAGAGCCGCTCGATCGCGTTCGCCTCGTCGTCCTGGAGCCGTGCGAGCACCCGATCCGTCACGCTGTCCGCCATCGCCAACCTCCCGTGCAGAGCCTCTGTCGAGCCTCACACTACGGGATCAACCGGCCCTCCGCCGTCCCCCCGTGCAGCCCGATCATGACGGCGATCGACTCGGGCGTCGCCTCGCGGCCCGTCCACACGCTCCCGCCCGGGAACCACGGCCGCGGATCGGTGTACGCCTCCTCCTGCGTCAGATAGATCACCGAGCCGTCGAAGCGTGCGGTGTTCATCCCCCGCGCATGCCGGAACGAGTGCTCGTGGTTGTCCGGCGCAAGCACGCCGTAGGGCGACGTCGGCAAACGGCCGTAAGTAGACCCGTGCTGATAGATCGGCGTATTCGAGACAAAGTTCCCGAAGTGCGGCTGGTTCCGAGGGATCTCGGGCGAGATATTGATCGTCACCCCGCCCGCGTAGGTCACCATCCGCGTGCCGTCGGCGAACATGATCTTCTCCGACGGCTGCTTCCCGACCGCGAGCAGGTTCGGCCGGTACCCGAGCGGGATCGTCGCGCCGTCCGCGTACCAGTCGAGCTGCGCGAAGTTGTAGAACCGCCCCTTGCCTGGGATGACCGTCAGCCCGCGCCGCCAGTCGCCGTACATCGCGAATGTGATCGGCATGACGTAGCTCGCCGCGACGAACGATTCCGATCCCAGCGCCTCGAAGTCCGCGCGGTCCCAGACCTGAGCCAGCCCCGCACCGGGAGGCCAGAAGCCGTCGATCGAATCCGCGGCCGGGTCGCCGAAGTCCACGAGCACCGTGCGGAGCCGGTCCGCGCGGCGGGCGGGTAGATCGACGCTGTAGCTGATGATCGGGCTCATCCAGTCAGTCGAACGTGTCGGCCGCCTGCCCGATGTCGTGCCCCACAGGAGCGCCCATGTATTCGTCGGCGCGATCCTGCCCGGGATATGCGTGAAGTCGTCGTAGTCGGACCCCGTTGTGTTGGGCCCCGCGAAGTAGTCCGCCCACCGAAAGGCGTACGTGAACTGCATCTGCGCGAGGTTGCGCTGGTTCGACGCGCACGCCATCCGCCGAGCCTGCCCGCGCACAGATGCCACGGCCGGCAGCAGGATCCCGGTGAGCAGACTGATCACCGCGATGGTGACCAGCACCTCGATCAGCGTGAACCCGGCGCGGCCGCGCCCCCACGGCTCTCTCATCTGCGGACTCCCGATCGCCCGGAACGAACCGGGCGATCTGGAGACTATCGGACCGTCGCGAACGCCGCCCGAGACAGCAGCACGCTCGACAGCCCGCGGCCGCGCAACTCAGATTCGAGCGATGAATCCACATGATGACCCGAAGTTGAGGCCCCCTCGAGCACCGCGTCCGCCGCGATCAGCCCCGCACGCGTCGCGCCCTCCATCGTCGCGGGCCAGCCCGTCCGGACCCAATCCCCTGCCAGTACAAGGCTTGTCTCCTCCGACACGGCGGTCGGCCGATACCGATCTGAGTCCGCGGTCGCCGCGAACGTCGCCCGCTTCTCCTTGATCGCTCGGCCCGAGACGAGCTGCGGCCCGGCAGCACCGGGCAGGCACGCGCGGAGGTCCCCCACGACGCGCTCGATCAGTTCCGCCTCCGCAAGACCCACGAATTCGTCGGCCGCGCTGATGACCGCGTGCACCGTTGTCCCGGCGTTGTCCTTCCGGAAGAGCCAGTCGGTCATCCGATCGAGCAGCACCGCGTGCGGCGTCTCGATCACCGGGCGGTCGAACGCCAGATGCACACCGATGATCGGGCTGTGTCCAAGACTCGCCATCTGCCCGAACCGCGAGTCGCGCGCGCGCAGGGCGTCGTCCGCGGCCGAGATCGCCCGCTCGAAGGGCAGCGCACAGATCACGCGATCTGCTTCGATCGCCTCGCCGCTCGCCAGTTTTACGGAACGCTCATCGAACGACCGCACCGACGCCCCCGTCTGCACACGACCGCCGCCCGACTCAATCAGCGCGGGGACGTTCTCGTACAACTCGACCAGCGGCACATTCGCAAGCCCGATCCGCCCTGCCTCCGCCGACGCGAGGAACGCCTGCTGGATCACCTGCAGCGCGGCCTCGGCAGAAACGCGATCCACCGACAGGTTGCACGCGCTGACCACGATCGGCGTCCAGAACCGCGCGACCGCGTGGGGAGGCTGATTCGTTTGGTCCAGGAACTCCCGAAATGTGCGCCCGACCCACGTCGATCGGTCCGTCCGCATCGCGGCCGCGATCGCGCGGGCGACGGCGGCTTTCTCGCCGGGCGAGAGAAATTTCACGCAGAGAAAACTGAGCGTCGCATGGAACGGCGCGGGCAGGAGCCAAGGTTCGAGCACGCTCGTGCGTCCGCCCGGCTCAACCCACCACTGCCGATCGGTCCACGTGAGCTTGTCGGCGGCGCCAATGTCGTCGAGGAGCTTGAGGTAGTTCACGCAGCAGCCGAGCGTGACGTGCTGGCAGTTATCGATCAGCTCGCCCGACTTCGGGTCGCGGTGGCTCGTCGCGCGGCCGCCGAGCTTCTTGCGGGTCTCGAGCAGCTCGACCCTGACGCCCTCGCGCGCGAGCCGCACCGCGGCCGCGATGCCGGCAATCCCGCCCCCGATGACGATGACGTCCGTGCGCATGGGTGGAGATTAGGTCCTGTCTGATGGGTGCCGAGAATGAGGGTGGGACGGGCTTCCAGCCCGTCTGCCCGATAGCCCGAAGCCGCTCGGACGGGCAGGATGCCCGTCCCCCTGGTTCATGCTGCTGGTGTTAGTCGCGTCCGCCGAGCACGCTCGACGCGAGGGCCGAGAGCGCGAGGCGGCCCTTGGTGATCCGGTCGAGGCGCGGGCGCGGGCCCAAGACGGTCCGCTCCGGGCGCTCGGCGATGACGCCCAGCAGCCGCTCATAAACGGACGACATGCCTCGCAGGACGGGGCGGCACTCGGGGACGATCAGGTCCTCGAGCTCGCGGGAGCGCTCGTACGACGCGGCGGCTTCGTCCACGAGCGTGCGCACGACGGCGGCGCAGCGGTCGGGGTCCTGCCACGCGCTGAAGCCCGCGACGGACAGACGGCCCAGCCAGGCATCGGGGACGTAGCAGCGGGAGGGTGTGTCGGCGAGGTCCTCGCGGAGGTCGCGGGCGATGTTGGTGAGCTGGAACGCGCGGCCGCGCTCGACGGCGAGTTCGTGCGCGCGCCCGACGTCGGTCCCGTCCACCAGCCCCCACACCGAGACGCAGGTCAGCCCGACGGTGCCCGCGACGCGGTAGCAGTAGCGATCAAGGCACGCCTTGGTGCGGCAGCCGGGATCGACGACGTCCTGGATCAGACCGTCGATGAGGTGGTCGAGCCACTCGGGCTGAACCGTGTGGTTCGGGAGCGTCGCGGCGAGCGCCACCCAGACGGGGCGCTGGGCGGCGGGGGCATCCGGGACCGAGCCGGTCATGGCTTCGGCCGTGTGCGCGCGCAGGGCGTTCAGGGCGGCGAGCTTGACGGGCGGGTCGAGGGGGCCGTCGGCGAGGTCGTCGCCGAGGCGGCTCCAGGCGTAGTACGCGAAGAGGGCGGATCGCTTGGGCTCGGGGGTGAGCTTGAGACCCGCGTAAAAGCTCTTGGCGCGTGCGCGGGTGATCTCGCGGCAGCGGCGGATCGCGTCCCTCGCGCCGTTGAAATGGTGCCGATCCCCGTTCTGGAAGCCCGATGCCGCCCTCATGTGTCCACTTTGTACCGGCCCAGCAGCTTCTCTGCCGAGACGCGGGCGATCAGGGCGGCCTTGTCGAGCTTGGAGACCTCGGGGCGCTTCCAGAGAGTGGTGCCGCCGATCGCCTCGACTTTGCGGAGGATCGTCTCGCCGCCGAGCACCAGCAGGCGGACGACGGGGCCCGCCTCGTGGCCGAGCGTGCGGGGGAGGGGGTGGGCGGTGTCGAACAACTCGCGGGTACGGTCGGTCAGGGTGCGTATCATCTTGATGAAGGGGACGCGGGCCTCGGGGTCGTCCTTGCGGTCGAGCCAGGCGCGGAGCTGGTCGGGCGTGACGCCCGTGTCCTGGGCCGGGATGTAGACCCGGTCGCGCTCGATGAGGTCGCGACGGACGTCCTGCCAGTGGTTGGCGAGTTGCAGCGCGGTGCAGGCGGCGTCGGACAGGCGGTAGCGGTCTGTGTTTGCCGGGTCTTCTTCGGGCGGGCGGACGCCGAAGAGCATGAGGACGAGGTGGCCCACGGGGTTCGCGCTGCCCTCACAGTAGCCGAGCAGCTGGTCCCAGGTCTGGTAGTGGACGAGGGTCTGGTCCTGCTCGAAGGCGTCGAGGAGCTTGTGGAACGGGCCCGCGGGGAGCTGGTGTTTTTCGACGGTTCTGGCGAGGGCTTGGAACGCTGGTGACGGCGGCTCGCCCTCGTAGGTCGCGGCGAGCTGGCCCCGGAAATCCGCGAGCAGGCGCAGCGACTCGGCCCGGGCGTCGGCGATGTCGTCGAAACGGTGGACGGTCTCGTCGGCGAGGTCGTCGGCGGTGCGGCAGAAGGCGTAGATCGCGGCGAAATCGTCGCGGAGACGCTCGGGGACGAGGCGTGAGAGGACCGAGAAGTTCTCGTAGTGGTCCCGGGCGAGCATGGTTGGGTCGAGAGGAGTGTCGGGAGAAGGGTCGGTCACGCGGGCACGGTACCGGCTCTACGCTTGGTCATGCGTGTGATCCTCGCGAATCCCAGGGGCTTCTGCGCCGGTGTGCGGATGGCGATCGATGTGGTGGACCAGGTGCTCGATCTGTACCCGGGCCGCACGATCTATGTCTATCACGACATCGTGCACAACAAGCACGTGGTGAACCGCTTCATCGAGCGCGGCGTGAAGTTCGTCGAGGACGTCGCCGAGGTGCCCGAAGGCGAGACGATCGTCTTCAGCGCGCACGGGATCAGCCCCGCGGTCCGGGCGGCGGCGGCGGCCCGGGATCTGCAGCAGATCGACGCGACGTGCCCGCTCGTGACCAAGGTGCACTCGGAGGCGGTCCGCTACGCGCGGCAGGGGTACCAGATCCTGCTGGTCGGGCACGCGGATCACCAGGAGATCAAGGGCACGCGGGGCGAGGCGCCCGAGGCGACGCAGGTCGTGGAATCGCCCGCGGACATCCCGAGCCTGCGGATCGATGACCCGTCGAAGCTGGTGTACCTGACACAGACAACGCTCTCGACGGACGACGCGGGTGTGATCATCGACGCGCTGAAGGAAGCCTTCCCCGATATCAAGGCGCCGCCCAGCGAGGACATCTGCTACGCGACGACGAACCGGCAGCAGGCCGTCCGTCTGATCGCGCCGGAGTGCGACCTGGTGCTGGTGATCGGTTCGACGAACTCGAGCAACTCGAAGCGGCTCACCGAGATCGCGGCGAACGCGGGGACGCCGGGCTATCTGATCGATGATGTGACGGAGCTTCAGACGGCGCTCTTCCCCACGGGCAAAGAGACGGTTCTGATCACGGCCGGGGCGTCGGCGCCGGAGGATCTGGTCGCGGGGCTGTGCCGGAAGCTCGCGGAGGACTACGACGCGACACTGGAGATCGCGGACGTATTCGAGGAGTCGGTGGAGTTCGGGATCCCGGTCTCGCTGAAGAAGGCGATGAAGGCGGAGGGGATCGACCCGGGCGATCGGCGGATCCGCGTGGAGCCTCCGGTGATCACGGCGGAGGGGTATGGGGCGGTGCCGTTGACGGTTGAGGGGAAGTGAATTGACGAGCCCCTCGCGCGAGCGAGGGGATTGGAACGACGTTTGTTGATCGGAGGACCCCTCGCGCGCGCGAGGGGCGAGTTTTGAAGCACCCAGACCAACACCAAGTTGCTTTA
>JBCDKU010000062.1:0-15951 GCA_038746265.1 Planctomycetota bacterium
CGCCGCCGACGCGACGCCACCAGCCCACCCAGCGCCACAACCGCCGCTGAGCCCGGCGTCGGCACGACCCACGCCACCTCGTCGAAGCCGACAATGTCGGTGTTCGGGAAGAACTCCCCGATCTGGTCAAAGGTCAGACGGATCTCGTCGAACTCGAACAGCGTCGTCGTCAGCCCGAAGAAGCTCAGCCCCCCATCGACCGCGAGATCGGACGGCTGGAAGAATCCGATCACGAGCTGACCCTCACGGTAGAGCTCAACGCCCAGCCCCATCTGGCTCAGCTGGATCTGCCCCGGCTCCCAGTCCGACAGGTCCACGCCGAACGCGTCGGTGACGTTCGTGAGCTCGAATGTCACGGTGTAGTCCTCCTGCTCCCCGGCGTTGCCGATCCGCAGGTACTGCGATCCGCCCACGGTCGTGTTTTGCAACTGAGCGCCGAGCGGATCCCCCGACTCCACCGCGGTGTCCACGTTCCCGCTGAAGATCGACACCATCAGCCCCGAATCAAAGATCGAGGGCGACCCCAGCGGCCCCACAGCGTCCCGCCCCTCAAAGCCCTCGACCGCGACCGGCCCCGTCAGCGAGGCCGACCAGGCCGACCGGTCATCAAAGATGTCAAGCTGGGCCGAGGCCGACCCGGCACACCCAACCAAAGCGATCGCGCACACGTTCTTCGTGTTCATCGGAACTCTCCTGCGAGCCGTGACCGCCGCGGGGCGATCGGTGTTCAGCGGAGCAAGGCCGACACCGGCCCGCACACCCGGTCAGGCGGCATCGGGCAGCGGCGGGGGACACGCGGCGAAGAAGATTTCCGACAGGAGGGGGTCACTCGGCGCCGGGTGCCACTGGCGGCTTGCCCGCCAGTGCGGCGTCCAACGAGTCCCGCCATCACACTGGCGGCAGAGAACGCCAGTGCCACCAATGGTCAGGATGATGAGCCCGATCGCAAGCAGTCATCACACATCCAGGTTCTTCACCTCCAGCGCATGCTCCTCAATGAACTTGCGTCGAGGCTCCACCTGCTCGCCCATCAGAACGCTGAAGAGCGCGTCCGCCGAGCCCGCCTGCTCCCACGTCACACGCATCAGCGTGCGGACCGACGGGTCCATCGTGGTCTCCCAGAGCTGCTCGGCGTCCATCTCGCCCAGACCCTTGAACCGCTTGATCTCCAGCCCGCGACGCCCGATCGCCTGCAGCGTGTCGAGGATCTCCGGCAGGTTCGAGGCCTCCACGGTCTTCGACGCCGGGCTCGATGACGGTCCATCACCGTCGTCCGCGTCCTCGTCGTCGGCCTTGGCCTGCTCCTTCGAGATCTCCCACACGAACTTCGCCGGCAGCTTCTCGCCCGTCACCGACTCCTCACGCCGCAGCCCGTAGTCCTCGATCGAGAGCCCGAGCTCCGCGAGATCGTCGAAAATCTTCTGCAACTCCCGGTTCTCGTGCAGCTCGCGCACCAACGCGACAGGCTTCTTCTCCTCGGCCGATTCAGCCGTCCCGTTCCCGGTTCCGGCGCCAGTCCCGTTCACCGTTCCGTTCGAGGACGCCTCGGTATCACCGTTCGCCGTCGAGTCCTCGAGCGTCCACCCCTCGCGTTCGACGACCTCGAGCGCCTCGCGCTCGTCCCACGCGTGCACGGTCCGCGCGCCGCACGTCACCTGCTGATTGGGCAGCACGCCGTCACGCCGCGCGGCGAGCAGATTGAGGAAGCGCACGCCCCGCCGCTCGGCGATCTCGACGAGTTCCTCCAGACGCCGAAGCGCCTTGACGGCCTTCTTGAGGTCATTCCCCTCGATCGCCGCGACGGTCTTGGGCTCGCCGTTCTCGGCCGACTCGGGCACGACCCCGTCGGTCGTCCAGCCCTCGAGATCGCGGACCACAAGACGTGCGTCCTCGAGACCGCCCTCGGTCAGCGAGTCCGCGAGCGCCCGCTCGTTGAGGACGTACCGGCTCTTCCGCGCCTTGCCGCGGCCCTTCGCGACCTCGTAGAGCGGCGGCTGCGCGACGAACACGTGCCCGCGCCGCAGCAGCTCCGGCATCTGCCGGAAGAAGAACGTCAGCAGCAGCGTGCGGATGTGGCTCCCGTCCACGTCGGCGTCGGTCATGATGATCACACGCCCGTACCGCAGCTTCGAGACGTCAAAGTCCACGCCGATGCCGCAGCGCAGCGCCGAGATCAGCGTGCGGATCTCCTCGAAGCCCAGGATCTTGTCGATCCGCGCCCGCTCGACGTTCAGCAGCTTGCCCCGCAAGGGCAGGATCGCCTGCGTCTCGACATCCCGGCCCTGCGTCGCGCTGCCGCCGGCCGAATCGCCCTCCACGATGAACATCTCGCTCCGCGTGACGTCCTTGGTCTTGCAGTCCCGCAGCTTGTGCGGCATCGAGCCCGAGTCGAGCGCCGTCTTGCGCCGCGTCAGCTCGCGGGCCTTGCGCGCCGCTTCGCGCGCCTGCGCAGCGATGACGCCCTTCTGACAGAGCTTCTTCGCCTCGGCCGGGTTCTTCTCGAGCCACTCGTTGAGCGCATCGCCCACCGCCTGCGAGACAAAGCCCTCGATCTCCGGGTTGAGCAGCTTCTCCTTGGGCTGGTTGTTGAATGTCGGATCGGGCAGCTTCACCGAGATGATCGCAATCAGCCCCTCACGCAGGTCGTCGCCCGTCGGCACCGGGTCCTTCTCGCGCATGATGCCGGCCTTGCGGGCGTAGCCGTTGAGCGTGCGCGTCAGCGCGACCTTGAAGCCCTGCCCGTGCGTGCCGCCGTCCACGTTGTTGATGTTGTTCGCGAAGGTCAGGATCGACTCGCTGTACCCATCGTGGTACTGCATCGAGACCTCGCAGATGAGGTCCCCGTCCTCGCGCACGATCCACACCGGGCTCGAGACCGCGGTCTTGCCGTGCATCAGGTGCTCGACGTACTCCTTCAGCCCGTGCTCCGCCTTGAACGTCGCGCTCTTGGGCTTGCCGTCCGCGCCGACACGCTCGTCGGTCAGCTTGATCGTCACACCCGGGTTCAGAAACGCCAGCTCGCGCAGCCGGTTCTCGAGCGTCTCGAACCGGAAGTCACAGTCCTCGAAGATCGTCGGGTCGGGCTTGAACTCGATCGTCGTGCCCGTCTGCCGGCCGGACGTCGGGATATCGCCCACCTCGTGGATCGGCTCGGTCACCACACCCCGCTCGAAGCGGATGTTGTGCACCTTTCCGTCGCGGTAGACCTCGGCCTCGAGGTACTCCGACAGCGCGTTCACACAGCTCACGCCCACGCCGTGCAGACCGCCCGAGACCTTGTACGCCGAGCCCTCCTGCTGGAACTTGCCGCCCGCGTGCAGCTTGGTCATCACGACCTCGACCGCCGGCTTGCCGTTGAGCGTCGGGTCGTCGTTCTTCACCGGATCGACCGGGATGCCGCGCCCGTCGTCCGCCACACGGCAGGACCCGTCCGCCTCGATCGAGACGGTCACCGTTGTCGCGTAGCCCGCCATCGCCTCGTCGATCGAGTTGTCCACGACCTCGTACACCAGGTGGTGCAGGGCGTTGACGCCCGTGCCGCCGATGTACATGCCGGGCCGCTTCCGGACCGCCTCGAGGCCCTCGAGCACCTTGATCTGATCGGCCCCGTAGGAGCCGCCATGGGGCTTCGGACCCGAGCCGCTCTCGGTCGGCTTCGGGGTCGTGTCATTCGCGTCTGTCATGGTCGCGTACGCTGTCCTTCAGGGGCCGGCTCCAGAGCCGGTTTCGACCCTTGTTTTGCAGGCCATCCGGGCGATCTTGCCGGTGCCGATCGCGGCCCGAAATCGCTCCCAGTATTGTAGGGAAACACCGCGCAAAAAGCCCGCGGTCGGCCTCCCAAAGACACGCTGAAATGCCCCGCCAAACGGTCGAAAAAACCGGCCCCGAATCGGAGCCCCAAACGGCACCCGAGACCCCCCGCGTCCACTTCTCCCAGGGTGGCCTCGAGGGCGGCGGCGGGCAGGTCCCCATGATCCTGCTCGCGCTGCTCCCGCAGTCCCTCTTCGTCCTTGGGCTCTGCGCGTTCGGCGGCGCGATCGCCCTCGACCAGTTCACCTGGATGCCCGTCTACGTCCGCGTCGCGATCGTCTCGACGATCACCCTCGCGGTGCTCGCGGTCATCGTCCGCTTCGCCGCCCGGGCCCTCCGCCGCGCAAACAACGTCGCGGATCTCCCGATGAAGATGGACGAGACCGTCCCGTGCAACGTGATCTGCTGGGCCGATCAGCGGGACCGGCTCCGAGGCCTCGACGCCGGCTCGTTCGAACCCGAGGTCTTCCGCACGCTGCTCGCCGAGCGTATCTCGATGGCCCAGGGCGGCAAGAGCTTCCGCATGCTGCTCCGCCGCTTCTACCTCCCCGCGATCATGTCGATCTCGATGTTCTTGGTGCTGGGCTTCACCGGCATCCTCCCAAACGGCTCGCGCAGCTTTGTCCTCATCGTCCCGCTCACGCTGGTCGGCGGCGTCGCCTTCTGGATGATCCTCGAGCCGACCTACTTCCGCGTCGCTCCCGGACGCCTCGACGTCTTCCGCTTCCGGGCGTTCCGATCGACCCCGCAGGTCACCACCCACGACCTCCGCGCCGCACCCATCCGCTTGGACTGCCGCCGAGCAGAAGTCCTCATCGGCGGCTGGCACGCGGCGCACGAAGCCGACAGCGAGGACGCGGATGCGCACGAACAATCGCCCGAGCCCAAAGAGCCCGCATGGAAATCAAAGAGCTTCTTCCAGCACCTCAACGAGTCGAACACCGCGATGAAGGACCCGCAAGCCGCGCTCGGCTCCGAACGCCAACGCCGCGAGCTCAAGATCGTCCCGCTCTGGTCCGCCTTCGACCAGAAGGGCCTGCTCGACGCCGTCTACCGCGCGTGCGCGACGGACGCCCAGCACGGCCCGCTGCCGGACGACCGGCTGAATTAGTTCTCGGCCGCGAACGCCGCCGCGGCTTCGAGCATCCCATTGAGATCATCGCGATCAAAGAAGCGCCCACGAAGCACCACGCCCTCGATCTCGCGCGTGTTCAAGATGTCCTCCAGCGGGTTCGCCCGCAGCAGGACCAGATCCCCGCGGTGCCCCGGCGCGACCCGACCGAACTCGCCCTTCTGACCGAGCATCCGCGACGGCTGCACCGTCGCCGCCCGCAGCGCCCGGTAGGGGCTCAGGCCCGCCTCGACGAACAGCTCCAGCTCCTCGTGCACGCTGAACCCCGGGAACACGAACGGATTCGGCGCATCGGTGCCCACGACCAGCTCCGCGCCGGCGTCGTACAGAATCCCGGCCATCTCCAGTTCTGTCACGAACCACGCCTCGACAGCCTCGAGCGTCTCGGCCGGCACGTCGCGCAGCCGGAAGTCGTTCGCCGGATTCCAGAATCCCCGCATCCCCGCGGAGATGTACTTCATCCAGTCCCACTTCAGCAGCTCCGCCTTCGTCGTCGGTGACGCAAACGTCCGCTTCGTCACGATCAGCGTCGGCACCTCCCACACCTTCCGCGACCGGCTCAGCCGCCCGAGCTCGGCGAGCCGATCCCGATCAAGCCCCTCGCGCTGCTTGATCATCCGCTCGTAGTAGTTCATCCGCTCCCCGGCCTCGACCGCCACACGCCAGGGCGAATCGTCCCGCTGCGCACCCGCGAGGTACTCGGTCAGGTGCTCGTTCGACCACTGGCCCGCCGAGTACGCCGCCTCCACGCCAACCCGCTGCGGCACATGCCCCCCGAACGGGATCCCGGCCTCATCCGCGGCCTCCACGATCGCCCCGTACGCCTCGGCCGAGAGGTTCGAGTACGTCTTGATGAAGTCGAACCCCGCCTCCGCCTGCGCCCGCACCTCGGCCGCCGCGTCCTCCGCGTTACCCACCGAGGCCGAGCCGTCCCAGATCGCCGGTTCCCCATCGATCAACGCGCCCGCGGTCACGATCGTCGGCACGGGCCACGACTCGGAGTCGCCCGTCCACGCATCCGGCATGACCCGTCCCTGCTCGCGCAGCTGCACGTGCATCGGCATACCCCACATGTTCCGCACGACCGTGACCCCGTTCGCGACGTTGAGCAGCGCATCGTGCGGCGAGTTGAAGTGCACATGCATGTCGCCCAGCCCGGGGATCACAAACAGCCCCGACCCATCGACAACTGCGGCCCCCTCCGGCACCGCGATGAACTCATCGGGCCCAACCGCCGCGATCACACCGTCGCGCACAATCACCGTGTGCGAGGCGAGCACGCCGTCCCCGTCCATCGAGATCACAGAAGCCCCGGTGACCGCCACAACCTGAGCGGTCGCCGCCTGAGCCAGCGACACCACAGCGACAAGAGCAACACGAAGCATCGAACCCCTCCTTCGGAAGGGCTCAGCCTACATCATGGATCAACTCAGGACGGCGATTAGTTCTCGATGATCACAAGGCTCTCACCCTCGGTGAGCACCTCATAGATCATCGCGATGTCGTCCGGCAGCAGCCGCACGCACCCCATGCTCGCCTGCGTGCCGATCGAATCGGGCTCGATCGTGCCGTGCACGCCGTACCCGCGGTAGATCGCGTCGTCGCCGAGACCCTCGAGCCCCACCCAGAACTCGCCGATCGGGTTCATCGGGTCGTTGCGCCCGTACTTCTCGCGGCTGTCACGCGGGTTGACCCACGCCGGGTTCTCGAGCTTGCCGTCGGACTTGACCATGAACCGCCCGATCGGCGTCGAGTCATCCTCACCCAGCCCGACATCGAACGACCGGATGTACGTCCACGACCCGCGGTCCGCCGACTCGCCGTGGTAGAGGTCGAGCCGGTAGTCCCGCTTCGACACCACCGCGTGGAACGTCCCGCGGACAAGCTTCACGTTCTGCCCGACGCGGATCTTCGAGGGCTCGGCGATCCCGTTCACGCGCTGGATCAGCTTCCAGTGCGTCCCGAGACCCTGGCGACCCGCGATGCGGCTCAGCGAATCGCCCGTCTGGATCGTGTACTGCTCCGTGATCGGGTCGCCGGGCGAGGGCGTGGGCCCGAAGATGAGCCGGTCGTTCAGCGCCGTCGCCTCGCGCCGGATCACCACCCGGTCTGCCTCGTTCATCACCGGATCCGCGAGCGCGTTCGAGAGCACCCGCCGGGCCGCGACGGGCCGCCCTGCGTCGATCTCCCGCTGCGCCGTCTCGATCGCCCGGGCCGCCCGGGATACCGGCGCCGTGCGCACGGGCGTGGTCGGTTCTGCCTCGCGACCCCCGCCGAGCATCCCGCCCGAGCGGGGCGGTGTCGGGTCATTGCTCCCGCCCATCGTCATCGTCGCCGGCGCGGTGTCGTTCGACGCCGCGACCTCGTCGGGCTCTGGGATCAGCGATCCGCGATCGGGCTCGGGCTCGGGTTCGGGCTGGGGCTGGGTCTGGGCCAGCGGCGTGGTCACCCGACGCTCCGGGACCACCGGCGGCTCAAATACTGGTTCGGATGCCCGGATCGGATCCTCGATCCCTAGGCTCTCGCCGCCCGCGACTTGCTCCGCTACCGGCTCCTGCGCGGGCGCAAAGGCCGCCTTGTAGACGAAGTACCCGCCCACGACCAGCGCGACCGCCGCAACGCCGAACACCGCGTAGACACCGAGCGGCGTCTTCCGCCGCCCGCGGCTGTACGCGTACGCGCGGCTCGATGGACCGATCCGACCTGACTGACTCGGGAGCGACATGCAGCCTCCGTGCGCTCTTTCCCACAACCGCTTCCACCTGACTTCGGCGATCCGACGCCGAACCCTGCAGACGCGGTCTCTACCGTGCGTCCCGCAGGCCCGACTCCGTCAAAATCATACGGACGCGGGCGTCGTGATCCTCCGTCGGGACCTCCTCGACCATCTGCACCTCGAACGACACGCCGCACGCAACCACCTCAGGACCAAGCCCTTCCAGAAACCGGTCGTAGAACCCCGCCCCGCGGCCCAGCCGCCGCCCCGCCCGGTCGAACGCCAGCCCCGGAACCAGCACCAGACCCACCCGATCAAGCTCCACCACCGGGCAGCCAGCGGTCGGATGCGGCACGCCCCGCGTTGCCTCGACATCGGATTCCAAAGACCGAACCAGTGCCGGCTCGAGCCGCTTGGTGTCCCAGTCGATCCGGGGCACCGCGAGATCGGGCATCCCCGCCCGCGACCACAGCCCGCGCACATCGGGCTCATCCCGCAGCGGCAGGAACGCCACCACGACCCGGTCCCCGAGCCCGGCCCAGACATCCGAACGAACAAGATGCTCGACCATCGCCGCGGAGAGCGCGGGCCCGTCGTCGATGACCGCCTCGATCGCCGCCCGGCTCTGCACCCGCAGCTTCTTCTTGAACTCAGCGATCACGCCGTTCGCCCTCTTTCAGCTTCGCCCGCGCCGCCTTGATCTCGCGTAGCCGCTCGGCGAGCACACGCTCCGCGCCCTCCTCCGTCGGCTCGTAGTACGTCTTCTCGACACCCAGGTACGACTGATCGCTGATCCCCGACCCGCCTGCGCGGACGTCCGCGTTGTGGCTGTACGAGTACCGGTCCTCGCCGCCCTTGCGGTGCTCGCGCAGCTTGACGGCCGATCCGTCCTCGCCCGTCGGCATCGCCGAGGAGTTCGGGTCCCGCAGGTGCATCGGCACGGGCTGGATTCTTCCCGTACGCACGTCCTTGAGCGCTTCATCGATCGCGAGGTACGCCGCGTTGCTCTTGGGCGCAAGCGACAGGTATGTCGCGCACTGGCTCAGCGTGATCCGCGCCTCGGGCATCCCGATCTTCTCGACCAGCGACCACGCCGAGTCCGCGATCACGATCGCCCGCGGGTCGGCATTCCCGATGTCCTCCGACGCCAGGATCGCGAGCCTGCGCGCGATGAACCGCGGGTCTTCGCCCGCGTCGAGCATCCGCGCGATCCAGTACACCGCCGCGTCCGGGTCCGCGCCGCGGACCGATTTGATCAACGCCGACGCCGCGTCGTAGTGCCCGTCGTCCCCGTAGACCGCGACCTTCTGCTGGATCGAGTCCTCGGCCGTCGCGGCATCGATCACCACCCGTCCCTTGGTCCGCTCCGATTCCACCGCGACTTCGAGCGCCCCGAGCGCCCGCCGCGCGTCCCCCTCGCTCTTGAGCGCGAGCACCCGCACCGCGTCGTCGGTCAGTTCGACGTCCAGATCCCCGTACCCGTGCTCCCGGTCCGTCACCGCCCGCCGCAGCACGACCCCGATCTCGTCCTCGGTCAGCGTTTCGAGCCGGAAGAGCGTGCTGCGGCTCACCAGCGCCGCGTTGACCGCGAAGAGCGGGTTCTCCGTCGTCGCCCCGATCAGCGTGATCAGCCCGCGCTCGACATCACCGAGCAGGACATCCTGTTGCGACTTGCTGAACCGGTGGATCTCATCAAGAAACAGGATCGTCCGCTTGCCGCCGTCCGAGAGCACCCGGTCCGCGTTCTCGATCACCTCGCGGATCCGCTTCACGCCGACCGAGGCCGCGTTCTCCGCGACAAACCGCCGGTCCGTCGCGCCCGCGATCACCCGCGCGAGCGTCGTCTTCCCGGTGCCGGGCGGGCCGTGCAGGATCAGGCTCGTGATTGAGTCGGCCGCGATCATCCGCCGCAGCAGCTTGCCCTCGCCCAGCACATGCGACTGCCCGACGACCTGATCCAGTGTTCGGGGACGCATCCGGTCCGCGAGCGGGCGGACCGCGTCCCGCTTCGCCTCCCGTTTCTGTTCCCACAGATCCGACATCAAGAAAGACTACGACCCACACAACCGCGAAACCCGTCCCGCAGGTGAGCGACAGCTAACATGACCCCCCGTGCTCCTCTGGATCCTCATCCCGGTCCTGATCCTCACCCTCCTCGTGGGTCTGGCGCTCCTTGAGGGGGCCCTGCGCCGCAACCCCCGCGGCGGCTACGAGGCCGGCGCTCTCTTCCTCTTCGGACGCACCTACGCCCGCCTCGTCCACAATCTCCGCGTCCGCGGCGGCGACCGCATCCCGGCCGAACGCGAGCCGGGCCCGCTCATCGTCGTCTGCAACCACACCGCGGGCCTGGACCCCGTCGTCGTGCAGTGCCCGTGCCCGTTCTACATCCGCTGGATGATGGCAGAAGACATGCGGGCCCCGCAGCTCGAGTGGTTCTGGACGTGGTGGGGCATCTTCTTTGTGGACCGCGCCAAGCGCACACCGGGCGGGTTCAAGTCCGCCATCCGCCACCTCCGCGCGGGCGGTGTCGTCGGCATCTTCCCGGAGGGCGCGATCGAACGCCCGCCCCGCCAGCTCCTGCCCTTCCTCCCGGGCCTCGGCGTGCTCATCAAGAAGTCGCACGCCCGCGTTTTGTGCGTCACGATCGACGGCACCCCGCAGTACGACCCCGCCTGGGCGAGCCTCTGGCACACCAGCCAGACCGTCGTCCACTTCCGCGAGCTGATCGACTACGCCGAGTCGGACCTGGGCCCCGCCGAGATCGTCGAGGACCTCGAGCGCCGCTTCGCGATCTGGACCAACTGGCCCAGGAACGAGGACATGGAATCCCTCGTCCCCGACCCCGACCGCGTCATCCCCTACGGCGGCCTCAAAGCCGAGTAAACGCCGGCGCAAACGCCCATGGCAAAGGTGGGACAGGCATCCTGCCCGTCGGACACCGGCTCGCAACGGAATCAGCAACGCCGATTCCGAGTCACTCCGACCCCATCCCCACCTTCATCCCCGACACCGCCTCCAGCCGCTGCTCATGGATCCGCCGGTCCGGCTCGATCTTCGTGAGCGCCCGGATGTGCCGCTCGGCCGTCGCGGGGTCGTTCTTCACGAGCGCCACCCGGGCCGCGAGTTCGCGCGTTTCGGCATCGAACGGATCGATCCGGACAGCTCGTTCGGCGGCGACCGCCGCCTCGTCCCACCGCGCGGTGTCCGCGTAGAGCCGGACCAGCGCCGAGGCGAACGCGGCCGTGGACTGCTCGCGGGCGTCGAGGAACTCGAGGTGCTCGATCGCGTTGACGCGCGTCTCGAGGTCTTCCGAGGCGAGGTAGTGCAGCGCCAGACGCCGGTGCGGCAGGTCGCTGACGGGCCGCACCTCGGCGTACTCCTCGAGCAGCCGCACGTCGGGCTCGGTCAGCCCGCCCTCGCGCTGGCCGACCGTGCGGATCACGAGCAGCTCCATCAGGTCCGGGTGATCGGGGTACTCGCTCAGCTTCTCTGCCGCCCAGATCTCGTCGGGACGGAACTGCGCCTTCTGCTCGTCAGAGAGGCCCTCGGTTTCCTCTTCGAGCAGCTCGGTGATCGATGGGTACCCCTCGGGCGGCAGCATGCCCACGGACCGCAGGTCGCTTTCTGCCCACGCGGTGAAGTCCTTGAGGAACTCGTCGCGGCCGATCCCGAGCACGTCGTTGAAGGCTTGCTCCTCGCGGATGCCGACCGCGTACTTGTCCATGAGATCGACCGGCGCCTCGGGCCCCCAGCGCTCGGCCATGTACTGGTACATCCAGTGGCCCTGGGCGTAGGCCTGCGCGCGGTCGGTCGGCTTCTTGGGCCGCACGAAGCCGACGTTGATGCCGTCGAGGTCGAACAGCTCGTCGCTCTGGAACACGCGCGTCAGCAGTCGCCAGCGGTTCTCGTCGCGCGGCGCGTCCTCATAGAACACGGCCGAAGCCTCGGTGAACCAGTGCGGGATGCGGTTCTTCGTGCGGCTCAGCGTGACGGTGTGCACGTACTCGTGCTGCACCACGCGCGGCCAGTCGTACGTCCCGTTCGGATGGTCGCGGCCCTCGCGGGGTGTCTCCATCGCGATGACCGGGCCCGTCGAAGCCGCGATCGTGTGGATCGCGGGCATGCCCGTGATGCGGACGGCGAACTCGGAGTGGTCGGGCAGCAGCTCGATCAGCGTCTTCTGCTCGGGCTCGTGCCCGACGCCGCCGGGCAAGCCGAGATACTCCCGCGCCGGGCTCGACGCGATCCGGGCGTGGATCTCCTCCAGCACCGGGACCATCTCGACGGCCAGCAGTGCGTCGATGCCCGGCTTGTACCGCACGACGAAGTGCTCGCTCTCGATCGTCTCGTACTCCTGGAGGCGCTGGACGAGCTTGAGGCTGTTTTGAGCGCGGATATCCCAGCGGTCGAGCTCCGCCGCCGATGACAACGCCTCGATCGCCGCCAGATCGTCACCTGATTGCACGCTGACCAGACCGAGCTCGATGAGCGGCGCGGGCCAGTTCGGGAGGCGGCTGATCGCGAGGTTGAGGTAGTCCTGCGCGGGCTCGTACTGCCGGGCCTCGCTCAGCGCCGCGCCGACTTCAAACAGAGCCAGCGGCGAGTCCGGGCTGAGCTCGTCGAAGCGTTCGAGATCCTCCGCGAGTTCGTCGTCATCGAACGACGCCGCCGCGGCGGCCGCGTCGAGCGCGAGCACGCCGCGATGCCTCGGGAAGAAGTCGAGCGTGTCGCGCAGCGCCAGCTCGGCGCCCTCGGCGTCGGACTGCCGCAAGCGTGCGCGGGCGCGGACCATCGGTCCGGCGGGGTTCGCGCCGCCGACACTCTCGGCGAGTTCATCGAGCAGCGTCGCGGCGTACTCCGCGGCGTCCATATTGAACCCGTCCACCGCGATGCGTCCGACGAGCGCGAGCGCAGCGGCAGCCCTGGGGTTGAGCCGGAGCGCCTCGGTCGCTGCAGCGGTGGCCTCGCGGCCGTTGTGCTTGTCGTAGAGGAGTTCCGCCTCGGCGAGCCGCACCTGCCAGCTCAGGCGGTCGATCTGCTCGCGGGCTCGGCGGAGCAGCGACAGCAGCGTCTCGTAGTCGCCGCCGCCGACACGCTCGGGCCCGCGGATGTTCGCTCGGAGCTGCAGCGCCCGCACACCCTCCGCCATCTCGTCGGCGTCATCAAGGTTGACCCGCGCAAGCCGCTCGACGGCCGGGTCGATCGCGTCGTCTGCCTTGTCGAACTCACCGAGATCGAAGTACGCCTGCGCGCGGATCCTGATTGCGCGGAGCGAGGTGCTGTCGTTGGCCAATTCGATCGCATCGTCGAGATCGCCCCGCAGCAGCGCCGCCTCGGCCCGGTCGAGCGCGTCGGCTTCCTCATTGAACAGGTCCGGGTGGTCGAGGGCCCGCGCGATCAGCGCGGCCCGGGCCCGGCGCGCGGGCGTGTCGAGGTCGTCTTCGGTCCACTGCCCGTGCTCGATGCGCAGCGCGGTGCGCTCTTCTTCGGTGTTGAACGGCGCCGCGATCCGCTGGGTGACCGCGGGCAGCAGCGGGGGGATAAGCCGCGGCTTGCGGTCGGCCTGGGCCTGCTGCGCGAGATCCGGCAGCGAGACCTGGGCGATGGCAGTCGATGCGAACGCGATGAGCGTGACAAGAACAGACTTCATCGAGGCGGCTCCTCGGTCGGCAGCGGCTTGGGGGTGTTCGTGATCGGTCGTAGCGGCGGCAGGCGGTAGAGCTTCATGTCCCAGCGGCCGTCGGGGGGGGTGGTCGGGATCTGGAACAGGTCCTCGTTGACCTGTCCGTCCATCACGCGGTTCTGGAACAGCACCCGCGTCTCGTCGCCGTCGGTGTCGAACGTGCGGACGAACAGCGGCGTCACGCGCTGCGGGTCGCGGACGTCGTACCACACGCGGATCTCGTCGAACTCCTCGGCCGCCTTCTTGCCGGGCTTGGGCGTGAGCTTGAGCTGCCTGGGCTGCAGCGCGTCCACCTGCATCTTGACGACCGCGCTGAACGGCTCGAGCGCCTCGGTGTTGTCCACGAGCTCGGCGTCGAACGTCTCGAGCACATCGGCGGAACGCTGCCCGACCGGCACGACGAACAGCCCCTGCTCGGGGCTCAGCGGGTCGAAGGTCTCGCCCTCGCGCGCGAGCTCGCGGATGTTGACCTGGAACTCGGCCGGGATCACCTCGGCGAGGTAGCGACCATCGAAGACGTACCGCTGGATCTCCGGGATGCGCTGCGTGCCGAGGACCTTCTCGGTCAGCTCGATGTAGAACCGCCGGTTGACCGCGCCCGCGCGGCGACGGTTCTCGAAGACCAAGCGGCCCCGCCGCTCCTGCTCGTCGCCCGCGAGCCCGAAGACGCGCGTGTAGCTCACGTCGGCTTGGAAGACCTCGATCGCCTGCGTCGAACGCTCGATCAGCTTGAGCAGCCCCTCGGCGTCGTTGATCTGCGGCGGCTCCTGGCGGTGATCGGGGATCTCGACCGCGCGGATCGGTTCGGGCTGGTCCTGCTGCACGACCGGCTGCATGACCGGCTGCACGGCCGGCCGCGCGACCGGCACCGGCGTCTCGTACACCTCGACCGCGGGCGGGGCGATCACCTGGACCGATGCATGGGCAGCGACCGCCGCGGTCAGGAGTGTGATGGACAGGGTTGTGCGTCGGGGTATGGCCATTCGTTCTCGATTCGGCTCGATCCGTTCAACCGATCCAGACACCAGTGCGTTGCCCAGCCGGTTCCGGGCAGTTGGTCGCACGCTGTTCGGTTCGGCTGATCGGGTCAGCGCTGCTCATCAAGATACGACTGGAGGATGGCGGCCGCGGCGATGGCGTCGCGACGACGCTTTTTTTGCGCATGAGTCAGGCCACTGCGCGCCATTTTTTCGTCCGCCGCCATGCTGGAGCGCCGCTCGTCGTGCAGGATCACCTCGGCCCCGGTCCGTTCCCCGAGCCGTTTCGCGAAGGCCCGGACCAGCTTCGAGCGGGGCGACTCCGTCCCGTCGGCGTTGAGCGGCAGCCCCATGACGATCGCGGCGTCGGTCCCGGCTTCGTCGCGCCAGGCATCGTCGAGGGCCCGGAGCAGCGTCTCGCCGTCCGCGTGGTTGATGTCGATCTCGATGAGCTTGAGCGGGGAGGTGAGGTTGGTGATGGAGTCACCGAGGGCGAGGCCGGTGCGTTTGTCGCCGAGATCGATGGAGAGGTAGCGCACGGGTTTGGGCCCCTACTTCTTCGACCACAGTCTGAATGAACGAGCCGGTTGCTCGTTCTTCGAAGCAATCGCAGTCGCTATAAACTCTGCGGTTACTCGCTCGCCGCATTCTGGACAAACCGACCCACGCGCGCCAGCGAGTGCATACTGACATGACGGACACCTGAGGTCGTCTATCGCATCGTGTTTCGCAGCAAAACGGAGCACCCCACCAGCTTTGGTGATGTGATCGGTTGCCACCTCCAGAAAGCGAGTTCGATCCTCATTTGTCGCGAATGCTGATGCGGGCACGATCGTCGAGGCTCCGAGGATCTCCGAAATGATGATCGTTCCCCCGAAGTCTTCAGCAAAGGCGACCTCCTCCCAAGGTGTGCGTCGTTCCGTCCCCGCCGATTTCCACGTGACACCGAAATCATCTACACGCACCTCGACTGGATCTTGCATAATTGGAGACATCCGTTCGGCAAGATACTTCGAGTAGTGTCGAGTCTCGGCTTCTTGCAGCCGCCTGGAAAGCCCGCTGCGAGCGAGCAGGAAGTTCGCGCCAAAGATGAGTCCATAGGCGATGAAGACTCCCAGAAAGAAGGCGTTGAGTCGCTCTTCAAGCGTTGCTGGGATGAGAAGAGTGACTAACGCTGGGGCCCCAAATTGGATTGAGAGCCATTGAAGCGAAGCAAGCGTCACCGAGATCTTTCGAGGACCGGGGTACCCGGCACTGATTGGGCTGTGTTCCGATGAATCTCGTGCTGACGCGATGCAAAACTCTTCAAGCAATTGCTTGCTTGTCTCGTATCTCACTGTTACGGAAACCGGCTCACTCACCCAGCTTCCCCTGCCCAAAGAACTTCGGGGGGTTGTCCTTCGTGTAGACGACCGTCTCCGCGTCGATTGCTTCGCGGAGGTGCTTGGGGAGGTGGGCGAGGCCGACGAGGGCTTCGCCGTCGTACATGCGCAGCGGCAGGGGCTCATGGTCGCCCTGCTTGTACGCCGGGTCGGTGTACTGCTTGAGCAGGGCGTCGGTCGCGGTCGGCGGCGGGACGGCGAGGGGCTTGCTCGAGGCCAGGATGAAGCTCCACGGGCTCGGATAGGTCGGC
>JBCDKU010000063.1:0-15931 GCA_038746265.1 Planctomycetota bacterium
CGCGACACGATGGTCACGTACTGGTTGTAGTCGAGGTGCTCGCCGAGCTTCTCGAAGCCCGAGTGCAGGTAGCCGATGTGCGGCGTGCAGCGCGCGATGCGCTCGCCGTCGAGCTCGAGGACGAGCCGCAGCGTGGTGTGCGTCGCGGGGTGCTGGGGGCCGAAGTTGAGCACACAGCGGTCGCCCGTATCGACGTGCCCCTCGATGTAGTCGATCTTGTCGGCATCGACCGACAGTCCTTCGTCCGGCTGCAGCGTGTACGGCATCGATTCGGATCCTCGCGGCGGGCATGCGCCTTCACATCACTGTACGCGGCCCGGGCCCCGCCCGATGCACATCGGGTAGCTAACCCCGCCCGCTTTGGTCGGGTAGTGTGGGGGCGATGCCGGACCAGACCGCGGGCGAGATGTTCCGTCCGATTATCCCGAAACCAGACCTCGACGCCCGCGTGGCGGCGATGGGCGCAGAGCTGCTCGACCGCTATGGCGGCCGCGCGGTCACGACGGTCACGATGCTCTCCGGGGCGGCGATCTTCACCGCCGACCTGCTGGGGCACATGCAGGGCGCGGACGTCAACATGCAGTTCCTCAAGACCGCGAGCTACTCGGGCACGACGCGGGGCGAGCACGTGGACGTCTCCGCGGGCATCCTCGATCCGAAATCGATCGCCGGGCACGACGTGCTGCTCATCGACGACATCCTCGACTCGGGCCACTCGCTGCACGTCGCGCTCGCGCTGATCAACGCCTACGAGCCGCGGTCGGTCGCGACGTGCGTCCTGCTCAAGAAGATCGGTACACAGATCGAGCCCTACCCCGACGACGCCGACTACGTCGGGTTCGAGATCGATGACCTATTCGTGATCGGGTACGGCATGGACTACGACAACCGGTATCGCAATCTCCGCTATATCGCCGAGTTTGATCAGGGCATCCACGACCGCCTGCAAGAGCGAATCCGCTCGGCATGATCGCCAAACCAACCAACACGACCAAATCCGTCGAGATCGACCGGAACGTCCTGGGCGAGCCGCTCCAGCCCTGCTCGATCGACCCGATGACCGGCTTCACCCGCGACGGCTGCTGCCGGACCGGGCCCCAGGACCTCGGGCGGCACGTCGTGTGCGCGGAGATGTCCGAAGAATTCCTCGAGTACACCCGCTCGCAGGGCAACGACCTCTCGACGCCGCGGCCCGAGTATCAGTTCCCGGGCTTGAAACCGGGCGACCGCTGGTGCCTGTGCGCGAGCCGCTGGCTCGAGGCCGAAGAAGCCGGCGTCGCGCCGCTCGTCAGTCTCGACGCGACGCACGAGGCCGCGCTCGAGATCGTGCCGCTGGGCAAGCTCGTGAAGTACAGCCTGACCTAGGTTGTGTTTGACGGATCGGTGGGACGGGCATCCTGCCCGTCCGAGCGGCATCGGAAGACCATAAAGACGGGCTGGAAGCCCGTCCCACCTTGCAAACATGATCCGTCAAACAGGGCCTAGTCCCTCAACTCTGCACCTATCGTTACGGATGGACGTCATCGGCTCGTTCATCGCTCGCTTCGCTTCGGAGTTCTGGCACATCCTCGCCGAGTCGGGGTTCTGGCTCCTCGTGGGCCTGCTGTTCGCGGGCGTCATGCACGCAATCATCCCGGCCGGCTGGATCACGAGGCAACTCGGCGGCAAGGGCCTCGGCCCGATCGCGAAGGCGAGTCTGCTCGGCATCCCGCTGCCCCTGTGCTCGTGCTCGGTGATCCCAGTCGCCGCCGGGCTCCGCCGGGAGGGCGCGGGCCCCGGAGCAACCGCGGCGTTCACGGTGTCCACGCCGCAGACCGGTGAGGAATCGATCCCGCTCACGTGGGCGCTGCTCGGCCCCTGGTTCGCGCTCGCGCGGCCCATCATCGCGGTCATTACGGCATTCGTCGCGGGCGTCGCGGTCATGCTCGTCGGCAGGCGCAATGTCGCGCTGACGCAGGCACCACCACCATCGTGCGGCTGCGCGGCATCCAAGCCAGCATGCTGCTCCGCCGAGACACCGAAAGAGCCCGCGTCATCGTGCTGTTCCACGAAGCCCAAGCCCCCGAGCAAGATCGCCGCGGCGCTGCGGTACGCCTTTGTCACGCTCCTCGATGACATCGCGCTGTGGCTCTTGATCGGGCTCTCGATGTCGGCCCTCGTCGCGGCGCTGATCGATCCCGGCTCTCTCCCCGATCACCTCGGCGGCGGCTGGATCGCGATGCTGATCGTGCTCGTCGCGGGCGTGCCGCTCTACATCTGCGCGACATCCTCGACCCCGCTCGTCGCCGCCCTGATCGCCGCGGGCGTCTCGCCCGGCGCGGGCATGGTCCTGCTGCTTGCCGGGCCCGCGACCAACCTCGCGACCATCACCTGGCTCTGGAAGGATCTCGGAGGCAGGGCTCTCGCGGCCTACCTCGCCTCGATCGCGGTCGTCGCGATCGCGTCGGGGCTCGCCGTGGACGCGCTGCTCGCGTCCGCCACCACCGCCGAGGCCGCGATGCTGCACGAGCACGGGGCCTCCGCACTACAAGGCGTTTCCGCGCTGCTGTTCGCCGGCATCCTCACCTTCTCGATCGGGCGACAACTTGCTCGCACGATCCGGGGACCGCAGACACCAGGTCGCGCAGAGCCCTCGCCCGTTCCGGCGGGTGGGCGCTGAGGACGGGCCGGGCGCACCAGTGATTTGACCCTGTTTGCGATCCGGCGTGTCCTCTGGGCCGACACTTGTTCAATGGGCCGAATTCTGGGCATCCTGCCGTTTGTCATGATCGGGCTTGCCGTTGGCGGCCTCGGCGCGATGCATGTCTACATGACCAGCCCGTCCGCCGTGGGTGAGCCCCCCGCGTCGTGGCCGCTCACGTCGATCGACCGGCGCGACGGCGCGTGGACGCTGGTCGTCGCGATCCATCCCAAGTGCCCCTGCACGGTCGCCTCGGTCGCGGAGCTAACAGAAGTGATCCGAAAGTCCCCTGCCGATCTCGATGTGGTCGGTATCGTCCGCGTGCCGTTCACCGCGACGGACGCCGTCGCCGCCTCATGGACGTCAACCCTGCTCGTCGAGTCACTCCGCGACGCGACGAACGACAAGGTCCGCATCATCGAGGATCACACGGGCACGCTCGCCGAGCGCTTCGGTGCTCTCACGAGCGGTCACGCGATCCTCTTCGACACCGACGGAACACGCCGCTTCGAGGGCGGCGTGACGAAAGCACGCGGCATGCGCGGCGACAACGCCGGCATCGCCGCGGTCCGAGCCCTGCTCGACGGCCGCGAGCCCGCGGTCACGAGCACGCCTGTATTCGGTTGCCCGATCAGCAGCACGAGAACGCTCGCGAGCGAGTAAGCCGCGACGAGGGATACACAATGACCAATCCGGAAGCCCGAGCGACTCCTGTGAAGGAAACGAACATGATCTCTTCGAATCCGCACGAGCTCTACCACAGCCAGCGCCAGGAAGCCTACACCCGCACCGACAAGCTGCTCGGCAAGCTGCTGCTCGCGCAGTGGCCCGCGCTCATCCTCACGGCCCTCATCATCTCCCCCCGCACCTGGATCGGCGAGACCAGCTCCACCAACACCCACGTCACCGCGGCGATCGTGCTGGGCGGGCTCGTCGGTATCGGCGGCTTCCTCGCAACACGGCTACGCCCCGGCGCGTTCTCGACGCGCATCATCGTCGGCATCTCGATGGCGCTGTTCGGCAGCCTCTTCATGCACGCCGGCGGCGGACGCATCGAGTGGCACTTCCACGTCTTCGTCAGCCTCGCGATCCTCTCGCTCTACCTCGACTGGAAGGTCCTCGCCGCCGCGGTCGTCTTCATCGCCGCTGACCATGCGGGCCGAGGCCTGTTCTGGCCCCAGTCGATCTACGGCACAACGACCGTCAGCCGCTTCCTCTGGGTCGAGCACGCCGTCTGGGTGCTGATCGAGGTCGGATTCCTGATCCCGGGCATCCAGCGCGCACTCAACGACATGTGCCGGACCGCCGAACGCGAGGCCGAAATCGAACAACGCGAGCGCATCATCAGCGAAGAGTCACGATCACTCGCCGAGATCCTCGACCGCACCAACCAAACCGGTAACCTCGCTGTCGAGCTCCCGAAATTCTCCCGCGAGGAAGTCGAGGAGGTCACCGCGTCGATCGGCGAGTTCATCGGCTCGCTCCGGTCCGTCGTCGAGGGCGTCCACAACGCCTCAGCAGAAGCAACCAAGACCGGCGACGAGCTCGGCAGCCGGTCGGCCGAGATGAACTCGATCGCCGACGAGCTCGAGAACCTCGCCGACGGTGTCTCGAAGCGCACGGGCGATGTCCGCGACGTCGCGTCCGAGAGCAAGGCGACCCTCGAGCAGACCGCGCAGGACATCTCCGCGATCGGCACCAACGTCAAGTCCACCGCAGACGCCGTCCGCGCGTTCACGGAGCAGACGCGGGCGATCACCGAGTTCGTCGCGTCGATCGGCGAGATCGCCGAGCAGACCAACATGCTCGCGCTCAACGCCGCCATCGAGGCCGCCCGCGCCGGCGAGCACGGCCGCGGCTTCGCCGTCGTCGCCGACGAGGTCCGCAAGCTCGCCGACCGCTCGGCGACCGCCGCGACCGAGATCTCGCAATCGATCGGCGGCCTCAACGCCGCCGCAGATCAGACCATCGAGCTCGTGGACCGCTCCGCCGAGCAGGCAGAAGCCGTCACGGGCCGCACACGCGAGACCACCGAACGCCTCTCGCAGATCGACGCCGCCACCGAGGATCTCTCGACAAGCATCTACGAGCTGACCGCAACCTTCGCGCAGCTCCGCACGAACGCCGAGGCGACGAGCACCGTCGCGCAGACGTTCCAGCAGAGCTTCGAGAAGGTCACCGAGGGCATCAACCGGTTCTCGACCTGACCGCAACAGGCCTGATCACGCCAGCTCACGGCGACGCCGTGAACGCCGTGATGAACGCGAACAGGTCGGAGATGTTGATCACGCCGTTGCCGTCAAAATCGGTCGTCGGCGCGGGCGGGGTCTGCGTGAACGCGCCGATGAACGCGAACAGGTCGGAGATGTTCACGACGCCGTTGCCGTCGAAGTCCACCGGATCCCCGCCCGAACCGCCCGTCAGCCGGATCGCCTCGGCCTGCGCATCGAGGAACTCCTGCGAGGTCTCCGGCACGCCAAACGCGAAGAGCAGGATGATCGGCTCGCTCGGCATCACGCCCGGATCGGTCGAGGTCAGCTCGAGCGTCAGCGCGTAGACGCCAGGCTCCGCGAACGACGCCGTCCCCGCGCCGTTCACCGGGAGCATCGTGAAGTTCAAGTGCCGGTGGAACCGCCCGTTCGAGAACACCGGCAGCCCGCCGTTCGGGAACGACGTCCCGACCGGGAACCCGAACTGCGCGGCGTTGGTCTGAAAGATCGTCGTGTTGAACTCGATCAGCAGCGCCTCGATCACAAGATCCTGGATCGCGACAAACACCGCGGTCGTCGCCTCGAACGAACCCCGCGACGGCCGGTACACGCTGAACGGCTCGGCGATGTTGAACCCCACCGACGTCCCCGGCGCGAACACCCCGGGCCCGGAATCGAATCCGGGCGTGTTCGTCGAGAACGACGACACCGCCGGCGTCACGCTCTGGAAAACATCCGAGCCGCCGCTGCCGGGTGTGCCGTCGCCGGGCTCGAACTCGACCACACCAAGCTCCGCAAGGAACACACGCTGCAGCATCAGCGGCCCCGACCCGCCGCCCTCATCCTCGCCAAGCAGGAACGTCACGATCTGACCGTTCTCGATGCCGAGCCCGATGTCGCCCGGATCGACCTGCGCCGACGCGGCACCCGTCGCCGCCGCCACGCCGAACGCACCGAGACCGCTCGCCAGCTTCCCCAGGCTCATCGTCACCCTCCTTCACGCGGTCGCCGTCCGCAAAGACCGCACGACGCATCCTACCGGACACATGCGCACGCACCAAGGCCTGCGCCGCGGTCTGGTGGCAGCCGAGCAACACCAACGGGAAGGACGGGGTTTCCGAATGCCCGCCCGCCGCGTTAACAGCGGGCAGGGCACGAATCAATCGATTACGGCTGCTGCGACGTGAACGCGGTAATGAACGCGAACAGGTCGGAGATGTTGATCACGCCGTTGCCGTCGAAGTCCACGCTCGCGGCAACCGGATCCTCCTCGGCCGTCAGCGCCAGCGCCTCGTTCACCGCATCGGTGAAGAGCTGATCGGTCTCGGCCACGCCGAACGCGAACAGCAGGATGATCGGCTCGCTCGAGATCACGCTCGGATCGGTCGAGGTCAGACGCAGCGTCAGCGCGTACACACCCGGGTCGGCGAGGCTCGCCGTGCCCGCGCCGTTGACCGGCAGCAGCGTGAAGTTGAAGTGACGGTGCGAGCGACCGTTCGAGAACACCGGGAGGCCACCGTTCGGGAACGCCGTCGCGAACGGAATACCGGGAACGGTGCCCGTGGTCTGAAGAAGCGTGGTGTTGAACTCGATAAGCAGCGACTCGAGCTGCGCGCCCGGGACCGAGGCGGTCGAAGCGAAGCTGCCGATGCTCGGATCGAACACATCAAAGCCGAGAATGTCGAAGCCGATATTGGTGCCGGGAGCGAAGACGCCCGGGCCCGAATCGAAGCCCGGCGTGTTCGTCGAGAACGACGAGACCGAGGGCAGAATGTCCTGGAAGACGTCGGCGCCGCCGCTGCCCGGCGTGCCGTCGCTGGGCTCAAACTCCACAATACCGATCTCGGCGATGAAGACGCGCTGCTCAGGGCCGAACGCGCCACCGCCGAAACCACCGTCGGTTCCCTCTTCCTCCTCGGCGATCAGCGAGGTCACAATCTGGTTGTTGTCATCGAGCTGGACCCCGATATCGCCCTCGTCGAGCTGCGCGAGCGCGGGGCTCGTCAGGCCAAGAATGGACAGACCGACCACACCCGTCTTCAAATTGACGTTCATCACCTTCTCCTTCACGCGGCATCTGCCGTGTTGTTGTCCGACCCGCGTGGCTACCTCGCCGTCTGCGGGTTCATCCGATTAACCGCAAAGCGCGATTCCGGCGTTGCCGTAAACGAGCCGCTGCGGAACTCCCACTCCCCCCGCGGGGCTTGCTGAAAGACCTCCGTGAACGGCAGCGTCTCTGCGTGCCCATCGACGAAGGTCCAGTTCGACCGTTCTTCCCCGGTGAGATCCTCCCACCACGGATCGAAGATCTCGACACCCGAGTACGCCGAGAACCGATCACGACGATCCGCCGGCGGATCCGCCGCGTCGAACTCGACGTTCTGGGCCGCGCGAACGAGCACCAACGGCTCAAGAAACGCCGGCCAGGTCTCGACGTGCGTGTGGTCCGATGCGGCGAACTGACCACTCTGCGCCATGTGCAAGAACTGGATCGTGTACGTCGGAGCCGGGATCTCGTGCAGGAAGCGGTACCCGTCCACCGGGTTGATCGCGTCGTCCGGGGGGTTCGACGTCAGATAGTTATTGATCCCGTAGCTGGTCCGCCGAAGCCCCTCGTCGCGGTTCTCGATCGAAGGATCTGAATCGGTAAACCTCGGGACGGGCACGCCGTCGCCGCCGTGCCGCACCGGAAGATGCGGGCTTGTATCGAGCGGGCTGATCCGCACGAGCGGATTCGACGCGTAGTCCTCGAGCGTGTTGATCCACGCCACGCCCTCGTCATACACGGTGCCGCCGTGACCCAGCCCGAGATCGATGAGCCCGCCGTTGTAGTCGTCCGAGTACACCGTCGAGGCGATCTGCAGCTGCCGCATGTTGGACATGTCCACGAGCACCTTCGCCCGATGCCGCGCCGACCCAAGAGCCGGCAGCAGGATCGAAATCAAAAGCGCAATGATCGCGATCACCACGAGCAATTCGATCAGTGTGAAACCACCAGCACGGGTGCGCGTACGCATCAATACTGCCTCCAGTGGAAAGCCTATTGGGAACCGGTTCTCAGAGTCAAGGCTTAATGAGAATTCGTTCTCGGATTGTGCCCCCCGCCCACCGGGATAGCCTCCCAGCGTGTTAGAAGACCGCTCCCACCGACCTAAGACCAAACCCAATGCCGAACCCGACGCCCCTCTTCCGGACGATCCCAAAAAGGCCGCCGCCATCGCCCGGGCACGCCGCCTCGCGAGCGTCCTCGACACCCAATTCACCATCCCCGGCACGCCCATCCGCTTCGGGCTCGACCCGATCCTGGGCCTCCTGCCCGTCGCGGGCGACACCATCACCGCGATCATGGGCCTCTACCCGATCTTCGAAGCCCGCCGCCTCGGCGTCCGCTGGCCGGTCATCCTCAAGATGCTCCTCAACCTCGGCCTCGACTGGCTCGTGGGCCTCATCCCCCTGGTGGACCTGATCTTCGACGTGGCCTTCAAGGCGAACGTGCGGAACTTGAAGCTGCTGGAGGAGGAGCTGCGGTAGTTGAGAGCGTGCAACTCTTGGATAACGACCTCGTACCGGGAGGTATGAAACTCACCTTTGAACTTGCGCTGATCAGCGCAGGCGCAGCACTCATCCTCATGCCGCAAATCCACAACGCGGTATACATCGCGAATATCTCGTACGCGCGAGCAATCGCGCTGACCGCTTCACCGCCTCAAGAGCTACCGATGAACGATCTCGCAAAGACGGGGACACTCGGGATCATGTCCGCCACTCTCGGCGCGGTCTGCCTTCTCGGCGCTGGTACAAGCGGACTGATACGCGTTCGATCCGCTACACCGGCGCTGACGGCTTAAACCAACTCCGCATCCGTCAAAACCTCCACCGTCGCCGGCCCATCGAACGCCATCGCCTCCCTGATCGCCGCGTCGAGCTGCTCGCGTTTCTCGACGCGAATCCCGAGCCCGCCGCAGCTCGTGACGTACTCCGCGATGTTGGGGTTGCTCAGCTTGGTCGCCCAGACGTCCCAGTCGCCCGCGCGCTGCTCCTTCGAGATCTTGCCGAGCTCGAAGTTGTTCATCAGGACGTGCGTGATGTTCATCCCGTGCAGCACCGCGGTGTTCACCTCCCACGCGTACTGACCGAACCCCCCGTCGCCCGTCACGCAGAACACCGGCCGGTCTTTGAACGCCTCGAACCGCGGGTCGTCCGACACCGTGTACGCCTTCGTCGCCGCCCACGCGCCCATCGCGGCCGGGTACCCGAACCCGATCGACCCGAGATACCCCTACATCAACACCGCCTGCTCGCCCGACGCCTCGAAGTACCGCCCGAAGCTGTAGGTGTTGTTGCCCACATCGACCGCGATGATCGCGTCGGCAGGCGTGAGCCGCGACATCGAATCGAACAGCGCCGCCGCGTTCACGCCCTCACCCAGATCATCCTTCGTGCGGCTGACCTTCTCCTCGCGCCAGATCCCCCACCGCTCCGCGATCTCGGCGGTGTGGTCGATCGAGCTGTGCGCGCCCTTGAGCCGATCCAGCATCGCGCGTGCCGTGACGCCCACCTCGCCCCACACCGGCACGTCCACCGCGAACGTCCGCCCGAGCTGCCACCGCTCGTAGTCCACCTGGATCGTCGGCTTCTTGGGCGTGATCCCCGTGTGGTTGCTGAACGACGCGCCGAAGACCAGCAGCACGTCCGACTCGTTCATGAACCACGACGCGACGGGCGTCCCCGAACGCCCGAGCACGCCCGCCCCGAGCGGATGCCCGCCGACGCCTGGCTTCGGGTTCTGACACACAGCACCCATGTCGCCGATGATGCCCTTGCCCTTGAACGTCGTCAGCACCGGGCACTTGAGCTCCTCGGCCAGCCTGATGATGTCCCCGATCGCCGACCGCGCGCCGTAGCCCACGACAATCGCCGGCCGCTTGGAGCCCTTGAGCAGCTTGATGGCTGCGTCGAGCGACTCCGCGGGCGGCGCGATCGCCGCCGGCGCGACGCGCCCGTCCGGCTTCGCGGCCTCCTTGCCGGACGCCTCGATCGTCTGCACGTCATCCGGGAAGATCAGATGCGCCGGCTTGCGCTCGATGATCGCGTGCTTGCACGCCAGCGACATCAGCTCCGCGTGGTTCGAATCGGGCAGCGCGAGATGGCTGAAGTCCGCGACGCCGCCGAACGCCTCACGCAAAGGCAGCTCCTGGAATGCCCCGGGCCCGAAGACCTGCTGCTGCACCTGCCCCGTCAGGGCGAGAAGCGGCGCGCGGTCCACCCGCGCGTCCCAGCAGCCCGTGAGCAGGTTCGTCGCCCCGGGACCCGCGATCGTCAGGCACCCCGCGGGCATCCACGTGAGCTTGCCATACGCCGACGCCGCGAACGCCGCCGCGCCCTCGTGCCGGATCGCGACGTAGTTGAGCTTCCCCGCCTCGGTCCGCCGCCGAAGCGCGTCCGAGAGCCCGAGGTTCGAGTGCCCGACCATGCCGAACACCGTCGTCACGCCCCAGTTCGTCATGGTCTCCGCCATGACGTCGGTCACCGTCGGCACGTGCTCGGGCTCGTTCTCGAGACCGACATAGATCCCGTCCGAACGCTCCTCGACCGGGTACGTCTCGACGCCGTCGTCGTACCCGCCCGGCGGCTTGCCGGTCAGCGGGTGATAGTCCCACCCGTGCCACGGGCACCGCAGGTAGCAGTCGTCGTCGTCATTCTTGCCCGAGCACTCGATCGACCCCTCGCCGAGCGGCCCGCCCTGGTGCGGGCAGTGGTTGTCGAGCGCGCCGTACTGCCCCTTGTAGTGCGTCAGCGCGACGTACTTGTGCTTCGACCCCGCGTGATCGACCGTCACCGCCTTCACACGTCCCTCGGGCAGCTCGTCCGTCTCGGCCACCTTGTGCCAAGTAATGTTCTTGCTCTTTCCGTCAGTCATCCCGCTCGCTCCCCCGCTCACCGAGCACCAGCGCCAGGCCGTTCACGGCCGACCCAAGAAAGTTCGCCACCATCTCCCCCCGGCCCGCCGCCGAGTCCGCCTCCGCGAGCGACTCCACGGGCAGAAACGCCGTCGGCACGCTCGACGCCGCGTCGGCGATCCACTCGCCGACCTTCAGCTTCGCCATCAGCCCCTCGAAGTCGATCGCCTCGTCCGCCGTCTCGGCCCGCGCAAACCAGCCGTCACCGTGGAACCCGAACGCGATCGCCGCCGACCGCACCTCGCCGGGAGCGAGCTCGACCGCCATCCGCGGCGCCCGGTCCTTCAGCTCGATCTCGCCGCAGAGCTCGTCGGCTTGCCGCGCCTTCTCCAGAATCTCCCGCGACGCATCGAGCAGGTCCGCGAGGTCATTGAGCGCCTTGGGCACGGCATCGAGCGCAAAGATCGTCGGCGGCGCGTACGCCGGCAGGTCACGCTTCGCCGCGCCGAACGCCTGCTCACACTGCGCCGCCATCCAGCGGTACGCGTCATCGCACGCGACCCCGCGCAGCACCGTGCTCGCGACCGTCCGCCCGTCGGGCCGCATCAACGCCAGCTCCATGCCCTCGAACTTGAACGCCGCGTAGACCCCGTCCTTCCCGACACCGACTCCGCGCACCGCGCGACCAAAGTCATCCTCGGCCCACCGCAGCCCGTCGTCGGCCGCCTCGGCAAACGCCGCGCCCGCGACCTGCGCATACACGCTCGCGTGCGTCGCCACCCGCCACGCGTCCGCCAGCGGCGGCCCAGCCTGCACCCGCGGGATCTCGACACCCTGAAGCGCCGTCCGAGAGATCGAAGTCATACTGATGCCTCCGTTCGATCAACGATCTAGATCGTGCCCACCCCACCAAACGCCACGCCCGAAAGCCGCGCCATCTCCGGCTTGAACGTCGTCAGATCATCTACATCGAATTTTCCGAGGTGGTCGTGCCCGCACGCCCGCGCCATCACCTTCATCAGCTCCGTCGAGGCCTCGAAGAAGTTCTTCAATCGCTCCGCCGACCTATCGATCTCGATCCGCTTGCGCAGGTGATCCTTCATCGTCGCGATGCCGACCGGGCAGTTGTTGCTGCTGCACGCCCGCATGCCGAGGCACCCGATCGCCTGGATCGCCGAGTTCGCGACCGCGATCGCGTCCGCCCCGAGCATCATCGCCTTCGCGAAGTCCGCGGGCACCCGAAGCCCGCCCGTGATCACGAGCGTCACCGGCGTCTCGCTCCCGCGCCCGCGGCCGGCCTTGTCCAGGTGGCGCCGCGCCCGAGCCAGCGCCGGGATCGTCGGCACCGAGATGTGATCGCGGAAGATCAAGGGAGCCGAGCCCGTTCCGCCGCCGCGCCCGTCGAGGATGATGTAGTCCGCCGACGCCTCGAGCGCGAAGTCGATGTCCGCCTCGATGTGCTGCGCGCTGAGCTTGAACCCCACCGGGATCCCGCCCGCCGCCGCGCGGACCTCGTCGGCGAGCGCCCTGAAGTCCGCCGCGCTGTGCAGATCGGGGAACGTCGCCGGGCTCACCGCGGTCGTGCCGACCGGAATCCCCCGCACCGACGCGATCACCTCGTTGACCTTGCTGCCCGGCAGGTGCCCGCCCGTGCCCGTCTTCGCGCCCTGCCCGCCCTTGAAATGGAACGCCTGGCACTTCTTCACCTTATCGAGCGCGTACCCGAACTTCGCCGACGCGAGCTCATAGAAGTAGCGGCTATTCGCCTCCTGCTCCTCGGGCAGCATCCCGCCCTCGCCCGAGCAGATGCCCGTGCCGGCAAGGTCCGCGCCCTTCGCCAGCGCGATCTTCGCCTCAGCAGAGAGCGCCCCGAAACTCATGTCCGTCACAAACAGCGGGATCTCAAGCCGCAACGGCTTCGCCGCACCCGGGCCGATCACAACCTCCGTCCCCACCTCGTGATCATCGAGCAAGGGCTTCCGCGCCATCTGCCCCGTCACGATCTGCAGATCGTCCCACAGCGGCAACTCGCCCCGCGGCACGCCCATCGCCGCCGACGGCCCGTGATGCCCAAACTTGCTCAGCCCATCCCGCGCCAGCGACTGGATCAGCGTGTTGTGCGGCTCATCCTCGGTCCCCGTCGGATCCTGATACTGCCCGAGGTACGCCTCGCGGTCGTACGGCTGCGGGTGCTTCTGCTCCCACGACCGCACCTCGTCCTCATCGACGAACACCTTCGCGACGCCGTCATCGTCCTCGATGAACGCCTTGAACTTCTCGAGCCGTTCCTCGTTGTTGTACTCGCTGACCCCCGTGTCGTACCGGAAGTCCCAGCCGTGCACGCCGCAGATCAGGTTCTCGCCGTCGATGTGACCATCGGAGAGCTGCGCCCCGCGGTGCAGGCAGCGCCCGTACAAGACGCTCACCTGATCCACCCCGCCCCGCTCGTACCGGATCACCACCAGATCCACGTCCGCCACCAGCGCGTGAGCCGGAGTCAACGGCTCCAGCTCGTCCCACACCGCCACCGCGACCTTCTTCATCCCGCTTGCTCCAGTCTGGACGGCTCGCGCCCCGAAGACCGCCGCATCCTCGCAGAAATCGCACCGCGTCGCTCGCCCCGCTACGTTGGTGTCCGATGATCGATGTCATCCGCTACATCACCTACGCCGCGCTGATCTACCTCGCGGCCGGCTTCGCCTTCGCGGTCCCCTTCGCCCTGCTCGGCGCACCCAAAATCGACCCCGCCGCCCGAAACACGGGCTGGGCCTTCCGCCTCCTGATCGTCCCGGGATCCGCCGCCTTCTGGCCCCTGCTCGCCTTCCGCTGGGCCGTCGCCTCCGAGCTCGAACCCGACGACGGCGAACCCATCCTGCCAACAACCGTCACCACCGGCAGCGAAGACGACACCCGCGCATGATCAAGCCCCACCGCAAAGCCCACGCCCTCGTCTGGGCCATCCTCCTCCCGGCACTCGCCGCGCTGGTCATCTGGGCCGCCCTCGATCGCCCGACAGGCCCAACGCCAACCACGCCAACACCAGCGGCACCAACGCAGTCGCCCTGACCCCACATGACCAACCACTACGCCTGGATCGCCTGGAACAAGCACAAGAAGGTCTACGACCTCATCGTGGCCGCCGCCGCCCTCGCGCTCATCGTCGGCTTCGCGCTCGTCACGATCCTCACCGCAAAGGGCACCGTCGGGCCCGCCGAACTCATCATGCGGTCAACCGCCGTCACCGCGATCATCCTCCTGCACGTCATCCTCTGTATCGGCCCGCTCGCCCGCCTCACCCCGCGCTTCAACACCGTCCTCTACAACCGCCGCCACCTGGGCGTCACCATGTTCCTGATCGCGTTCGTCCACGCCCTCGTCGCGACCGTCTGGTACGCCGGCTTCGGCG
Source organism: Planctomycetota bacterium (assembly GCA_038746265.1). Taxonomy (GTDB): domain Bacteria; phylum Planctomycetota; class Phycisphaerae; order Phycisphaerales; family UBA1924; genus JBCBKP01. The sequence goes on from JBCDKU010000063.1 coordinate 14,197, forward strand.
CGATCGATCCCGTACACGCCTTCCTCGACGGCCGCAGCCTCACCTCCGTCGCCGCCTTCCCCTACGAGCTGCTCGGCATGATCGCCCTCGCGATCCTCTTCCTCATGGCCGCCACCAGCCACGACTTCTGGCTCCACACCCTCTCGCCCACGGTCTGGAAAGCCCTGCACATGGGCGTCTACGTCGCCTACGCCGCCCTTGTCGGCCACGTCGCGCTGGGCTACCTCCGCGACACCGAGGGCCCAGCCGTCCCGATCCTCATGGGCGTCGGCGTCGTCACCGTCGCGGGTCTCCACGCCGCCGCGGGCATCAGAGAGCTCGGCCGCGACCTCGCCGCCCCGCGCCCCATCGACACCGCCGACCCCGCCTCGCTCGACGCGAGCGAAGACCCCACCGACTGGGTTGAGGTCGGCACCGCCGACGACATCCCCAACAACCGCGCCAAGGTCGTCTGCCTCGCCAACCAGGAACGCATCGCCGTCTTCAAGCACGACGGCACCGTCTCTGCCGTCTCCAACGTCTGCAAGCACCAGCTCGGCCCGCTCGGCGAGGGCAAGATCGTGGACGGCTGCATCACCTGCCCCTGGCACGGCTACCAGTACCGACCCGAGGACGGGCAATCCCCCCCGCCCTACACCGAGAAAGTCGCCACCTACCGCGTCCGCGTCGAGGGCCGCACGATCTACGTCGATCCGAACGCCCTCCCCGAGGGCACCCAAGTCGAGCCCGCGCCCTTCGAGGCCTCCGCCGACGACACCGAGCTCTTCGAAGAACCCGACGTCGAGCGAGCTGATGAAAGCGAGGAAGGCACGCCATGACGGACGACCCCTTCGCCCCACGCGACGCCGACGACTTCTACGTGGGCTACCTCCCGCTGCCGCGCGCACACAAACGGTTCATCCAGATCATGCTCCCGGTCGCCGTCGCGTTCATGGGCATCGGCGCCCTCGGCATCGCCGCCAGCCAGCCCGAATGGTCCGCGGGCTCCTGGGATCTCGCGACGCCGACCGAGTACGAGGGCACGCTCCTCGCCGACCCTTACCCCATGCTCGTCGTGGACGGCGAAGCCCACCTGATCGTCGGCCCCGCCAAGGTCGCCCCCACCACCGACACCCTCGTCGATGCAGGCATCGACCTCCGCGTCGGCCCCAAGCAAGCCGTCGTCACCGGGTACCCCCTCCAGCGCGACGGACGCAAGATGATCTCGCTCGAAGTCTCCGAAAAAGACTCCATCCGCATCACAGACCAGACCCCGCGTCCCCCCGTCCCGATCGTCCTCAACACCGGTCTCACCGCCCGCCGCGGCGAGATCATGGACGCCAAGTGCTTCATGGGCGCGATGTCGCCCGGCGAGGGACGCGCGCACAAAGCCTGCGCCACCCTCTGCATCACCTCGGGTATCCCACCCGTCCTCGTCACCCGTGACGAGAGCGGGGCCGCCACCTACCACCTCCTCGTGACCACCACGGGCGACGGCCTGAGCTCCGCCGAGCTCGAATCCATCAAGCCCTACATCGCCGAGCCCGTCACCATCGACGGCACCCCGGGCTCGCTCGCCGGCTGGAACGTCCTCGCGATCGATCCTGAGTTCGCCGTCTCGCCCCTCTAACCCCACCTTCGCTCACCCGTTGATTTCCGCATTCGCGGGCGTTTGGCGTGATCGCTACGTATCCTCTTGGCACCCCGGGACCTTCGGGACGCGATCCCATGAGCGACACCATCCGACTCGAATCCA
>JBCDKU010000064.1:0-15536 GCA_038746265.1 Planctomycetota bacterium
CGCATCCGCGATCGCTCGATCCCGAGCGAGCAGCGTCAGCCCGAGATCCAGACGACCGACGCCGCCCAGATGCCGGCCCGCCAGCCGCTCGCCAACGCCCTCAACGGCGCACGCCAGGAGAGCCCGGCCGCCGAGATCGGCATCCCCGCGGGCCGCGCCCAGCCGGTCAACGGCGAACGCCGCCGAGCCGAGCCGCTCCGCGACTGATCGCGGCGACCTCAGGAACCAAACGCCAACCGCGGCCCGGGTCGAGCACCCGGGCCGTTTGCGTTTTGGACCACGCACGACATCGACGCGAAATCACACGCCGTCCGAGGCCAACCAACGGTTGCGTCAGAGCACGCCATCACGGGGAGGATGAGACGGATGAAACCGCACCGGAGCTTCACCACACTTGTCATCGCGGGCGTCCTCTCCGCATCGACCGCGGCCGCCCAGCGCGGCGGTTACCACGGCCCGGCCGAATCGCCGAACGAAGGGCTCTCAATCCCTGCAGCGATTACGACGGACCACATCCCGAACCAGACAGTACCGATCAACCGGTCAGCGGCTGAAGCGCTCGAGCACGAGATCAGGCGAACCGGCGGCGCTGCACTCGCGATCTTCCGCGACAACACCCTCGTGCACCTCTGGTCCGACGGCGATCTCCGACCGATCGAGTTGATGTCCGCGACAAAGTCTGTCGCGGCGATCGCGGTCGGGACACTCCTCGACGACGGATTGATCGAGAGCATCGACCAGCCGGTGCGCGACCTTTTCCCCGAGTTTGTCGGTAACGGCCGCGAAGCGATCACCATCCGCATGCTGCTGAATCACACGTCCGGGCTCGGCGGCGCAACCCGGACACCCGAGATCTATGCGGCTGACGACGTGCTCGCGTACGCGCTCGGTGCCAGCATCGTGTCCGAGCCCGGGCAAGCGTTCGCCTACAACAACAACGCCACGAACCTGCTCATGGGGGTGATCGGGCGTGCCGCGGGCCGGCCGGCCGACGAGTACATCGCGGAGCGTGTTCTTGCCCCGCTCGGGATCCGCAACTGGTCCTGGTTCCGAGGCCCGTCGGGGAATCCGCACGGCATGGCGGGACTCAAGCTCGACGCGATCGATGCCGGCCGCGTCGGTGTGCTCGTGCTGAACCGCGGTGTCTTCCTGGGCCGCCGCGTGGTCTCGGACGCATGGTTCGACACCATGCTGACATCGGGGACTGATCTGTACCCGCGCGTGGGCCTGCTCTGGTGGCGCCGTCCCGCCGACGCCTGGGATGCCGAGATCCAGACCGATGCGATCGAGACCCTGATCGCAGGTTCAGAGCTCAACGCTGAAATCATCGAGGCGCTGCGTGGGATCCGACCGGATGCCGCGCCACGGAGCGAACTGCTCGCGCAGCTCGAATCAATCCTCGGCCGCGAGACGCTCATGCAGTGGCGACAGCGCGCCAGCGATCAGGGACTGCAGTTCATCCGAGAATCCGACGGACCCACCCGCGCCTACTACGCCGACGGCTACCTCGGTCAGTTCATCTTTGTTGTGCCGGAGGAACGTCTCGTCGTGGTGCGGCAGCAGACCAACCGGCAGCCACCCGAACCGCTCGATCTGGATCAGCTGTGGCGGCTCGTCGATGGGCTCACGGATCCGTAACGCCTGAGCGGGCGATCTCGATCCCGAGCCGCTCCGCGATGAGCCGCGCGAGGTACGCCTCGAGCGCCGCGTCGCGGCGGATCGGGACATCGAACAGCGCGTCCTCATCGCCCGTCATCTGCGACCGCGTGGACGTCCCGATCGACTCGGTCTCGATCCGTCGCCCCGGCCGGTTGCGGCGGTAGAGCGTCGCCTCGATCACAACCCGGTCGGGCTCGCCCGGCACGATCGAGACCGCGACCACGCGCGACTGATGATTGACCGTGTCCTGCCACTCCTGGCCCAGCGTCCGCTGCTCGCGGTCGCGCGGGGTCATCAGGCCCACCGTTTCTTTCGGCTTCGTCGTGATCACCCCCGCGCCGGCATCGACGCGATCGAGAATGAACCCGACATCGAGCAGCACCTCGCGCGAGACGTTGAACGCGTCCCGCCGCTCGACCGTCTCGGCAAGCTCGAAGTCCGAGACCTCGCCGGGCACGCAGCCGCTCAGCACGACGGCCGCCGTCATCAGGATCGGTGTTACAAGGATCGGTGTCAGCGTTCGGAGCATCACACGCAAGTTACCCGCTCAGGACCTCGCCCGCCGTCGCACGAATCAACTCGAGCGTGTCGTCCACATGCCGACGCTCGGTCAGCGGCGCCCCGATGCAGAACCGGATCACCGACCGCTCCGCGCCCTCGATCGGGATCAGCGTGTGCGTCAGGTACGTCCTTCGGCTGGCGTTCAGCCGCCGGTGCAGCTCGCGCGTCGGCTCATCGCCCGCACGCAGCCGGAAGGTCAGCAGGCTCAGCGACCGCGGTGTCGGCAGATCGAACCGCTCGTCCCGGCGCAGCCGCGTCTCGAACGCCTCCGTCCACTCGACGTGGCGTCTGATGTGCGACCGCAGGCCATCGACGCCGTACTGCCGGAGCACAAACCAAAGCTTAAGGGCCCGGAACCGCCGGCCCAGCTCGACGTGCCAGTCGCGGTAGTCAATCACCGCGCCGGCCTCCGACGCCGCGTTCTTGAGGTACGACGGATTGATCGACATCGCCCGGTTCAGCGAGCGCCGGTCCTTCGTGTAGAACATCGAGCAATCGAAGTTGGTGAGCAGCCACTTGTGGGCGTTGGTCACGTAGCTCTCGGCGTGCTCCAGACCCGCATGAAAGCCGCGGTGCTCCGGGCACACCGCCGCGACGCCCGCCCACGCCGCATCGACATGGATCCACGCCCGCGGGCAGAGCTCATCGCGGATCGCCGCGACGGCCGCGATGTCGTCGAACGCGCCGGTCGCCGTCGTGCCCGAGGTCAGCCCGATCCACGCCGGAGCTCGCCCCTCGGCTCGATCTGAGTCGATCGCCGCGCGGAGCTGCTCGACGTCGATCGAGAGATCCGCGTTGGTCCCGATCACACGCAGGTGCTCGCGGTCCTCGGGATGCCGCGCAAGGCCCGCGATCATGGCGGCCTTGATCACCGAGCTGTGCGACTGCGTGGAGGTATAGATCACGGGCCGTGCGTTCGGGTCCGCATCGAGCACGCGGGCACGGGCCGCCACCATCGCAACGAGCGTCGCCTCGGAGGCCGTCCCCTGGATCACGCCGCCGCCGAGCGCCGCGTGCGTCGCGGTGGAGCGGTAGCTCTCGGGCAGATCGAGCAGGTCCGCCATCCAGTCGAGCACGCGCGTCTCGACCTCGGTGATCGCGGGGCTCGTCTCCCAGAGCATGCCCTGCACGCCCATGCCGGCGCACGCGAGCTCGCCCAAGATTGCCGCGAAGCTCGAGTTGGCAGGGAAGAAACCGAAGTAGTTCGGGTGCTGCCAGTGCATCAGGTTCGGCGCGACGATCTCGTCGAGATCGCGGAAGATGCCGTCCCACGTCTCGGCCGTCGGCGCGGCCGACTCGGGCGGCCCGTCCGGGAGCGCCGCGTACACCGAGCCGGGCTCGATCGGCGCGGTCACGCCACGCTGCTCGACCGACTTCCAGTAGTCGGCGATCCAGTCGATCATCCGACGCCCCTGCTCGCGGAACTCCTCGGGCGTCATCGCGGCGTGATTACTGCTCGGTGCGTCAGGCATGGCACCACGGTAGTCACGCGAGCCGGTCGCCCGGACGCACGCCGGCGTGATCGTCCGGCCCGACCAGAACCACCGGCCCCTCGCCGCCCGAGGACAGCACCCCAAGCACCAGCACCTCGCTCTTCACCCCGGCAACCCGCTTGGGCGGGAAGTTCACGACGCACAGCACCCGCTTCCCCGTGAGCGACTCGGGCGTGTAGGCCTCGGTGATCTGGGCACTCGACGTCTTTGCGCCGAGCTCGGGGCCGCAATCGAGCTCGAGGACGTACGCCGGGCGGCGCGCTTTGTCGTTGACGCGGGCCGAGATGATCTCAGCGACGCGGATATCGAGCTTCGCGAAGTCTCTGTACTCGGCGGCCATCCGCAGAAGATATCGCGAGGGATGGATCCGCCGCGCGCGAACGCGACAATGTGTTTCATGGCTGAGGCGAGCAGACCGAACAGACTCAGGCAGGCGACGATCACGTTCATCGGGGCCTGGCCGACGATCACCATCCTGCTGTACGCGCTGAACCCGCTCATCGGCGACTGGCCCATGCCCCTGCAGACAGCGCTGCTCGCCTTGCTCATGGTGATCGCCCTGACATGGCTCGTGATCCCGGGTCTGATGTGGCTCGCGCAGCGCCTCGGTGTGTGATCCAAGCAGAACCACGCAAAAAGACCCGCGGGACGCCGCCGACGAATCGGCGAGCGTCCCGCGGGTTGATCGGTCCGCCGCCCACACGGACGACGGAGAAACGGGGGTTCAGGACCGGATCACGGCGTGAAGGTCGTGAAGCAGCGGATGAAGAAGAACAGGTCGGAGATGTTGATCACGCCGTTGCCGTCCACGTCGGTGCAGGGGCTCGGGGGCGTGGACGTGAAGTCGCCGATGAACGCGAAGAGGTCGGAGATGTTCACGATGCCGTTGCCGTCGTAATCGGGGCACGGGTTGCAGTTCATCGGGACGTCCTTGCAGAGCACCAGCAGGCGGCCGTCCACGCGGTAGGTCAGGTCGTCAAGCGGCTCGAAGAGCTGCGGGTAGACGCACGCCACCGGGGTGTCGCGGGCGATCATCCGGTCAAAGTCCTCGGCCACGACCCGCTCGATCAGGCAGGGCGTCTTACCCATGTCATCGGTCTTGAACAGGTACTGATCGAGGCTGGTCGGCGGCAGATCCGGATCGAAGCCGAAGAACTCGCCGGCAACGGTGTAGCCGCGACGGTTGACCGTGAGCGACTCGCCCGCGGTGCGGTTGAAGCCGCCGTACGCGTTGAGGAAATTGGTGCTCAGCGACGTGCTGACCTCGTGCAGGAAGGCGTTCACGGTGTTCGCGAGCAGCCCGTCGCCCGTCTGGACGATCACCGGCTCGCGGTTCGGGTTGTCGTCATTGATCTCGACGGCGGCGTAGCCCGGGACACCATTGAAGATGTTGCTGTCCTGCCCGAACATCTCGTAGCGACGCGACGCGACGAGGTTGCCGCCCGGATCGGTCACGAAGATGTGGCTGCCGAAGATGCCCGAGACGCCCGGCACGTTCGCCTGGCCGAAGGTCGAGCCGTAGTCGGTCTTGCCGTTGACGACGATGACGCCCTGGCTGTCCTCGCGGCTCACGCTGAGGCCGTGCCCCCAGTCGCCCGAGTTCGGGAAGTTGGGGTTGAAGCGGTCCGTCGTGAAGTCGTACGACTTCGCGAAGAACGGCACAACGTCCTCGTTCGTCCGGAGCAGGAACGCGTCGTAGCGACCCGCGAACGGGATGGGCGAGCCGAGCGGGCGGGTCGGGTCGAACGGGTTGCCGATCGGGTCGTCGATGCGAGCACAGGTGCCCGAGATGATGATGTCGTAGTCCGCGCCGAGGTCGTTCGGCTGCCCGTCACCCCGCACCACGCGGACGTCGGTGAAGTTGTAGTGGAACTGCTCGAAGCCCTGCTCGAGCAGTCCGAGATCCGTGATCACCGCGGTGCCGAGGTAGGCACCGCTCCGATCGAGGCGGTTCACCACCGGCAGGCCGCCGACCGTGAAGGGCGGGCCGCCCGCGGGGTTCTGCAGCAGCGGCAGCACCGTCCGCAGATCGATCGAGCCAACAACAACGATGTCGCCGTTGGGGGCCTGATCGAGCGCGACGCCCGGGAAGGGATCGTGCAGCGGGTCCGCGTCGATGCGGCCAGGCACGAGCGTGGTCCACTTGAAGTTGCCGCCCGGGTCGAGGCCCAGCACCACGATGCCGAGGTCAGGCCCGAAGCTGTCGGTCTCGCCGGCGACAACGAAGCCCTCCTCAGTTTCCTGGACCGAGTAGCCGATGTCGCGGCCGCCGCCGTCCCACGCGACCTGCCACACGAGATCGCCCATCGGGTCGTAGCGGGTGATGAGCAGGTCCTGCGTGCCGGTCTGCTGCCCGATGCGGAAGCCCGTCGAGACGTAGCCGCCGTCACGGGTACGCCAGACGTCGAAGTCCTTCTCACGCCCGCCGGTATCGACGTGCTCCTGGAAGGTGACCTGGGCCGAAGCGGAGGTGGTCGCGAACGGTGACACGGCGGCAAGACCGGCGCAGACCGACAGCGCCGCCAACGACAGGCGATTCTTCGCAAACATGACAGTGCTCCTCAGAAACCGGGATGAATCGAACTTTCCCGTCGCTCGGCGTGGCCCGCACCGGGCCGTGAAATGCTGCCGAGGACAAGAAGAAAGCGGCGTCCGTACCCCGCTCTCACGGGATCAGGACGCCGAATCCGGAAAAAAGTTCCCAGCCCCGAGCCGTCACCGGCCCGGCACCGATTCGTCACCGAGCCGGCACCCGCTTACGCGTCGGGGATCTCCGCCAGCCGTGCCTCGACCAGATCCCGCAGCCGCGCGAACATCGACGCCGAGAAATCAAACTCGATCTCCGCGGCCGCGAAGAGCTCGGGCAGCGGACGCGACCCGCCCAGGCTCAGCGCCTTCTTGTAGTTCGCGAGCGCCACCGCCTCGCCCCGCTCGACCGACTGCGCCCACAGCTGCAGCGCACCGAGCTGCGCGATGCCGTACTCGATGTAGTAGAACGGGTTCCCGAACGGGTGCCCCTGCCCGTGCCACCGCGTGTCGCGCGAGGCCGCCGTCTCGTCGTCCCAGTCCACGCGGTGCCCCATGAGACCGAAGCGATCGATGAGCGCGTTCCACGCCGCGGTGCGTTCGTCGCGCGTGTGCTCGTGGTTCTGGTAGATCCAGTGCTGGAACGCATCGATCGTCGCGATCCACGGCAGCAGCGAGAGCGTCCCCTGCAGCTGCTTCCGCTGCGCCCGGTGCAGGTCGGCTTCGTCTTCGTAGAACCCGCCCTCGACACCCCAATACGGCATCGACAGCAACTCCATCGACATGCTCGCGACCTCCGCGAACTCGATCGGGCTGTGCCGGTAGTGAAGCAACGGCTCCGCGACGCACAGCATCGAATGGAACGCGTGCCCCGCCTCGTGCACCATCGTCTCCACGTCACGGTGCACGCCCGCCGCGTTCATGAAGATGAACGGCCGCCGCGACCGGTCCTGCATGTACTGATACCCGCCCGGCGCCTTGCCGCGCCGGCTGTCCAGATCCAGCAGATGCCCGTCGGCGATCCCGTTCGAGTTCGTGCCGTCGCCCAGCTGCAAGAACAGGTTCGCCAGCTCATCATCGAGCGCCTCGAACACCCGCCGCGACTTCGCGACCAGGTCCGCGCCCCCGTCAAACGGGCTCAGCGGCTCTCGCCCCTTCGGATCCACACCCAGATCCCACGGCTTGAGCGCTTCGAGCCCGAGGTCCTTCTTGCGGTCCGTGTCGAGCCGACCGCAGAACGGCATGATCTCCTGCTCGACCGCGTCGTGGAACTTCAGGCAGTCCGCGGGTGTGTAATCGAAGCGGTGCATCGACGCGAACGCGTAATCGACATACGTCGCAAGGTTGGCGTTGCGCGCGAGCCGGTGCCGCTTGGCGACCATCTCGTCGAACACGCCGTCGATCGCGTCGCGATCCTCGAGCCGCCGCGAGGCGACCGCCTTCCACGCCGCCTCGCGCCGGGTGCGGTCCGTGGACTCCTGGATCTTCGCCATCTGGGGCAGGGTCTTCGTCTCACCCTCGAACTCCACCGTCATCGAGCCCGCGATCGACTGGTACTTCTGGCTCAGCGCCGCCAGCTCGGTCTTGACCGGCACGTTCTCCTCATGGAACAGCTCCACGTCCGCGTCCGTGTCGCGGTTGAGCACCTCGTACCGGGGCTCGGTCAGCCCCAGATCGCCCGCGAGCTTCGCCTGCACCGTGTCGAGCTCGAACGACGCCAGGCTGATCCTGGGCTGGACGTTCTCCACGAACGCGAGGTACGCCTTCGACGCCGACTCGTCCTCGGTGTTGCAGGTCATGTTGATGTAGAGCCGCGCGCCCGACTCGCTGCACGCCGCCTCGAGCTCCGAGCGGTCCGCGAGCCACGCCTCCAGCTCCGCCTTCGACGACACCTCCCGCATCCGCAGCGTCTCAAAGATCGGCTGGATCGCCTCCCACTCCGAGGCATCGAGCGAAGCGGGGACGAGCGTTGAGGCGGGCGTAGTCATGCGGTGAGCTCCTTGTTCATCTGTGCTCTCGGCACGATCGTACACCCGACAAAAATAGACACGGGCCCGCGCGGGGCCCGTGCCGGTCAGTCAGATTCGGTCCGGGATCGGATCAGCGGGCCGCGCGGCGGATCGCGTCTTCCTGATCGCGGTACCACTCGTTGAAGTCGTCCCAATCCCGCGTGCCGACGATCATCAGGCCGAACGTCGGGTTGTTGCGGACCACCAGACGGATCTCACGCAGCGCCTCGCGTGCACGGCCCGCGATCTTCGCGGTCACCTCGTTACCGCCGCCGCGGCCGCCGCCCAAAGCATCAAAGTAGAGCTGGAACTTCGCGAGCGCGTTGTCGAACCGCGTGCCATCCGTGCCCTGAGCCTCGCGCCACTTGCGGTTCTCGCGCTCCGCCTTGCTCACGGGGTGCACCAGCCCGCGGACCTCGTCGCCCACCCAGTCGATCTCCTGATAGCCCATCGCCCGGGTGAGCTCGTCGAGCGTCGCGACCGTGCCGCGGCTGAAGCCCCAGTACTCGGCCTGCACACTGTTGAACGTGAACACCTCGCCCGCCGGGTTCAGCAGCGCCGCGTTCTCACCGCCGTCGCGGCCCGACTCGTCGAGCGTCCACTCGATCTCGCCGGTATCCGGATCGCGGCTCACACTCAGCGGCGTCGTGCCGTCAGGATCGCCCTGCATCGCCCGCATGATGTCCTTGTCCCACCCGCCGCGCCGGCTGAGCTCCTCGGCCATCCGCACAATCTCGAGGTACTCGAAATCCTTCACGGCCTCGAGCGCACCACTAAACGCGGTCGCCGCGCCGTAGTTGCCCTCGGGCATGAAGTAGATGTCCTCGAGGTTGTGGGCCGTCATCGCCGCCGCCGAGATCGCCGACTCGATCCACGCCACGACCTGGAACTTGGTCTTGTACTCCAGCTCGATCACGTCAGACAGCGGCTCGACCTCGGCAAGCATGCCGCCGCCCGAGTTCACCTTGAAGACCACAATGCCACCCTCGCCGATCTCGCTCTCGATGATCGGGATGAGGTTGCGCAGGTTCTCCGCGGTCATGTTCGTCCCGACCGTGCCCTCGAGCGTGATCACCAGACCACGCGGCACGCCCGCACGCCACGGCGTCTCGTTCTCCTTCGCCGCCTCGGGATCGACCGGGTCCTCGTTGACCTGAGCCTCCTCGCCCGCGTCGCGGATGATCTCCTTGATCTCCGACGCCGCGATGAAACGCTCGGCGTTGATGCCCGTGTTCAGAATGATGAACACCGAGCCCTCGATCTCGCGGATGATCCGGCCCTCGAGCCGGCGACCGTCCTTGAGCACCACGACGTCCGCGAGCGACGCGACCGTCGAGACCATCAGCGCCCCGGCTGCGGCGACCACGCCCGCCGCCCGAGCCGCCCGATTCAGCATGTTCCTGACCATCTTCATGGGAACTCTCCCGTGCAGTGTTGTAAGTGAATGTGTTCGGTTGTCAGCGATCCGGACTGTGGGCTTAACGATTGGCCTGGATCAACTCGATCCGGAGCAACTCGATCAGCAGATCGATCTGATCCACCGTGCCCGCCGCGTCCTGCCCCACCATGTTCGGCGGCAGCAGCGTCCCAAGATCGAGCGCCGTGCCGTACCGCCGCACCAGGCGCTGGATCTCCTCGTGCTTGCGGATCTGATACCCGATCGTCTGCTGCGGCGTGTCACCCTGGAACTCGTTCATGTCGCGGACGGTCTCCTCAAGCTCCCGCTCGGCAGACCGGATCCCGTTCTTCCACGTGCGCTTGAGCTGCTCCGAACGACCCGTCGTGATCTCCGCGCCGCGGCGGACACCTAGGTCATCGAGGATGTCATCGAGCGTCTCCGCGAGCGTGTCCTCCGCGACACCCAGCAGCACGGCCTCGCGGCCGCGTAGCGTCAGGACGTCGTTGCCCGTGCCGAGCCGCGTCTCCTCCTCGGAATCCTCGCGGTTGCCCTCGCCGTTGTCGGTCAGGACGTACTCGTCGCGGCCGTCGTGGTACCCCTCCATCAGGATCGCGCGACCGCCCTCGAGCTTGTAGCTCAGCTCGTAGCTCTTGCGGGCCAGCGCGTTCACCAGCCGGTAGTCGTACCCGCCCTTGATCGCGATGCCCTGGGCGCGGGCCAGACGCAGCGACCGCTGCTTCTGACGCACCACCTCGTCGCCGACACCATCAAACAGGTTGTCGAGCGACCCGATGCCGCCCATCCGGCCCTGCGGGTGGAAGTAGATCGTGGGCGCGGTGAACGGGATCATGCTCGCCCCGCCCATCGCGTTCTTCACCCACACGATGATCTGGGGCGGGTTGTCCCACGTCTGCTGGATCTCCGTCGTCAGGATCGGCTCCAGCTCCTCGACCGCCGCATACTGATCGAACGATCCCTGCGTGCCCTCGGGAAGGAACCACTCGTTGTCGAGCTCCAGAATCAGATAGTCGGGCGACTGGTCACGCGCGTCATCGACGATATCACGCAGCACCTCCGGCACGATGTCGCGCCCGAAGAAGCCGTCCAGCGTCGCGTGGTACACCTTCGCGATCGGACGCCCCTGCGCATCCACGCGCGGAGCAGCGCCGACAGGATCCTCATCCAGAGCCTTTGCCGCCGCGGCCGCCCCACCCTCGGCGGGGATCTCCGCGATATCCCGGTTGATCGCGAGGATGTTGATCTTGTCGTACGTCACCGTGGCCTCGATGCCGCCGATGATCGCCCGGATCTCCACCTTCAGGGTGTTCTCCGAGAGGATCACACCCCGGATCACCCGCCCGTCGCGCATCACCAGCTCATCGAGCTTCTCGACCGGCTGAGCCGTCACCGACGTCCCGCTCGTCGCACCCGACGCCAGCGACACCCCGCCCAAACCGACGGCAGCCGCCACACCGAGCACACCCAGCCCGATCCTGTTTTTCCAAGCCTTCATGGACACAGCCTCCATGGGTCGTTTCTCAAACATGTTCACAATCGTTCGTATTCCGTCCGGGCGCACCCGTCACCCAAAACGCAACCCAACGCCTATTCGACGCCCGAGACCCCGATGAGTTCCCGCGCTCGCGACATCGCGGCATCTTTCTCCGTGATCGACCCGTCCAATTGCCGATCATAAAGCTCGTCCAGCCACACCTGGAACCCCGGCCCGGGCTCAGCGCCCATCTCGATCAGGTCATCGCCCGTGACGAACGGCGTCGGCCGGATCCCGCCGCCGATCCGCGCGAGCGCCTCGAAATCGTCCTGCAGCCGCGCCGCGACCCCAAAGTCCGTCGCCGCCAGCACCCGGAACCCGTCCTCGAAGCCGGGCCGCGCCATGAGCCGCTTCCGCGGCGCAACCGCGAGCACGTCCCAGTCCAACCGCATCCCACGGAACGTCTCGAGCGCCCCTCGGAGCGCGTCGCGCTCCTTGTTGCTCAGGCACAGCCCCGCGCGGGCGAGCCGGACCGCCTCATCGATCTGCTCCGCAGAATCAACCGAGACGCCCCGATCGAGGAACCACGCCGCGAGCGACGTCACGAACGCCGCGTGCCGCGCGACCGCACGCAGCACCGAGAGCCCGATCGGCCCCATCGGCTCGACCCCGAGCACGGGCCCATCCAGCCCGAGCCGGTGTATCAGGTTCACCGCCCGCGGCGCCCGCCGATGCCCGAGCATCTTGCGGCACTCCTCCCCGATCCGCTCGCGGCTCACGCCCACAAGCTCCGCCGCGTACGCCTCGATCGCCTCGCCCGTCCGCCGCTCGAGCGCAAAGTCCAGGCGGCACGCGAACCGCACCGCGCGCAGCGCCCGCAGATGATCCTCCGCAAGCCGCTGCTCCGGATCACCGACCGCGCGCACCAGCTTCTTCTCAAGATCCGCACGACCGCCGACAAAGTCGATGACCCGCTTTGCAGGGTCCTCCTCGAGCGGATCAAGAAACAGCGCGTTCACCGTGAAGTCCCGCCGCTGCGCATCCTGCTCGGGCGTCGAGAACACCACCCCGTCCGGCCGCCGCTTATCGCGGTACTCGCCGTCCGTCCGGAAGGTGGCGACCTCCGTCGTCCTGCCGCGCCCGTGCCGGACGAGCACCACGCCGAACGCCGCGCCGACCAGACTCGTCCGATCGAACAGCTCCGCCACCCGCTCGGGCGTCGCGTCGGTCACGACGTCGAAGTCCTTGGGCTCGATCCCGAGCAGCTCATCGCGCACGCACCCGCCCGCGAGATACGCGACGTGCCCCTCGGCGCGCAGACGCTTCACCACCCCCACTGCCGATCGGCGGGGACTCGGAACGGCATCACGCTTCTTCTTCGGCACGCCCGATTGTTCGCGGCCGCTCACCGCGACGCGAGCATCTCCTCGATCAACGACTCGAACCGCTCGCGCAGCTCGACATACGCCTGGCCCGTCGCGGGCCCGGTGAACCCGGTGTGCACCGCCGCCACCTCTCCCGAGGGCGCGATGAAGATCGTCGTCGGGAACGCCCGCACGCGGTCGATCGCGGGGAACGCCGCGCTCGCCTCGTCCTTGTCGCTCAGCCCCGCGATCAACACGGGCCACGGCACGTCCTCGTTCTCGAGGTACTGCTCCACCCGCGGAATCACCACCGAGGGCTCCATCGAGTGCTCGAACGCCAGACCCGAGATCTTCAGACCCCGCGGCCCGTACCGCTCGTTGAGCTCCTTGAGGTACTCCGTCGCGTCGTGGCAGTTCGGGCACCACGACCCGAAGATCAGCACCATCCGCGCCGTGCCCGGAGGCGCGATCGCCCCGATCGGCTTCTTCGTCCCGTCGAGCCCGAGGAACGCCAGCTGCTCGATCTCGCTGCCCGACGCACGCGCCGTCGTCGTCTCGAACGCATCCGCAAGCTCGATGGTGTCATCACGCACGCCCGTGAACGTCTCGTGATGCCACGACCACGACCAGAAATCACCCGCGATCGTGCCGTCGTCCCGCATCCGGACATGGAAGAGGAACCCGTGCGCACCGTCGAACACGCTGAGCCGCATCAGGTCGCCGTCCACACGCCCCGCGAGATACCGGTAATCGCCCGTCGCGTTGAGGAACGTCCCCGTCGCGATGCCGCTGTCATCGACCTCGAACACGCCGATCGACATCTCGTCGTCATCTGAGAAGTCCACCGCCCACCGGCCCGCAAAGTCCGCCGCCGGCCCGGGCTCGTCCATCTCAACACCCGCAGGTGTCTCGACGGGTCCGAACCGCGTCCCGTCGTAGGGCCGCACCGCGACCGGCATCATGTGCAGCCCGCTGCCGCGCTCGGTCCGCCACCACCCGGGCAGCCCCGGCTCGCCGCGGACCCTGATCTCGTCCGCTCCATCCGGCTCGATCCACTGAACCGACTTCCCGAAGCCGTCGAACCCGAGCGTGTACAGCCGACCGCCCCCGAGACTCCGGGGCCGCGGCGACAACTCGAACCGCTCCACCTCGATCCGCTCATCCCCGTTGAGAATCACCGCCCGCCCGCCGTCGAGGATCAACTCAACAGGCAGCGGTCCGCCCGGCGACTGCAGCTCCAGGATGTGCCGCGAAGGCTGCGCGAACGCAACCGAAGCCGCAAGAACCGACGCGAGCACCCCAACCGATCGAGCAAGGTTCAGCATGCCCGGATGCTATCAGGGCGACCCCGGCACCCGCGTGAACGCCCCGATGAACCCGAACAGATCCGTGATGTTCACAACCCCATTCCCATCAAAGTCCGCCCGCAGCGGCATAGTCGGGTCGACGAAGTCGGTGATGTACGCGAACAGGTCAGTGATGTTGACGACGCCGTTGAGGTCGTGGTCGGCGGGGAGTTCCGGCTCGACCAACTGCACGGTCAGCGTCTGATCGACTACGCCGAGGGGATCAGCGGAGATCGGCAAAAGATCCGTATCGAAGCTGCACCGAACGATGTTCCCATCAAGAAGCACGACTTCGATGATCGATCCATCCCGAGACGCGAAGCCCGGTAGATCGGAGAGAACCACGCGCTCGCCCCCGCGGGCGAGACCCTGGATCGGCTGCCCGTTGATCGTCGCAGATGTCCCAACTAAATGAAGGATCGCGCCGACCTCGGGCTGCCCATCAAATCGAAACTGCCCACGCCCCGCTTGCACGAACGGCGTACTCGTGCTCGGCCTCAGCGAGAAAGCAAGTGTCGAATCACCCAGCGACGAAACAAATTCCCCACCCGTGACCGTCGCCTCCGCGCCGCGCGTTAAACGCACAATACGAGGCTGCCCGCCTGTGACGAGTGTCGGGTTCGTGACACGAGCGAATAAGCCGCCGTGAATCTCAAGCGAAGGCGGGTCGAGGCGAGGCAGCAGATCGCTCGCCTGCACGCGGCTGCCCGCGACCGCCGAGAAAAACCGTCCTCCGTTGATCACCGTGCGAGCCCCGATCGTGCTCACCAGCGAGACGTCCTCGAAGTCGCCGTCGTTAATCGTGAGGTCGCAGTAGCCAACCAGCCCGATACCAGAGCCCGGAAAGAAAAGACTGAAGTCACCACCTTCAACGTCAATCACCGGTCTCGGGAGGCCGAAATCAATCAACGACACTGCCGACGAGTTCATACCGAAAATGGAGTCGAAGTCCTGGATGAAGCCACCCTCGATCCGAAGCCGCCCACCCGGCGCGACGGTCGGCAACTCGCTCGGCGAGAACTCGCTGCCCGTGTCATGGATCACCATCTCGCCGTACACACTCGGAACCTCGACGATCGTCTCAACCTCCGCAGGGCTCGAGAACGTCGGCGGCACACGCGTCCCGTGCGCAATCACCTGCCGCTGACGCCCACGCGCCGTATAGGTGCCGCCGAACACATCGAGCCGTCCCAACACCGCATCGATGACCATCGACGAAGGCACCTCCGTCAACCCCTCAAAGATCGAAGCCGACGCGCCCGTGCCGACGTACAGCGACTCGACCCGCCCAGAAAGCTCCGCCGTCCCCCCCGCGAGGTACACCTCATCGACCAAGGGCAGCGGTCCCGGGAACGTCGGCTCGACCGGGCCTGAGCTAATCGCCGGCGGCGGAGGCGGCGGGGCCGCGCCCTCCACCACCACACGCGACCCCTCGCCCGCAATGATCACACGCCGACCGCTCTCGACCGGGACATCATCAACAACAAACGTCTCGCCCGAGATCACCATCCGCGTCCCGACGCCGCCATCAAACCGAAGCTCGCCCGATCCCGAACGCGTCTCCGGCTCAACATCGATAAGCGTCGCGGCCGGCAACGGCGCGCGGTCTTCGC
Organism: Planctomycetota bacterium; assembly: GCA_038746265.1. Taxonomy (GTDB): domain Bacteria; phylum Planctomycetota; class Phycisphaerae; order Phycisphaerales; family UBA1924; genus JBCBKP01. The sequence continues at coordinate 15,463 of JBCDKU010000064.1, forward strand.
CGGCAACCAGAAACGCGACCGGCCGGCCGTATGACCTCGTCCCGATCAGCACCCCCGTCAGCGGCTCGAACGAC
>JBCDKU010000065.1:0-15184 GCA_038746265.1 Planctomycetota bacterium
CAGGAGAACGGCGAGCAGGACCGCCTCAAGAAGCAGCGTGAGCGCGCCCGTGAGCAGCGTGAGAGACGCGACGACGAGGCTCGAGAAGGCGTGCGCTTTGTCCTCGTCGGATTCGAGAAGCTGCGCGTAGCTCGGCAGGAACGCGGCTGAAAGCGCGCCCTCGCCGAAGAGCCGGCGGAACAGGTTCGGCACCATAAACGCCGCGGCGAACGCCGAGCCGATAGCGGTATCGGCGAAGATGCGGACGGTCACAAGGTCACGCGCGAGCCCGAAGATGCGCGAGACGAGCGTCAGGCCCGACGTCGTGCGGACGCCCTTGCCGAGGCTGTGCTCGGTGTCGCTCATGCCTTCACGCCCGCAAACGGAGGCGGCCCGAGCCGCGGCGAGCGCGACGCGACTACTGCGAGCGATAGACCGATCACGATCCCCGCCGCGTTGGCAAGGTAGTCATCGACGCCGGCAAAGCGACCAAGAAACGGCAACGCCTGCGAGCCCTCGTCGATCGCGGCGTACGCCAGCGCGGCGAGCAGCGTGCGAACGAAGCCGGGTACCCGGTGCACCGCGCCGAACCACGCCGCCATGCCGAGCAGAAAGCCGAAGATCGCGTACGCCCCGAGGTGCGCGAACAGGTCCGTCCGGGGCACGGACGATTCCACCCGCAGCTTCGGCCAGTGCGTGAGCGTCGAGAGGACGCACGCGTAGACCACGAAGGCGACGCGTGCGATCGGCTTCACGGCGTGTGGTGCTCCGCGGGCAGCGGCTCGTCGGTCACGGCGATCTCGTGCGACGCTTCGGGCTTCACTTCCGTCGCCCGGTCCGCCCGCTTCGCGAGGTGCTGATCCCACTCCTTCATCAGGCTTTGCGCGAGCTCGCGGTAGTCCTCCGCGCCGGCGGCGGTGGGGGCGTACTCGAAGATCGTCTGCCCGAAGCTCGGGCATTCCGCGAGCTTGATGTTGCGGCGGATCGGTGGACGCAGCACGCGGGCGTACCGCCAAGGCGAGTTCGGCTGGTCGCGTGCTTCGGAGAAGAACGACTCGAGATCGTCCACGACTTCCTGCGTGTGCGTCGCCTGCTTGTCGTGCATGCACAGCACCACACCCGAGACGCGAAGGTCAGGGTTGAGACCCGGCTCGGCCTCGGTGCCGCGCACGAGCGTGACCGTCTCCAGCAGCTTGCCTACGCCCTGCAGCGCCAGGAAATGCGCCTGCATCGGGATGATGACTTCCTTCGCCGCCGCGAGCCCGTTGATCGTGAGCAAACCCAGCGAAGGCGGGCAGTCGAGCACGACGAACTCGTAGCGCTCGCCGAACCGCTCGAGCGCGCGGCGCAGACGCCGGTTGCGATCGGGTGCCTCGGAGAGTTCATTCTCGATCGCGGCGAGGTCGGTCTCGGCCGGCGCGACGGTCAGATTCTCACGCGCGACTGGCAGACGGTCGGCATCGGCCTCATCGGGCTCAAGTAGCAGGTCGTAGATCGTGTCCTGATCGTCCGTCGGCTCGATGCCGAGGTGGATCGAGGCATGGGCCTGCGGGTCGAGGTCTGCGAGCAGCGTCGGACGGCCCGCGTCTGCGAGCGCGGCCGCGAGGTTCACCGAGGTGGTCGTCTTGCCGACGCCGCCCTTCTGGTTGATCAGCGCGATGACCCGGACGGGCCGCCTGGCTGGAGCGAGTGCTTCCATCCCGCGAGTATACGAGTCCCCAAGATCTAGGGTTCGGCGGGCACCGGGCCCCGACGGATAGGATCGGGCATGGTCCCCGCCTGGGTCAGCCGCGTGATCCCCGTGCTCCGGCTCGCCCGGGTCTCGACCGCGTTCGCGGCCGTCTCGAACGTTTGGTTCGTCATCCTGTGGTCGCGAGAGCACGAGTTCGAGCAGCGGACGGGCCCGGTCTGGGATGCCCCGCTCGCGCTGCTTCTCCTCGGCGGCGGCGTGATGGCGATCGGCCTCTACGCCTACGGCGCGGCGCTCAATGACCTCCTTGATGTCTCCCGCGACCGGGCCTTCAAACGCCAGCGACCGCTGCCGACCGGCGGTGTCTCGGTCGAACTCGCGTCGGCCGCCGTCGCGTTCACGATGATCCTCGCCGTGCTCGGCTCGACGGTCTTCGGCACGCGCGGCGTCGTCCTAACGGTGCTGCTGACGCTCGCGATCCTCGTCTTCAACGCCGCGGCGCGGTTCGTGCCCGCCGTGGGGCTCGTGCTGCTCGCGTTGATCTACGCCGCGCACTCGCTCGTGCCCAACCTGAGCCTCCGGTTTGTCTGGCCGGTCTGGCTGATCATGACCCACGCGCTCGGCGTCGCGTGGGCCGCGCACGCGATCGGGCGCAAGGTGCCGCCCATCTCGCAGCGCGCGATCGTCGCGGCGGGCGGCGGCTGGCTCGCGGCGTCGGGCATTCTGTTGTTCGTGGGATACCGCCGCAGCCTCGTGCCGGGGCTGCCCGAGGACGCAAGCCAAGAACTCTGGCCCGTCTGGGTCGAGCCGTGGGTCGCGGTCGCGCCGCTCGCCCTCGTCGTGGTCTTCGTGCTGTTCGCGTGGCGTCGCGTGAGCGAGGTCGGCCTCGGCCAGCGGGCCGCGGAGAAACTCACTCGGTACGGCGCGCTCTGGATGCCGCTCTACGGCTGCGCGTGGCTGCTCGGCGCGGGGCTGGTCGGTGAGGGGCTTGTTCTTGCGCTGCTCGCGGGCGTGGCGCTGCTCGGGCTGACCGTCCTGCGCGAGGTCTACGCCGTGGTCGAGCGGCCGATCGAGTACCGGCGGTAAGCTCGATTCAAACAAACCCGAGCGCGAAGAACATCGCCGTCGCCACAAGGTCGGCGAAGATGATCGCGACCACACACTGCACGACCGTGTAGGTCGTCGCGTTGCCGACGCCCGCCGCGCCGCCGGTGACCTTGAGCCCGTTGTAGCACGCGATGACGCCGATCAGCAGGCCGAACACGCCGCCCTTGATGAAGCCCGACACGAAGTCCGCGAGCTTGGCCTGGTCAAGCAGGTTGAACATGAACTGCTCGTAGGGGATCCCAAGCAGCGTGATCGAGACGACCAGCGCCGCGATGATCGCGACCAGGCTCGCGAAGACACCCAGCGCCGTCATGCTTGCGCACGCCGCAATCACGCGCGGCAGCACCAAGAACCGGATCGGATTCAGCGCGTGCGCCTCGAGCGCCTCGATCTCCTCACCCACGACCATCGTGCCGATCTCGGCCGCGATCGCCGCGCCGGCAAAGCCCGTCAGCACGATCGCACCGATGAGCGGCCCGAGCTCGCGCAGCACGGCAACGCCGATGATGTTCGCGACGAGATCCCGCCTGCCGAACTCATCGAGCGGTGGTGCGAGCTGGATCGCGAGGATCATGCCCACCACGCCCGAGACGAGGCACACGATGAAGATCGACCGTACGCCCACCCGCACGACCTGCTCGATGATCGCGTGACGGCCGAGCCGGATCTTGCGGTCGAGCAGCGAACGCAGGCACCACCGCAGCGCGTCGAGCAGCAGCATGGTTGCGCCGCCGATGTGCGTCAGCAGCGCGATCGCGCGATCGCCCAGGATCTCGACCGGCTTCAGCGGCGCGGGCGTCCTGAAGGGCTTGTTGGCAGAGGGGCTGTCGTCCGGCACGCGGGCAGCGTACCGCGAACGACGGGGGGCAGCCGGTTAGGCCGTCTGCATCGCGTCGTCGCGCGAGGGCGCGATCTCGAAGAATTGGTGCAGGCGGGCGATCTCGAAGATCGCGCGGACGGTGTCGTTCAGGCCGCACAGCACCATCGGGATCCGGGGTGAGGACTTGGCGGTCCGCATCGCCTCGACGAGCGTCGCGAGTCCCGAGCTGTCCATGTAGCTCACGTCGCTCAGGTCCACGATGAGCCGCGCGGGCGAGCTGTCGAGGGCCGAACGCAGGGCCTGCCGCAGCTCGGGCGAGGTGCTCATATCGACGTTGCCCTGCGGCGCGACGATCGTCGCGGGCGGGTTGTCGGTTTTCTCAACGTTGATCACGGCGTCGCTCATGCGCGGGCCCCCTGCGAGGCGTGCCGCGTGACCTCGGGCACCGGCTGCGCCGGCGCGTGCTTCAGCATCGTGACCCTCATCCCCAGCGTCTCGCGCTTCTCGTATTCGACGGTGTCCATCACTTCCTTGATGATATGGACACCCAGCCCGCCCGGCTTGATGTCGTCGAGCTCACGGCCCTTCATCGCCTCGGGATCCACCTGCTTCGCCTCGTCCTCGATCACGATGCGGATGCCCTTGCCCCCGTCCTCGGTGAGCGGCCAGAGGCTGATCCAGATCGGGCGGTCCTCGGCACGGTCGTAGCCGTGCCGGATGACGTTGCACAGTGCCTCGTCCACCGCGAGCGCGATCTTGGAGCACGCGAGGTCATCGAAGCCGAGCCGCTTCGCGACCGCGCCGACGAGCTCGCGCGCACCACTGAGGTAGATCGGGTTGCTGAGCAGCTCCACCCGGACATGCGCCGGGTCGTGCGCCCGGTGAGTCGTTGTTGCGTTGGAAGTCTGGTCGCTCATGTACGCCCGCGGCCGAACCTGCTCGGGGCGGCTTACCCGCCCATTTCTTTCATCGGATCGCGCACACGCAGCGATCGAGCCGAGTTGCCTCAGCATTTCACCCTAGATGCCCGCCTCCGGCAATGCGTCGGCAGACCTCTCATTGGGATCCGAACGGTAGCCGTTTTCTTCGGCCCAGTCTGCCCACCTCCGAACAGCACCCGAGCGCTCCCAGGCGTTCGCGGCATGGTCATAGCCGAACGTCTCGCCCGTCTTTTTCTCGAGCGTCCGGATCGCAAAGAGCCTCGCCGCGGGGTCGAGACTCTCGAGCTGCTCGATCAGCATCGGGATGCTCTCAGTCGAGCCCGGCTCGCGGGCGGCGTCCACGATCGCGTCAAGACGCCGGTTTGGGTCGGGCGAGTCGAAGCCCTCGGGCGTGCTGAAGCAGCCGCCGAGCGATGCGAGCACCGCCAGCATCGATCCGCGGATCTGGACGCCGTACCATCCCGATTCTCGGACGCGACGCACGGACTGGAACGCGACATGACAGAGACTTCGCATCGATTCCCTCATGGAGAGGTGATCCCGATCCTCGACTTCGGGTCGCAGACCGCACAGCTTATCGCGCGGCGGGTCCGCGAGGCCGGGGCGTTCAGCGTGCTGGTCGATCCGCGGACCCCCGCGGAAACCATCGCCGAGATGAAGCCCAAGGGCATCATCCTCTCGGGCGGCCCGGCGAGTGTGTACGCAGAGGGCGCCCCGACGGTTGACCCCAAAGTCTTGGAGTTGGGCGTCCCGGTCCTCGGCATCTGCTACGGCATGCAGCTCGCCTGCCGATTGCTCGGCGCCACCATCGAGCGCACCGAACGCCGCGAGTTCGGCCGCGCACAGCTCGAGATCGGGAACTCGGGCCACCTCCTCGAGGCGATCCCGCAGAAGACAACCGTCTGGATGTCCCACGGCGACCACGTCACCGGGCTCGACACCGGGCGGTTCGAGATCCTCGCCTCGACGCCGACCTGCGAGAGCGCCGCGGTCCGCGCGAGCGACGGCACCGGGCTGATCTTCTACGGCGTGCAGTTCCACCCCGAAGTCACGCACACCCCGCACGGCGCGGACATCATCCGCAATTTCCTCTACGAGGTCTGCGGCTGCCGCGGCACGTGGAAGATGGCGGATTTCGCCGAGACCGAACGCCAGCGGATCCGCGAGCTGGTCGGGAAGGACCGCGTGATCTGCGGGCTCTCGGGCGGCGTGGATTCATCTGTCGGCGCGGCCCTGATCCACTCCGCGATCGGCGACCAGCTCACGTGCGTCTTCGTCGATAACGGCCTGCTCCGCAAGAACGAGCGCGAGCTGGTCGAGACGACCTTCCGGGATCACTTCGAGATCGATCTGCGCGTCGTCGATGCCGCGGATGACTTTCTGGGCGACCTCGCGGGCGTGGACGACCCGCAGGAGAAACGCCGCAAGATCGGGCACCGGTTCATCGACGTCTTCAAGGAAGAGGCAGACAAGGTGCGGGGCGCGAAGTTCCTCGCGCAGGGCACGCTCTACCCCGACGTGATCGAGTCGGGCAAGTCGCTCGCGGGGCACGGCGCGAACATCAAGCTGCACCACAACGTGGGCGGGCTTCCCGAGGAGCTCGGGTTCGAGCTCGTCGAGCCGCTGCGCGACCTGTTCAAGGACGAGGTCCGCAAGCTGGGCGAGGTGCTCGGGCTGCCCGACCAGATCATCTGGCGCCACCCCTTCCCGGGGCCTGGGCTCGCGGTGCGGGTCCTGGGCGATATCACCAAGGACAAGCTCGATCTGCTCCGCGACTGCGACGAGATCCTGCTCGAGGAGATCGTCTCGGCCGAGCTTTACCGCCGCACGAGCCAGGTCTTCGCGGTGCTGCTGCCCGTCCAGTCGGTGGGGGTGATGGGCGACGGCCGCACCTACGAGCGGGTCGTGGCGGTGCGGGCGGTCGAGACGCAGGACTTCATGACCGCCGACTGGGCCCGGATCCCGTTCGACGTCCTGGCTCGGATTTCCAACCGGATCATCAACGAGGTCCGCGGGGTGAACCGCGTGGTCTACGATATCTCGAGCAAGCCGCCGGCCACGATCGAGTGGGAGTAACCCCGCCCGATCGGATGCGTGGGCCGTGTGTGGCTGCCGATTCCGGCTCCCTTTCCGTGCTGTTGGTGCGTCGGGATTATCTGTTTCAACAAATAAAAATCCCGCGGGACGAACATCGGCCCGCGATCCGGTGTTGAAGACATCAGCGGGAGGTCTGTCTGACCCCCGCACAATCGCACGCAGAGAAAGGATCCACACCATGAAGCGCACCGCCCTGATCGTCACGCCCCTCGTCGGTCTCGTTGCCCTCGCGGGCCTGAGTACAACCTCGTCGAACGCCACGGCGTCGGCCGAGCTGAACCACCCGGGCGAGCACTTCGCCGCCGACACCGTGCACTCGAACGTGATGTTCATGATCAAGCACGCGGGCGTCTCGAATTTCTACGGCCGCTTCAACAACTTCTCGGGCGAGTTCAACCTCGACCCCAAGAACCCGAGCGAGTCCCACTTCAACGCGGAGATCGAGATCGACTCGGTCGATACCGGCAACGCCAACCGCGACGGGCACCTCAAGGGCCCCGACTTCTTCAACGTCCGGCAGTTCCCCAAGGCGACCTTCAAGAGCACCTCGGTCAGCGCGACCGGCGACGCGGGTTTCTACGAGCTCCGCGGCGAGTTCACCCTGCACGGCGTGACCCGCCCGGTGACCGCCGAGGTCGAGGACCTGGGCACCAGCTCGTTCAGCGGCAAGGCCGTCCACGCCTTCGAGGCGGTGTTCACGATCAACCGCTCCGAGTTCGGCATCACGCAGTACCTCGACAGCGGTACGCTCGGCGATGAGGTGACGATCGTCGTCGCCGTCGAAGGCGTGAAGCAGGGCGGCTGATCGCGGCCCCGCACATTCGGAGAGCGCATGGGCCCTCGTGAGGTCATCCTCTCGGGCGTCGTCCCCGGCTTTGTCGTCGGGCTGATGCTCGTGCTGTCGTGGTGGATCGCCGCGGTGACCGGCGTGCGCCGCCCGCAGCGCGAGGCCCGCGGCGGTGTCATCCGCGTGGCGGTCTCGGGCCCTGACGGCACCGGGCCGCTCTGGGCCGGCGCGGTCGCGTTCGGCGCGGCGATCCTCGTTGCGATGTTCGCGTTCGATCGCCCGCCGACATCATTCTGGCCCACCTCGGGTGACGACCGGATCTGGCTCGGCGCGGCGGCGGTCGCGCTGGTCGGTGTGATACTCGGTGTCGTGTCGAGCTTGGTCAAGGTGCCGAAGCTCGTCAATGCCCTCGCCTTCGGCACGGTTACCGGTGCCGGGGCGTGGGCGTTGTTCGAGCCGCTCGCGGCGGAGTACGTCGGGCTTGGCGGCGCGGCGATCTGGGGCCCGGTCACGGGGCTCGTCGTCGCGGGGCAGGTATATGTCGCCGAGGTTTCGGCGCCGCGGTTCCGGGGCTGGCGGTTCCCGCTGGTGCTGCTGCCGATCGCGGGCCTGATCGTGCCGACGCACTTCTGGAGCGGGTTCGCGGGCGCGGCGCTGATGAGCAACGGGCTTGTTGCCGTTGTTTCCGCGGCCGCGCTCGCGGGCGTGCTGGCGCCGCGGATCAACCTCGGCGGCGGTGCGCTCGGCGTGTTCCTGTCGCAGCACGCGCTGCTGATTGTTCTGAACCGCGGCTACTCCTACGAGCCGGGCATGAGCCTCGTGCAGTTCTGCGTCCTGCTCGCCGCCCCGCTCGGGATCGCGGTGCTGCTCATCCCCGCGCTGTGGAAGTGGCCCGCCTGGCGCGGCGTGGTGATCGGCGGGGTGCTGTGCGCGGTGCTCGCGGTCGTGGGGGCGGCATTCGAAGCGCCGTTCGCAGGCGGCGACGCCGAGGACGGCGCGGCGGATGAGAACCCGTACGCCGAGTACCAGTAGCGCGAAGAACAGCAACGATCAAACCATCAACTCGTCGCGTGCGGCAGCCGCACGCGGCGGCCCCAGTGGCGCAGGATCTCATCGATAATCTCGACAAGCTCGGTATAGCCCAGCGGCTTGACGAAGTACGCGTTGCACCCCTCGCGGTAGCAGTGCGCGACGTCGAGCGGCGATTCCGAGGTCGAGAACATCAGGACGGGGAGCGAGGCGTACCGCTCGCGCTGCCGCAGCTCGCGGAGAAGTTCGCGGCCGTCCATCCGCGGCATCTTCACGTCGAGCAGTATGAAATCCGGAAGCCGCTCGTCCGGGACAGCGTCGAGCGCCTCGAGCGCCGCGACGCCGTCGCGGGCCGCAGTGATGGTGGTCCGGAAGTCCTTGGATTCCGCGATCGCGATCGAGACGAGCTCGACGTCTTCCTCGTTGTCATCGACGAGCAGGACGCGGAGCTTGGTCGTGGGCGTGGCGGCCGTGCGCTCTTCGCTCTTGTGCACCTTACTCCGCTCCTGATGCCGTCTCTGGGGTCGGGCTCGGGACCTTCGGGATCGAGAAGCAGAACGATGTTCCGCTTTCGACGCTCTGGTCCACCCAGATCTGCCCGCCGTGCCGCTCGATGATACGGCGGCACACCGAGAGCCCGACGCCCGAGCCCGGGTACTCGGTCGCGGTGTGGAGGCGCCGGAACGGCTCGAAGATCGCGTCGGCGTACTGCGGGTCAATGCCGATGCCGTTGTCGGTCACGCGGACGAGTGTTTCCTTGGGTCTGTCTTCCGCGGAAACCTCGACCACCGGAGCCTTGTCCCCGGTGAACTTGAGCCCGTTGGTGATGAGGTTCTGCATGACCTGCCGCATCAGCCGCCCGTCGGCGATCACGGTCGGCATGTCGCCGAAGCGGACCTCGGCCGACGAGGTTTCAATGTCGCACGCCAGGTCGCTCATGATGTCGCGGCACAGATCCGAGAGCTCGACGGTGTCGAGCGTGATCGTTGCGCGGCCCACACTCGAGTACGCCGACAAGCCGTCGAGCAGCGCGTTCATGCGCTTCGCGCCGCCGATGATCCGCCTGAGATGCTCGGCGCTGTCCGTCCCGCCGCTTTCGCCCGGCTTGGCTTCGACGTTCTTGCCGGTCGGATCGGCTTCGTGGTCCGGGGAGGTAGATCCGTTGGTGCCGTTGAAGACCTTCCGCATCGCGAGCTCGGCGTTGGCGGTGATGCTCCGCAGCGGCGCCCGCAGGTCGTGCGACGCGACGTGCGCGAACTGATCGAGCTGCTCGTTGCGGTCCGCGAGCGACTCGACATGCTCGCTCAGCTCCGATGTCCGCGCCTCGACGCGGGCCTCGAGCTCGTTCTTCGCTGACTGCAACGCGACCTCGCCGACGACCGAGTCGTGGATGTCCACGATGGAGCCCGAGAGGCGAGCGGGGTCGCCCTCTTCGCCCAGCGTCTGGATCGCTCGGACAGAGAACCACCGGAACCCGCCGTCGCTCATCCGCAGGCGGTACCGCCCGTCGAGCGGCTCGCCCTCCTTCGCGGTCTTGGTCAGCAGTGTGCGCGCTTCATCCGCCTCGTCGGCATGGATGCGCTCCATAAGCGACGTGAACGAGTCGGGCGGCACCTCGGCCCCCTCGGCGAAGCCCAGCAACTGCCAGAACTTGCTCGAGAACCAGCAGTCCTCTGTCTCGACGTTCCATTCCCACACGCCCTGCTGCGATCCCTGCACCGCGCGCTCGAACCGCGCCCGTGCATGCTCAAGCTCGGCGGTGCGCGTCTTGACCATCGCCTCGAGATCGGCGTTGAGCTTCTTGAGCTCGATCTGATCACGCATCACGCTGTCGATATCGATGTGCGTGCCCGAGATCAGCGAGGCGTTGCCCTCTCCGTCGCCCTCGACCACGCGGCCCACTGTGCGGACCCAGCGCCACGAGCCGTCCTTGCAGCGCATCCGCGTGATCGCGTCGTGCCGCTCGATCTCGCCGCGGGCGCATTGCAGCAGCGATTCCTCGGCCCTTGGGAAGTCCTCCGGGTGTACAAGCGACTTCCAGGTGTCGTAGCTCGCCGACATCTCGTTCGGCCGGTAGCCGAGCATCGTGAACCAGTGCTCGTTGTAGTAGACCTCGTTCTCCTTGGGGCGCCACTCCCACAGCGCCTGGTCGGCGCCGATCATCGCGAGCTCGAGCCGCTGGCTCACCTGCTTGAGGTCTTCCTGGGCCTGCATCAGCGTGGAGATGTCGGTCGCGACGGTCAGCAGGCCGTTGATCTCGCCGTACTCGTTCCGCATCGGGACCTTGTCGGTGCTGATCCACGAGATCTCGTTCTCCTCGCGATCGAAGCGCTCGATGATGCTCTCGACCGCGCGGCCGCCCTCGATGACCTTGAGATCATCACGGACGTACTTCTCACCCATCTCCGGGTGGAGTTCCTGGGTGGTCTTGCCCTCGATGTCCTTGACTTCGAGCCCGTAGGCGTCGGCGGCGGCCTTGTTGGCCCGCATGATGCGGCTGTCGCGGTCCTTGTACCACACCATCGCCGGGATGTGATCGAGGATCAGCTGGTTCTGGCGCGCCAGCTCCGCGATCTGCTCCTCGGCCTCGACGAGCGTCCGGACATCGACGATCGAGATCACGACGCCGTCGATGAAGCCCTTGCGGGTGATGTAGGGCGTGATGCGGATGAGGACGGGCGGGCCGTCGCCCTTCGACTTGAACTCTGCCTTCTCGCCCGTCTCGAAGACCTCCTCGCAGATATCGATCAGGTCCCGCCGCGCGATGCGCGTGGAGATCTCGATCAGCGGGCGTCCCAAGTCCTGTGGGCGGAGGCGGAAGTGATCCTGCACCGCGGGCGTGAACTTGCGGACGCACATCTTCTGGTCGAGGAAGATCGTGCCGATCTCCGTCGAGGCCAGCAGGTTGTCCATGTCGTCCGTGAGGCCCGTGAGCTCGGTGATCTTCTGCTGGTGCTCCGAGTTGACGGTGTGCAGCTCCTCATTGACCGACTGCAGCTCCTCGTTCGTGGACTGCAGCTCCTCGTTGGACGCGATGAGCTCCTCGTTCGTCGCGTTGAGCTCCTCGTTGGTCGTCTCCATCTCCTCGATGGTCGCCTGCAGGTTCTCCTTCGTGTGCTGGAGCTCGTCCTCGAGCTCCTCGATGCGGTGGCTCGTCATCTCGTCCGAGGGCACGAGCTCCGCGGCCGGAAGGCTCGATTTCTCCGGAACATCCAGCCGTGTCTCGATCTCGCGGAGCGTCACCAGGAAATACGGCGCGTCGGCCGGCGGCATGTTGAGCGGCTTGACCTCCAGGTCGAGCACCTTCTCGCCCTCGGAGAACTTCACCCGCACGTTGCCGTACCGCATCGCCCGCCGCTCGCGCGCGACGCGCACGAGCACCGACCCGAGCGCGATCCGCAGCTCGTTATCGACGAGATCGAGAATGTCGAGGCTGATCCGGCCCTGCGGCGGACGCAGCAACTGCTGGGCGTCGCCGAACGTATGGACGAGCTCGCGGCGCTCGTTCAGCAGCATGCCCGCGGGCAGCATGTCCGCCAGCAGCGCGTCGTACGCCCGCTGGATCCGCGTATCGGCGTTCCGCGGCGCGGGAACGAGCGCCGCCGGGCCCTGCGACATGTGAAGCTCGGAGCGCGGCGAGATCGCCGTGACGTCATCGAGCACCAGCCGGACATCGCGCTTCTTGCGGTAGACCCGCCAGTGCGCATCGAGCGTCTCGAACTCGTTGCCGAGCGACGACACGGTCTCGCTCGACCCGAGGATCAGCGTGCCCTTGGGGCGCAGCGCGAAGTGGATCCGCGCGAGCGCCCGGTGCTGCGAGCTGGGCTTGAGGTAGATGAGCAGGTTGCGGCAGATCACCATGTCCATCCGCGTGAACGGCGCGTCGGCGATCAGGTTGTGCGGCGCGAACGTCACCATGCCGCGGAGCATGGTGTTGACCTGCACGTCTTCGCCGTGATACGTGAAGTAGCGGTCGAGCAGCACCTTCGGGATATCCGCGACATGCTCTTTGGAGTACCGCCCGGAGCTCGCGAAATCGATCGACCCGCGATGCACGTCCGTCGCGAAGATCCGCGTCGAAACAGGCTGAGGCATATCGCGCATCGCCTCGGCCACGAGCATCGCGACCGAGTACGCCTCCTCGCCCGAGGCACAGCCCGCGATCCAGATCCGCAGGCCGTCCTCCTTGACATGTGGCTTCTGAAGCAGATCGGGCAGGATCTCGTCGCTGAGTTTCTCGAAGACCTTCTGGTCGCGGAAGAACCGCGTGACGCCGATCAGCAGATCGCGGTAGAGGCGGTCCTGCTCCTGCTCGTCGTCGTTGAGCATCGAGACGTAATTCTCGACGCTCGTCCGGTGCGTGAGCTGGATCCGGCGCGCGATGCGGCGGAGCACGGTGGTGATCTTGTACTGCGAGAAATCGAGACCGTGCCGCTTGTTCAGGATCTTGAGCACCTCCGCCACGTCGGGCGAGGTGTTGACGAGCGAGGGCCGTTCGCCCGCCTCGTCTTCGAGACCCAGCAGGAACGAGGGCATCTCCTCGGGTGGCAGGATCATGTCCACCGCCCCGGTGCGGGTCGCCGCGGTCGGCATGCCGTCAAACTTCGCGGTCGAGTCCTGCACGACCGTCCGCCCGCCCGCCTCGCGGACCTTCGGGATGCCGCGCGAGCCGTCCGACCCAGTGCCCGAGAGCACGACCGCCGACCCGCGCTCGCCGTACTGCTCGGCGAGCGATTCAAAGAACACATCGATCGGCATCGGCGGCGTATCGCGCTTCCGCGACTGCTCGGTCAGCCGCAGGTGCCCGTCCTCGATGTGCATGTGCGTCTTCGGCGGGATCACGTAGACCGTGTCCGCCTCGATCAGCATCCCGTCCTCGACACGCCGCACCGGCATCTGCGTGTGCCGCGAGAGCAGTTCGTCCATGAGACTTGGGTAGTCGGGCGAGAGGTGCTGGATGACGACATAGGCGTGGCCCGTGTCGTCCGGCAGCGCCTTGAAAAACGCCTGCAGCGGCTCGAGCCCGCCGGCAGAGGCTCCGATCGCAATCACTTGATTCGCTGCAGACACGAAAGCTCCCCATCCGACGTCATCAGCCAAACAGCCGCAGAACCAACCGAGTCACGGCGTATCGGTTGAGCATACCGCCAGCGAATAGAAGGTGACTTCACGTCAGTACCTTTCCGCACCCGTGGTACCCATAGGTCGTGCGTGACTCGGGGCCTGAATCCGGGTGACCGCAGGCGGCAATACACGACCAATGGATCTGTTATTATCATGGGCGGCCGGTTGCGGTCTGCGCGGCCGGGGACAGCACGTCACCAAACGGAGGATTCGTACATGACAACGCTCACCACCGACCCCACAACACTCGAGTCGAGCCCGTTCAAAGCGAGCTACGGCAACTACATCAACGGCGAATTCCGTCCGGCAGCCAGCGGCAAGACCTTCACCAACACCTCGCCCGTCCACGGCGGCGCCCTCTGCGAGATCGCTCGCTCCGAGGCGGCGGACATCGACGCGGCCCTGACGGCGGCCCACGCCGCGAAGGCCAAGTGGGCCCGGAGCACCACGACCGAGCGTGCCAACACGCTCAACGCGATCGCGCAGGTCATGGAGGACAACCTCGAGCTGCTCGCGCTCGCCGAGACGCTCGATAACGGCAAGCCCCTCCGCGAGACGACCCTCGCCGACATTCCGCTCGCGATCGATCACTTCCGGTACTTCGCCGGCTGCATCCGCGCCCAGGAGGGCACGATGAGCCAGATCGACGACGACACGGTCGCGTACCACTTCCACGAGCCGATCGGTGTCGTGGGCCAGATCATCCCGTGGAACTTCCCGATCCTCATGGCGACTTGGAAGCTCGCGCCCGCGCTCGCCGCCGGCTGCACCGTGGTGCTCAAGCCCGCCGAGCAGACGCCCGCGTCGATCATGGTGCTGATGGAGCTCATCGGCGATCTCCTGCCCAAGGGCGTGGTCAGCGTCGTCAACGGTTTCGGTCTCGAGGCAGGCAAGCCGCTCGCGTCGAGCGACCGCGTCGCGAAGGTCGCCTTCACGGGCGAGACCACGACGGGCCGTCTTGTCATGCAGTACGCCGCCGAGAACACCATCCCTGTCACGCTCGAGCTGGGCGGCAAGAGCCCCAACATCTTCTTCGAGGACGTGCTCGATGCGGACGATGCGTTCTTCGATAAGTGCCTCGAGGGCTTCACGATGTTCGCCCTCAACCAGGGCGAGGTCTGCACCTGCCCGAGCCGTGCGCTGATCGCCGAGTCGATCTACGACCGGTTCATGGAGCGCGCCCTCGAGCGCGTGGGCGCGATCGTCCAGGGAGACCCGCGCGACAAGTCCACGATGATCGGTGCCCAGGCCTCGAGCGAGCAGAAAGAGAAGATCATGTCCTACTTCGACATCGCACGGCAGGAGGGCGCCGAAGTCCTCGCCGGCGGCGGCGAAGCCGACATGCCGGGCGAGCTCGCGAACGGCTACTACGTTCAGCCCACCGTGCTCAAGGGCCACAACAAGATGCGAGTCTTCCAGGAGGAGATCTTCGGCCCCGTCGTGTCCGTGACGACCTTCAAGACCCCGGAGGAAGCGCTCGAGATCGCGAACGACACGCTCTACGGCCTCGGCGCGGGCGTCTGGAGCCGCGACGCCAACACGTGCTACCGATTCGGTCGCGCGATCGAGGCGGGGCGCGTCTGGACGAACTGCTACCACCTCTACCCGGC
>JBCDKU010000066.1:0-15126 GCA_038746265.1 Planctomycetota bacterium
GCAAGCCCCGCCACCACCGCACCTGCAACAGCGATCCCCGCCCGATGCCGCGACGCGAACTTCCGCGCCCGGTACAGCACCGAGGGGGGCGCCGCGCTGACCGGCATTCCATCAAGAAACGCCTGCAGATCCCGAGCAAGCTCCGCGACCGACCCGTACCGCCGCACGCGGTCGCGCTCGATCGCCTTCAGGATGATCCAATCCAGTTCGCCCCGCACCCGCTGCGCCCCGGGACGTCCCTGCCCCGTCGCGACCGTCGATGGCGCCGCAGGCCGAGCCTCGCTGACCAATCGAGGCAGCCCCGCGAGCCCCACCGCCGCGATCGCGTCCGCGTTGAGCGCCGCGCCGCCGCTGATCAACTCGTACAGAATCGCGCCGAGCGAGAACACATCGCTGCGCACATCGATCGCACCCGACGGCATCGAGATCTGCTCCGGGCTCATGTACGCGGGCGTACCGAGCCACTGACCACGCACCGTCTGCACCGCATCGCCCGGCCCCGCGATCGGCGCCATCGCCTTCGCGATCCCGAAGTCGATCACCTTCGGCTGCGCGTGCCCATCGTCCACCACCAGAATGTTCGAGGGCTTCAGGTCCCGATGAATCACGCCCCGCTGGTGCGCGTGCGTCACCGCCGAGCACACATCGATGAATAGCCGCAGCCGCGCCTCGACGTCCAGCTCCCGCCGCTCGCAGTAGGTCACCACGTCCTCGCCCGGCACCAGCTCCATCACGAAGTACGGCGCCCCCGCCTCGGTCCGCCCGCCGTCATAGAGCTTCGCGATGCCCGGGTGGTTCATCATCGCGACGACCTGCTTCTCCGCCTCGAACCGCGACAGCGCCTCGGCCGACGCGACCGCCGTCGCGATCTTGATCGCCACCCGCCGCCGCACGGGCTCAATCTGCTCCGCCTCGTACACGACACCGAACCCGCCCGACCCGATCTTCTCCAGCAACCGATAGGGCCCGATCGACCCGCCCGCTTCCGGAGTCGGAGCCCCTGCCGAGGCGTGGTCCGCCGCGCCATTCGACGCGGCTTCGAGCGGCAACGTCTGCGTCTCGTTTTTCAGCATCCGCTCCACAAGCTCGCCGAGTGACGCATCCCGTGCGCGTAGCTCCGACAGCTCCGCCGCGCGCTCTGCATCACCGAGACCGCGCAGCCGCAGAAAGATCGCGCCGGCGTCATCGAGCCCTGTCACGATGAAGCCCCCGCGAGTTCCTGGGCGAGCCACGCCCGCGCGATCGTCCAGTCGTCCGACGCCGTCGACTCCGAGACATCAAGCAGCCGCGCGATCTGCTTGTTCTCGAGCCCGCCGAAGAGCCGATAGCCCGCGACCTGCGCGCGCCGCTCGTCGATGCCCTCGAGCTTCGCGAGCGCCTCATCCAGCTCCAGCACGTGCTCGCCCAGATCCACGCCCGGCACACCGTTCATCGTGATCCCCGCGCGGCCGCGATCGCCGCCGCGCTTGAGCGCGGCGTGCGCACGGGCATGGTCGATCAGCACCCGCCGCATCGCCGAGACCGCGGCCCGCACGAAGTCGTCCCGCCCGTGCCAGGGCTTGCGGGCATCGCGGAGACGCACGATCGCCTCATGAACCAGCGCTGTCGGCTGCAGCGTGTGATCGCGGCGCTCCGCACGGAAGATCCCGCGGGCGATCTGCTGCAGCTCCGCGTACGCAAGCTCCACCAGCGACTCGAACGAGCCGTTCGGCGTGAACGCATCGGAGGCCGTCGGCTCCGGATCTGGCAAGGCAACTCCCGTGCGCAGCGCGCCACGCGGAGAACGGCCCTCCTCCGGGCCGTCCTCCGCTCAGTGTACGTGGCGTCGCTTCTCTGCCCCGATCCGGACACATTCCGGAATCTTTCAAAGATTCCCGACCGGCCCGGTCCGTGCCTGCCTCAGATCGGCCTTACGCCGGCTTGCGGCAGACATAGAAGTTGTTCATCACGTCGTGCTCGAGCGTGTTGACCTCGACCATGAAACCCGCGTCACGCATCATGCTCGTCGCGAGCTGCTCGCCCCACGCCGCCCCGAGACCCGCGCCGCCCTGGGCGAGCGAGACTGTCATGCAGTGCATGCACGAGATCGTGTAGATAAACGGCGCGACCGGGCCGCCGATGTTGTCCGCGACGTTGCTCGAACCGGTGATGTCCTGCGCGAGGAACACACCGCCCGGCTTCAGGCTCGCGAACACGCCCGCGAGCAGGCCTGCCGGGTCCTTCTGGTCGTGGATCACATCAAACCCGGTCGCGAAGTCGTACATCTCGGGCTCCGCGAACGAGCTGAGGTCCTTGCTCTTGAACCGGACATTCGTCAGCCCGCGCCGCGCCGCCTCGACCTCCGCGTAGGTCGTCGCTTCGGTCGAGAGGTCATAGCCAGCGAAGCTGCTCCTCGGGAACCGCTTAGCCATCGCCATCAGCGCATGACCCCGGCCGCACGCGACATCGACGAGCGTTGCGCCCTGCTCCAGACGCTCGACCATGCCCTGCGCGAGCGGCAGGATCGAATCGAACAGACCCGCGACCACCGTCTGGTCGCTCTCCTCCGCCATCACCTCGTGGAAGCGCGGGTACGACGAGTACGGCACGCCCCCGCCATGCCGGAAGCACTCGACGATTTCGTCCTCGACCGATGCCAGCACCGGCAGGAACTGGAACGCGACCGCGAAGTTGTTGGGCGTCGCCTTCCGCGTGAGCCACGCCGCGTGCGAGGGCGGCAGGACGTACCGCTGCGTCTCCGGGTCGTAATCCACGACCTCGCCCGTCACCATCGCGCCGAGCCACTCGCGGACGTACCGCTCGTGGAGCCCCGCGCGCTCGGCCAGCTCGACGCTCGTCGCCGGGCCGCCCGCGTCGAGCGCGTCGAACAGGCCCGTGCGGTGACCGACCGAGATCATCAGACCGATCGCGCCACCGTTGAGAAAGCCGAGCATCCGCTCGGCGAAGCCTTCCGCGTTCTGAACATTGATGGAGCACGCCTGACACATGCGGTGGTTCCTTTCGAATGGGGTTCGCCCATCCGTGGCGGAATCCACCGCGACGACCTGCCACGCCGTCCGAGATTTTCTACGGCGTCGGCGCGTCCGCCTCGCCGCCGAGCCGGTCGTGCAGCCACGCCCGCGCGAACGTCCACTGCCGCCGGACGGTCGAGACCGAGATGTCCATGACCTCCGCGACCTCTTCGAGCGTCATCCCCGCAAAGAAGCGGTACCGCACGAGCTGCGCGAGCTTCGGGTCTTCCTTTTCGAGCTGCTCGAGCGCATCGTGCACCTCGACTACACCGAGCCGCCCGTCCACCTCATCCCCGTGCCCGCCGTCGCGGACCTCATCGAACGAAACCCGCGCGGCGCCGCCGCCCCGCTTCTGCGCCATTCGCTCGCGGGCCGAATCGACGAGCACCCGCTCCATCGCCCGCGACGCCGCCCCGAAAAAGTGCGCCCGGTGCGTGAACTCGCTCGCGTTCCCGCACAACCGAACAAACGCCTCATTGACCAAAGCCGTCGGCTGCAGCGTGTGGTTCACCCGCTCGGACCGCATCTTCGCGGCCGCCATCCGCCGCAGCTCGCCGTGCACCGCCTCGAACAGCTCCCCGCTCGCGTGGCTGTCCCCGCCCGCGGCCGCCGCCAGAAGCACCGTGACATCGTTCTCTGCCATAAAGAAAAAGGTACCCGAACTGACCACCGGCGCGCCCGCTTCCCGCACGACCTCCCGTCCGCGGCACCCGCCGCCCCTCCACGGAAGGCCCCGAGATGAAGCGCCCCCAAGAAGACTCCGAACCCAAGCGCGTCAAGTCGCTGCTCGTCATGCCCTCACCCAAGAGGCTCCGCCGCCCGCCCGTCGTGCCCCCGGTCATCGAGCCGATCGCGCCGCGCATCCGCCGAGACGAGCCGTGAAACCCCGCACGCCGGCGACCATCCCGGATCTCGACCGCCTGATCCGCCGCTTCCGCGAAGCCTCGCCCGCCCTCGAGCAGCCGACCCACACCGAGCTGCTCACGCTCGTCGCGTGGCACCTCGTCACCTACGACGAGGCGACCGCGACCGAGAAGCTCACCGCCGGCCTGCGCGCGATCGACCGGGCACGCTCCAGACCCTCGGGCGTCCGCGGCACCGGTTACAACGAGACCCTCACCATCTTCTGGCTCACCGTCGCCCGCTGCAGCATTCCTCGCCCCGTCCGGGCCGACGATCGAGCGATCGTCGTCGCCCGTTTCGTCGAGACCTTCGCCCGGAAACGCTCGATGATCAACGAGTACTACTCGAGAGAGCTTGTACACTCGTGGGAAGCGCGGTCCGCGTGGACCGAGCCCGACCTGAAACCGCTCCGTGAGCTGTGCGTGTGCGCCGCGGAGGACGTCCCGTGACCAACGCACCGCCGCGCCGGATCGAGACATCGCGATGAGTGCGAGCCGCCTGCAACAAGAGATGCAGCTCTTCGCCGAGGCGCTCGAACGCCCGCCGGCCGCCCGCAGCGCCTTCCTCGAAGACAAATGCCCCGACGACCCCGCGATGCGCTCGCGTGTCATGTCGCTGCTCTCGAGCCACGACCGCGTCGAGAGCGACGGGCCCACCGCCGAGACCGCCGCCGCCCCGCGACCAAACCTGCCCGCCGTGATCGGGCCCTACCGCATCACCTCGCGTCTCGGCGAGGGCGGCATGGGCGTCGTCTACGCCGCCGAGCAGACCCACCCCGTCCGCCGCCGGGTCGCCGTCAAGGTCCTGAAGTTCGGGCAGGAATCCGAGGAGATCCTCGCCCGCTTCCACGCCGAGCGGCAGGCGCTCGCGCTGATGAACCACGCCAACATCGCCCGCATGCTCGATGCCGGCGTGCACGACGGACGCCCCTACTTCGTCATGGAGCTCATCCAGGGCGTGCCCATCACGCGCTACTGCGACAAGCGCATGCTCCCGATCGAGGATCGTCTCGAGCTGTTCAGCCGCGTCTGCGACGGAGTCCACCATGCCCACCAGAAGGGCGTGATCCACCGTGATCTCAAGCCCTCGAACATCCTCGTCACCGAGGAGGACGACCGCCCCGTCCCCAAGATCATTGACTTCGGCATCGCCAAGGCCGTCACGCCGCGGCTCCTCGAAGCCACCGTCCACACCGAGATGGGCCGCATCATCGGCACGCCCGACTACATGAGCCCCGAGCAAGCCGACGGCGGCGGCGGCATGGACATCGACACCCGGGCCGACGTCTACTCGCTCGGCGCGCTCCTCCACGAACTCCTGAGCGGCACAACCGTCTTCGGCCTCTTCGAACGCGGCGCCGGCATCGACGAGGCACGCCAAGCGATCGCGCACCGCACACCGCCCAAAGCAAGCGACAGCCTCCTCGCCGGCGACGCCGAGAAAGCTGCCGCTAACCGATCCTCGACGCCCGAGAGCCTCGCCCGCACGCTCCGCCGCGACCTCGACTGGATCACGCGCAAAGCGCTCGAGAAAGACCGCCTCCGCCGCTACCCGTCGGCGTCGGAGATGGCAAGCGACGTCCAGCGCTTCCTGCAGGGCGACGCCGTCATCGCGCGGCCGCCCAGCGCCAGCTACCGCGTCGGTAAGTTTGTCAACCGCAACCGTGGGTCGGTCGCCGCGGGCGTTGTCGTCGCGGTCTCGCTCGTCGCCGCGGTGTTTATCAGCGTCTTCAGTGCGATCGAAGCTGCACGACAGCGGGCCGACGCACAGGAGACCGCGCGCGAGCTTGAGCGGGTTGCGGAATTCGAATCACGGCGGCTGCTCGATGTCGTGCCCGAAGAGATGGGCCTCTCGATCGAGAACGCGATCGGCGACTCGCTTGAGGACGTCAACTTCACGACCGTCGCAATGGCGGCTCTCCGGGAGAATATCTTCGACAACACGCTCGCCGCCATCGAAGAGGAGTTCGACAACGAGCCGCTGCTCAAGGCCCGGCTGCTGCACTCGTCCGCCAACACGATGCTCCGCCTAGGTCTCGTCGAGCCCGCGCTCGCGCCGCAGCAGGAATCCGTCAAGATCCGCGCCGAGATCCTGGGCGAGCAGGACCTCTCAACCGTCGAGTCTCGCGTCGGGCTCGGGGACATCTACCGCGAGCTCGGGCGCTTCGACGACGCCGCGGAGATCTTCGAGGAAACGCTCGCGAAGCGCTCCGAGATGCTCGGGGCCGATCACCCCGACACCATCCACCTCACCGACAAGCACGCCCACAACCTGCACCAGGCGGGCCGGCTCGAGGAAGCCGAGCCGATCTACCGCGAGGCGCTAAAGGTCTCGACGCGGGCGCTCGGGCCCGACGACGAGCAAACCGGCACCATCCTCAACAACCTCGGGTATCTCCTCGCCGAGCAGGGACGTAACGAGGAAGCCCTCGCCTACCTCACCGACGGCCTACGCATCGCCCGCCGCACGCTCGAGCCCACCGACCCCAAGGTCCTCGCGGCCGTCGCCAACATCGGCGGCGTGCTCATCCGTCAGGACAAGCTCGACGAGGCGACCGGCTACTTCAAGGAAGCGCTCGACGGCTTCCGACACATCAACGGCGACGAGCACCCGCTCACGCTGACCATGCTCTCCAACACGGGCTTCCTCCTCCAGCAGCAGGGCAAGCTCGACGAGGCGAAGCCCTACTACCAGGAGTCGCTCGACGTCCGATCCCGCGTGCTCGGGCCCGACCACCCCGAGACGCTCGTCTCCGCGTCGAACCTCGCCAACCTGCTCATGCGTCAGGACGAGGACGAGCAGGCGCGCGAGCTGTATGAGCGCGTCTACCGCGTCCGCATGAAGACGCTGGGCCCCGACCACTTCTCGACGATCAACTCCGCGATCAGCATGGCCCAGGTCGAACGCAAGACGGGCCACCCCGACCTCGCCCTCGCACTCACCACCGAGGTACTCGACGTCATGGCCGAGCAGCACCCCGAGGGCCACCGCCTGCTCCGTTCGTCGCTCGCCCAGCATGCGCGCACGCTGCACGCCCTCGACCGATTCACCGAAGCCGAGACCTACGCCCTGCGCGCGCTCGAGGAATCGCGCGCCCGCCTCGGGCTCGGGCACTCCACGACCATCCGGTCGCTGCAGTACCTCGTCGAGCTCTACACCGACTGGGCCAAGACCGACCCCGAGGGCGACCACCTCGCGTCCGCCGAGAAGTGGCGGCAAGAGAAAGAGCGCGCCGAGGCGGGCGAGCACTAACGCAATCCGATCACCTAGCCTGTTGGAATCCGCAAGTTGTTCGGTACGCTGCAGCTGTGGATGCGCGCGACGCCAACCCGATGCTGACCGTCCTGCTCGCCAAGGCCTCCGACGGCGACGACGGCGCGCGCAGCGAGGCCTACGAGCAGGTCTACGGCGAGCTCCGCCGCCTCGCCCAGCACCTCCTCGCGGGCGAACGCGCGGGTCACACCCTGCAGACGACCGCGCTGGTCAACGAGGCCGCGATCAAGCTGCTCGGGCAGCGGGCCGAGTGGGTCAACCGCGAGCAGTTCTTCGCGGTCGCGGCGACCGCCATGCGGCGGATCCTCGTGGACCACGCCCGTGCGCGCGCAGCCGTCAAGCGGGGCGGCGGCGCACACGCCCAGCCGCTGAGCGAGAACACCCCCGCAGGTGAGGGCGAGATTTCTCTCGACGAGGTCCTGGCGCTGGACGAGCTTTTGTCGCGTCTCGAGGAGAAGGACGCCCGCAAGGCGCGGGTGGTGGAGCTGAGGTACTTCGCCGGGATGGACGAGAAGCAGATCGCCGCTGTGCTGGGCGTCGCCCGCTCGACCGTGTCAGCCGACTGGTCGTTCGCGCGCGCCTGGCTCGCCGCCCAGCTCCGCGACGGGAACGACGGCGATGCCTGACGAGACGCCCAACGAGGACCGCTTCCAGAAGCTCGAACGGCTCTTCGCCGAGGCCGTCGAGCTCAAGGCCGGTGCCCGAGCCGAGCTGATGGCGCGTATGCGCGCGGATGACCCGGACCTCGCGGAAGAGCTCGAGAAGCTCGTCGAGGCCTCCGACATCACCGAACCGTTCCCATCGCTGCTCGCCGCCACCACCGCATCAGACGGGGACGACGCCGGGACCGTGATCGGCCCATACGAGGTCTTGGAGCCGATCGGCTCTGGGGGGTTCGGCGACGTCTATCTCGCGCGGCAGACCAAACCGATCGAGCGGGACGTCGCGCTCAAGCTGGTCCGCCGCAGCGCGCGCACAGCCGAGGTCATCGAGCGATTCGAGCGCGAGCGCGTAGCGCTCGCGCTCATGGATCACCCGGGCATTGCGCGCGTCTACGACGCGGGCGTCGCGGACGACGGCAGACCCTTCTTCGTAATGGAGTACGTCGCGGGCGAGGCCGTGGACCGCTACTGCGACCGCATGTCGCTTGATGTGCGCGCGAAAGTCGAACTGCTCATCCGCATTGGACGCGCCCTCCACCACGCGCACCAGAAGGGCGTGATCCACCGCGATATCAAGCCTTCCAACGTACTGGTGTCGGAGGTCGATGGTCGCGCCGAGCCCAAGATCATCGACTTCGGCATCGCGACCGCGATCGAGCCCGGGGCGGTGTTCCGAGAAGGGGTCACGGCCGAGGGATCGATTATCGGCACGCCCGAGTACATGTCGCCCGAGCAGGCGCGGGGTGACCACATCGACACGCGGTCGGACCTGTACGCCTTGGGCGTGCTGGCGTACCGGCTGCTCACCGGCTCCACGCCGCTGGATTCGGAGACCATCCGGGGCCGTGCGCTGCACGAGATGATCCGGGCGATCGAGGTGGTCGAGCCGCCCAAGCCCAGCGAGAAGGCGCGGACGACCGTCGCGGCGCGCGCGCCGACGGGTGATCCGGCACGGACTTCCACGCAGCTCCGCGGGGATCTGGACTGGATTCTGCTTCGGGCGCTCGAGAAGGAACCCGACCGGCGGTACGCCTCGGTCGCGGCGTTCGCGGACGATCTCGAGCGGCACCTTCGGCGCGAGCCCGTCGAGGCAGGACCCATCAGCGCGGCGTACCGGTTCCGCAAGTTCGCGGCCCGCAACAAGGTCGGCGTCGGCGCGGCAGCGCTGCTGCTTGTTGCGATCACGGCGGGGCTTGTCGGCACAACGACCGGGTTTGTGCGCGCAGAACGCGCGCTCGGTGTCGCGGAAACGGAGCGGCAGCGAGCCGAGGACGCGCTCGCGGAAGCGCAGCGGCAGACGCTGGTCACCGAGACAATCAACGACTTTTACCGGATCGACGTGCTGGGTGTCGCGGATCCTTCGATCGCACAGGACAAGGACACGACGATCATCGCGGCGCTGCGGCGGGCGGCGGATGCGATCGATGACCGGTTCGGCGAGGATCCCGAGATCGAGGGCAAGATCCGGCTCTCGATCGGCACGATCCTGATGGATATCGGCGAGTGGGAGGACGGCGAGGCGCAGCTCAACCGGGCGAGCGACCTGCTCTCGGGCACCGACGCAGAGTCGGCGGCCGCGGTCGCGCTCGCCAAGCTCGGGCGCGTCTATACCGAGCAGAGCCGGTACGCCGAGGGGTACGAGCTGCTCGACCGCGCGTATCCCATTCTCGTCCGCACGCTCGGCGAGGGGAGCAACGAGGCGATCGAGGTCCTGAACGACCGGATTCTCACGCTGACCGATCTCTCGCGGCTCGATGACGCGCGGGCGCTCGCCGACACGCTCATCGCGCGGATCGACGCGGGCGAGGACATGCCCGCGGTGCACAAAGTCCGAGCATTCGGGCACATGGGCTGGTTCGGGTACTTGACCGGCGACAACGAGGACGCCGCGGAGTGGTACCAGAAGTCGCTCGACCTCTCGATCGAGGCGAACGGTGAGTCGCACCCGAACACGATCGCGGTCCTCTCGACCTTCGCGCTCGTGAAGGGGCGGCTCGGCGACGACGAGGGCTCGCTCGATCTCAACCGGCGTGCGATCGCGGGCTACATCGACGTTCTGGGCGAGAACCACCCCTACACGATGACCGCGAAGAACAACTACGCGATCCAGCTCTCGATGATGGGCCGCGTCGAGGAGGCGGACGAGATCTTCAGCGCGCTGCTGGAGTATCGGCTTGAGAATCTCGGCGAGATGCACCGCGACACGATCGCATCGATGGCGACCACCGCGCGGAATATGGCGTTCATGGAGCGGTTCGAGGAAGCCGAGCCGCTCGCGCTGCGGGCGTACGAGCTGACGCTCGAGCATCTCGGGCCGGACGACGTGTTCGTGCAGCAGACCGGGTTCGTCTTGATGGTGCTGTACCAGGAATGGGGCAAACCCGACGAATCTGAGGTCTGGCGCAAGCGGACGCAGCCGGAGAGCTGAGCAGAAATTCGAGCCCGGCCTCGGACGCGCATCGGTCGTGTCCCGCGTTACTTCTTGGAACCACGAACCAAGGAGATCGCCATGCACCGCGTTTCACGCCGACTCTCGATTGCCGCCCTGCTCGCCGCCGCTGGGACGTGCTCCGCCCAGAGCACCTGGGTTGTGCCGGGCGACTTCCCCAACCTGACGAGCGCGCTGAACCCGATCACGACGCAGGTCGGACCGGGCGACACGATCCAGCTTGTCGATCCGCTCGCGGATCTCGGGCTCGCGCCGTTTCACACCGGGACGTTCGAGGTGGCGATCCCGGGTTTGACCATCGAGACCCGCCCCGGAGAGGATCAGGTCGTCGTGGACGGCGACGGTCAGGGCGTGGTGTTCACGGTCACGGGCGTCGGGAACGGCCTCACGCTCCGCAACCTGACCATCACCGGGGGCAGCGCCCCCGGGGACGGCGGCGGCGTGGACATCTTCGCCGGCGCGGACGTGACCATCGAGGATTGTCTCCTGATCGACAATATCGCGCTCGACGACGGTGGCGCGATCAAGACGACAGACAACGATCTCGTGATCCGCCGGACGCGGTTTGAGAACAACCGGACGACCGGGCCCGAGACCAGCGGAGACCCGAACGGCGGCGCGATCCAGTCGATCCGCGGGACGCTGCTGATCGAGGACTGCGAGTTCATCAACAACGTCTCGGCGTCCGACTCGGGCGCGATCCGTGGCGCCGCCGTGATCTCGACCGTGATCCGTCGGTCACGGTTCGAGGGGAACGTCGCGATGAGCGGCGGCGGCGGAGGTGCCTTCTTTGACGGCGCCGGGACGCTCATCGTCGAGGACAGCGAGTTCATCGGGAACGCCTCGACCGTTGGAGGTGCCGGGATGCGGGTCACGAACCTGACGCGGGTCGATATCGAGGGCTCGCTCTTCCTCGGGAACGAGACGGGGACGGACGGCGGCGGGCTGCTCGTGCTCGGCTCGAGCCTCGATGGCGTCGTGCGCGACACCGAGTTCCGCTACAACGTCGCCAACAGCGACGGCGGCGGGGTGCACACGGACGGGCCGACGGGCGTGGAGTTCGATGGCTGCCGCTTCTACGGCAACCGCGCCGAGTCATTGGGCGGCGGCTTCCACGCAACCGGCGAGACCAGCGGCGGCGGCTTTGAGCCGGACATCTACAACTCGGTCTTCGTTGGGAACATCGCGAACAACGGCGCGGCGACGACCGCCATCGCCGGGCCGGATATCGACATGGTGAACTGCACGGTCATGATGAACGTCTGCCGGTTCGATGCGGGGCAGGGCGCAATCCTGAACGCCGGCGGCGCGGCGTCAACCACGATGACGAACGTCATCGGCTTCATGAACGTGCCGCTGTCGCACGATACGAACCCGGTTTTCCCGACCGCGTATCGCTTTTGCAACTTTGACGACTGGGACGGGTTCAGCCCGGCGAGTCTCGCCGACCCGAGCCTCGGGAACATCTCGGCCGATCCGATGTTTGTGCGGCTTCCTTCGGACGGCGGCGACGGGTGGGGTGATGATCCCTCAACACCCGACACGGATGAATCGCTGAACGATGATTTCGGCGATCTGCGGCTGACGGCAGACTCGCCCTCGATCGACGCCGGAGATTCTGAGCGGTTGCTCGAAGGCAACGCGGCTCGGACGCTCTCGCTCAACCCGCTAGATAACGACGGCGAGCCGCGCGTGGTCGCGGTCGATGGGTTCGACCCGTTCGCTGATACCGGGGTCGCGGTGTATAGCCAGGTCGTGGATCAGGGGGCGTACGAGTTCCAGCCCGCTCCGGCGACGATGTCCACGATCGACTTCGATGGCAACGGCGTCGTGAACATCTCCGACCTGTTCGCGTTTATCAACGCGTTCACGTCGAACTGATCGGGCCGGGATCAGGTGATCCCGCTGAGCGTTCCTCCAGCGCGACGCGCTCCCGCGGCAGGCAGTCGGGGTGCTCGCGCTGGAGGAACGCGATCAGCTGCTCGCGGACGGCGCAGCGGAGGTCCCAGGCTTTCGGCGAGTCCTCGGCGGTCATGAGAGCACGGAGCTGGATGGTCTTCTGTGTGGCCTCGATGACCTGCAGGACCTTCGCGCGGCGGTCCCAGAGCGGGTGGGACTCGAGGATACGGTCGAGCTCGGCGCGGACGGGCTCGATCGGGCAGCGGTAGTCCACGTGGAGCGTGACCGAGCCCATGATGTGGCTCGAGGTGCGGGTCCAGTTCTGGAACGGCTGCTCGATGATGGTCTTGAACGGCACGATGAGGCGGCGCTCGTCCCAGATCTTGATGACGACGTACGTGGTCGTGATCTCCTCGACCCAGCCCCACTCGCCCTTGATCACGACGGCGTCGTCGAGACGGATCGGCTGGGTGAGCGCGATCTGGAGGCCCGCCAGGACGTTCTCGAGCACGGGGCGTGCTGCGAAGCCGACGACGATGCCGGCGATGCCGGCCGAGGCGAGGAGGCTCGCGCCGATCTTCTCGACGGATTCGAACGCGGTGAGCGCGATGGAGACGCCGACGACGATGGTGAGGCCCTGGAGGATGCGGCTCAGGACACGCACCTGCGTGTGCATGCGGCGGGCCTTGAGATTGTCCTTGGTGTCCATCTTGTAGCGGGCGAGGATGATGTCGTCCGCGCCGCCGATGAAGGCGACCACGAGCCATGTCACCGTGGCGGCTGCCGAGAGGGTGACGGTGCGGGGCCAGATCGAGACGAGCCACTCGGGCGCGAGGCCCCGGGTCGTGAGCGTCGTGACGCCGATGACGATGCCCGCGACGACGGCGGCGATGAGCGCGGGCCAGCGGGTGCGGTCAAGCAGACGCCTGCTGGGGTGGTGTTCCCTGCTGCCGATCGACCGGGCGAGCGCCCAGTACAGCGCGGTGTGCGCGGCGACCGCGATCGCGATCGCGACGGGGATCAGGCTAGCGAGGTAGTCGATCAGCATGAGCTACAGAAAGGTGTAGTGATTCCGGAGCGGTCGGTCCAGCAGCGGTGATTTATGCAAGGGCGGGCGCGGCGTCGCGCTGGCGCTCGTTTCCATACCATCGGGTGCGGCCCGAACCCGAGGTGCACACGCGTATGGCAAGCAAGGCGTCTACACAATTCGAGGCTGCGGGTGGCGCTGCGGCGTTCGGAAAGAGCGACCTGGTGATCGTCGCGAACCGCCTGCCCGTGAAGCGCGTCGAGCGCGACGGCGAGTCTGCGTGGGAGACCAGCCCGGGCGGGCTGGTCGCGGCGCTGATGCCCATCCTGCAGCGGCGCACGGAGCAGGGCGGCGCGGGCGGCTGGGTGGGCTGGACGGGGATCCCGGACTCGGACGCCGAGCCGTTCCTGCACGACGGGATCCACCAGACGCCAGTGCCGATCACGGAGGCAGAACTCGAAGCGTACTACGAGGGGCTCTCGAATCGGACGCTGTGGCCCCTGTACCACGACGTGATCCGGCCGCCGATCTACCGGCGTTCGTGGTACCAGACCTACGAGCGCGTGAATCAGCGTTTTGCGGAGATCGCGGCGAGTGAGGCGGCGAAGAACGCGGTGGTGTGGGTGCAGGACTACCACCTGCAGCTTGTGCCGAAGATGCTGCGCGACCTGCGCCCGGATCTGAAGATCGGCTTCTTCCTGCACATCCCATTCCCGAGCCGCGGGCTGTTCAGCCAGCTGCCGTGGCGGCGCGAGATGCTGCTCGGCCTGCTCGGCGCGGACGTCGTCGGCTTCCAGGCGACGGCGAACGCAGACAACTTCGCGGACCTCGCGACGTGGTTCGCCGGCGCGGAGAAGACGGACACGGGCGTCAAGCTCGACGGGCGTGAGATCGTGATCGATGCCTTCCCGATCTCGATCGACTCGAAAAAGATCGATGAGCTCGCGCGCAAGCCCGAGCAGCGCGAGCTGGCCGCGCGGTTCAAGCGGAACGTCGGCGGCCGCAAGATCATCCTGGGCGTGGACCGGATGGACTACACCAAGGGCATCGACCTGCGCTTGCTGGCATTCCGCGAGCTGCTCGATACCGGCGTCATACGCCCCGACGAGGTGGTCTTTATCCAGTCGGCGGTGCCGACGCGGGACACCGTGGACGAGTACGCCGGGCTTCGATCGAAGATCGAGGAGCTGGTTGGGCAGATCAATGGCGATTTCGGTGATGTCGGCCAGGTCGCGGTGCAGTACCTCCGCCAGTCGCTACCGCTGGACAAGCTGGTCGCGCTCTACGCGGCCGCGGACATCATGCTCGTGACGCCGCTGCGCGACGGAATGAACCTCGTCGCGAAGGAGTACGTCGCGAGCCGGTTCAACAACGACGGCGTGCTCGTGCTCTCGGAGTTCACGGGGGCCGCGAAGCAGATGACCGCGGCGCTCATCGTGAACCCGCACGACCGGGACGGCGTCGTCGGCGCGGTGACGCGGGCGATCCAGATGGGCGCCGAGGAGGCCGGCAAGCGGATGCGGATCCTGCGGACCGGCGTGTTCGAGAACGACGTGTATCACTGGGCCGAATCGTTCCTGTCGAGGCTGACCGCATGACCGAAACCGCCGCGGACGCACCTGCGACCACCCGCCCGCTCGACGACGCAACGATCGAGGCGCTTGCGCGCACGCCGCGACTCCTGGTCGCGTGCGATTACGACGGGACGCTGTCGCCGATCGTCGAGAACCCTGCCGATGCCGTGCCGATCCGTGAATCGGTCGTGGCGCTGCAGCAGCTGTGCGAGACGCCCGACACCTCGGTCGCCGTGGTCTCGGGCCGGGCGCTCTCGGATCTTGCGCAGCGCGTCGATCTGCCGCCCCGCGTGCATCTTGTCGGCTCGCACGGTTCGGAGTTCGAGCC
>JBCDKU010000067.1:0-15050 GCA_038746265.1 Planctomycetota bacterium
GCGCGCTCGATGATGCCCGACCAGCCGAGCAGCAGCACGACGATGGGCTTCTGGAAGCCCGCGCCGAAGGCGAGCGCGAGGCCGAACACGGTGTCGACATATTCAGAGAGTTTGTACTGCTGCAGGACGCCCGCGCCGCCAGCGAGCGGCACGCCGCGGACCTCGACGGCGCTGCCGTCTCCGGTGGGCAGGGCGATGCGGAGCTGGTTGAGCTGGCTGTTGACCCACCACGTTGCGGGCTCGGGGCTGGGCGGGTCGGCGTCGAGGATGATCGCGCTCGGGAGCTGCATCGCGGGCGGGGTTCTGAGCGTGTCCACATCCCACGAGACGATGCGGGTGCCGAACTCGATCAGGAAGAGCAGGATGACGGGCAGGACGATGTAGTAGAGGAACGCCATCGCGGTGGTGGTGAGCACGCCGCTCATGGGTAGGAGCAGGTAGACGAACTTCCGTTCGTGCCTGTAGAGGCCCGGGGCGATGAAGCACCAGAGCTGATAGATGATCCAGGGCGCGCCGACGAGCACGGTCGCGACGAGGCTCAGCTTGAGATAGGTGTAGATGCCCTCGAGCGGGGCGGTCTGCTGGAGGACGGGGGGCAACCCGGCGTCCTGCAGGGCGTTTAACAGGGGCCGCATGACGAGGCCGAGCAGGTCGGAGCCGAAGACGAACGCGAGGATCGCGATGGGCAGGACGCCCACGAAGCCCAGGACGATCCGCCGCCGCAAGTCCTCGAGGTGATCTCCGAAGCCCATGAGGGGCCCGGGTTCGGCATCGCGGGGGACGGCGGTGTCTGGGTTTTGGGCGGATGCGGCGGTGGACATCGTGAGTTTGTGATCTTTGCGGCGAAGTTGGTGACGGACGACCAAGGATGGCGCATCGTGTTGAATGACGACGTCGAGCAGGAGATCGCCCTGATCCGCGACACGGATCTCATCTCGGATCGGGACGCGCCGGCGGGCGTGGATCACGAGGGCCTCGGGCTCGCGCGGCGGGTGTGGACCTCGCACCGCCGCTGGGTGGCGGCGATCCTGCTGGCCCACAAGCCCCGCGAGGCGGATCTGGATGATCTGCTGCAGTCGGTGGCGACCGCGGTCGTGCGCAAGATCGGCGACCTGCGGGATCCGGGTGCTGTCCGGGCGTGGCTCCGGACGGTCGCGATCAACGAGGCGCGGCTCGCGGCTCGGGAGCGTGGGCGTCGGCGGAAGGGGCTGAGGCTGGTCGGGCAGCGCGAGCAGGCCCGCCCGGAGCCGGCGGGTGTCGGGCGGTCGGCCGAGGAGGCCGAGCGGATCGATTCGCTGATGCGGCTGGTGGCCGAGCTGCCCGAGAGCTACCGCGAGCCGCTGATGCTGCGGTGTGTCCGCGGGATGTCGTACCGGCAGATCGCGGCGATCACGGGTTTGAAGGAGACGACGATCGAGACGCGGATCGCGCGCGGTCGCCGGCTTCTTCGGGAGTTGGTCGAGAAGAGTGAGCGGGAAGGCGCGGGCACGGAGAGGGAGCAGCGCGAGCCGAAAGACACGGCCGCGGTGACAGGAGGTGTCTCGTGACAGATGACCAGAACGACAACACCAGCAATCACGACGGCGGCACCCCGCCGCCGGTCGGCCCGGTGACCGATGAGGAGTTGCAGGCGTTCGCCGCCGAGGTGTCGCGCGATCGGCTGCTGAGCCGGGTCGTCGATGGCGAGGCAACGCCCACGGATTTCGCGGCGCTGCGTGAGCTTGCCGCGCAGGACCAGGCGATCTGGTCGGATCTCTCAGGGTTCAGCGCGGACCGTGATCTCATGGAGTTCGCGGTCGAGGACGCGGGCGACCGGGCGGCGCGGGTTGACGCGGTTGCGGGTTCGTCTGCCGCGGTGCGGACGGTCGTGCCGTGGGCGGGCTGGGCGGCGGCGATCGCCGTGGCGGCGCTGGCGGTGTTCGTGCCGCGGGGCGAGCTGCCGGACGGCACGATGCAGTCGGCCGGGATCGTGCCGGTGGACCTGAACCTCACGTCGGACGAGGCGCTCGATCAGTACCTGGAACTCGGTCAGCAGGAGGGGCGTGTGGTCGCGGAGTGGCCCGAGCCGTTCGTGCTGGAGACCAACGCGGTCTCGGAGGATGGGTCGGTCGAGGTGGTGTACCTGCGGCAGATCCTGGAGCGCCGGGTGATCAACGAGGGGTACTCGATCTCGGTGAACGAGTGGGGCGAGCCGGTGGCGGTCCCCGAGCCTCCCGCGGCGCATCTTCTGCCCGCGATTCGTAGGGCGAAGCCGATTTATTGACAGAACGCGCGGGGGATTCGCGACGGGTGGCGGTCTGCCGCGCGTCGGTGTGGGTGTCGGGCCGGGCGCCGGTCCGTTGCTGCACCACAACGAACGAAGAGGACGCCCGCGGGAGCGGGCTGCGAAGGAGCACGCGAAATGAGCACGGGCAAAGCGATGTCGGATCTGGCGGGCAAGGGCTTGGCGGCGCTGATCGGCGCGGCGTTTATCGCGGCGGCGGGTCAGGCGCTGGCGCTGGATATCAAGTCGGACGTGAAGTCGGACGACGACACCAAGAAGACCACGACCATCGCGGTCGGGCAGGCGTGCGACCAACCCGACGCGAGCGATCGCAGCGTGATCACGTTCATCAACAACGGTCACACCTTCCAGCTGATCAACGACTCGGACTCCGGTGAGTCGCTCATGGTTGACGGCAAGCCGATCACGCGCGGCCAGCTTGCGGAGCGGTTCCCGGGCGTGAAGCTGCCGACCGTGACCAGTGCACCGGTCGCCGTTGGCGTGCCGGCAGCACCAGGTCAGTCCTCGTGGCCCGCGGTGGCGTCGAGCGTCGCCCCGGCTGCGCTGCCCGGGTTGCGTGCGCCGGCAACGGTGGGCCAGCCCGAGGTTGCGGTGGGGTTCGCGGTGCCCTCGCCCGCATCGGCTCCTCAGCCCGCCGCGGCTCCGCGGCCGACGGCCGTGTCGGCGTTCCCGTATGTCGCGACGACCTCCTCCGAGTCCCGGGGCCTTGTGGAGTGGGCGGATGCGCCTCCCGCGGCGGTGAACGTGTTTGGTGACGGCGAGTTCTTCTTCGCGCAGCCCGGGGACGACGCGCCGCGCGTGGTGATCGGTGTCACGCTGGGCGAGGCGGACGAGAAGCTCCTGCACCACCTAGGGCAGAAGGGCGACATGGTGCTCGTCGAGAGCGTGATCGACGGCATGCCGGCGAAGAAGGCGGGCATCAAGAAGTACGACATCATCATTGAGGTCGAGGGCGACAAGGTCCGCAAGCTCGGTGATCTCCGCAAGATCCTGTCCGACCGTGATCCGGGCGACGAGGTCGAGGTCATCGTCCTCCGCGGCGGCGACAAGAAGAAAGTCAAGGTCGAGCTCGAGCCCTACGGCGAGCGCGTCGGTTCCGCCCCGGGCGGCGGCCGTGTGTTCGTCGCGCCGCGTGACGGCGAGACGCGCGAGTTCCGGTTTAGCAACCGCAACGGCGATCGGGGCGCCTTTGCGTTCAATGCGCCGCAGTGGCAGAACAGCTTCAAGTTCAGCGAGGACATGCAGGAGGGCCTGCGCAGCGCGCTCGAGGGCCTGAAGCGCTCGCGTGCGTCGCTCGATAAGGATGCGATGGGGGCCGAGGCGTTTGCCGAGGCGGCGTCGGCGCTTGAGTCGGCGATGGTCGATCTGCAGTCCCAGCTCGAGGACCTCGAGATCAAGCTCAACGTGGAGGTTGATGGCGAGCAGATCATCATCGACGGCGACAACCTGCTCCGCCTCCGGGGCAACGTCGCGCCGCAGGCAACCGGGGGCATCCGCGGAATGACGATCCTGCGTGAGGGTGGCCCGGCTGTTGTCGAGGAACGCGCCCGCGAAGCGGAGCGTGGAGCGATCTGGGTGGAGCGCGACGCCCGAGAGGTCGAGGCCCGCGCCCGCACGGCGGAGCGCCGCGCTCGCGAGGTCGAGGCCCGTGCACGCTCAACGGAGCGTGGTGCGCGCGAGCTCGAAGCTCAGGCACGCATCGAGCGACGCCAGGCCGAGATGCTCGAGCGCCAGGTCGCGGAGGCCCGCTCGCAGATGCAGCGTCGCAAGGGCGAGCTCGAGAAGATCGCGAGCGAGCTCCGTCAGCGGGAGCTGGCCGAGGCACAGGGCTTCCAGGAGATCATCGAGCGCCAGGCCCGCGGGTCGGCGATGAGTGAGGCCCGGCTCGAGAAGCTTGAGGCGATGATGGAAGCCCGCTTCGATGCCTACGAGGATCGGCTCGAAGCGATGACCGACCGCCTCGAGAGCCGCATGGAGGCGATGATGGCACGCCTCGAGCGGGCGATGGCGCGGGCGGCCGACCGCCGCGAGCGTGACCGCGACGAGTAAGTGAATGAAGATTCTTCCTGGTTCCGCGTTTCTGAACGAAACCGGGGAAATCGGAATCGGTAGAATCTGACTGACCGCATGCATCCCCCTTGCCGGGCTCATCCCCTGAGCCCTGCCCGACGGACGCGAGACGAGACCCCTCGCGTCCGTCGCTTTTTTCGAGGCACTCGGGGTTCGGCATTGGGCATTCGGGCCCGCAACGGGAGCCGGGGGTTCGGCGGTACGATGCTGGCATGAGCGATGAACAGCAGGCGGCGGGGGCGAGTCCGGGGCTTGAGGCCGTGCGCGAGGTGCAGGAGGCGTACGACAAGCTCCGAACCGAGATCGGCAAGGTGATCGTCGGGCAGGACGAGGTCGTGGAGCAGATCCTGATCTCGATGTTCTGCAAGGGGCACGCGCTGGTTGTGGGCGTGCCGGGTCTTGCGAAGACGCTGCTGATCTCGACGATCGCGCGGTCGCTGAGCCTCGGGTTCAACCGGATCCAGTTCACGCCCGACCTGATGCCCTCGGACATCACGGGCACCGAGGTCATCGAGGAAGACAAGACAACGGGCCGGCGTCAGCTGCGGTTTGTGCCGGGCCCGATCTTCGCGAATGTGATCCTCGCAGACGAGATCAACCGCACGCCGCCCAAGACGCAGGCGGCGCTCCTGGAATCGATGCAGGAGCGGCAGGTCTCGCTGGGCGGGCAGCGGCACGAATTGCCGCGGCCCTTCTTTGTGCTGGCGACGCAGAACCCGCTCGAGCAGGAGGGCACCTACCCCTTGCCCGAGGCGCAGCTCGACCGGTTCATGTTCCAGATCCTCATCAAGTACCCCACGGCGGACGAGGAGCTCGAGGTCGTGCGCCGCAGCACCGCCAAGGCGAGCGTCGAGGTCAACGAGGTGCTCAAGGGCGAGGACATCGAGCGGATCTCATCGGTGGTGCGGCACATCCCGGTGGCGGACCATGTGCTGAAGTACGCGCTGCGGCTCGTTCGCGCGACGCGGGTCGCGGAGCCCGAGGACGGGTTCACGCGCCCGCAGATGACCAAGGACTACATCCAGTGGGGCGCGGGCCCGCGGGCGAGCGAGAACCTCGTCATGGGCGCCAAGGCGCACGCGGCGCTTCGTGGTCAGCCGCACGTGCGTCCCGAGGACGTCCGCGCGGTGGCGGTGCCGGTTTTGCGTCACCGGATCCTGACGAACTTCAACGCCGAGGCGGACCAGGTCACGTCGGATCAGGTGATCGAGGACCTGCTCGCGAACATTGAGGTCGAGCCGGGCGACGCCGGAACGGGGCGTCTCGACGCGGTGGTGCGTTCGGGGTAAAGACCCCAATCGGGCGGATATCGGAGTCGAATGTCTGGCTTTCGCCGCCGTTCTGCTCGAAATAAGCGGGGTCTCGTTGGTGATTTCGCTGTGTTCTGATGCGTTTGTGGATCTGAATTGCGAAGAAATCGATGTCTTTATCGATGGATTCGATCTAAGATGACGGCGTCCACTCCCCACCGGTGAGAACCGGTCGGCGTGCCCTGGTGTGCAACCCGCCTGCGTTCGCGATGCCCTTCCGGATGTCGGTGAGGGTCGGCCGCGTGGCATACCTCGACGCGAAGGTTGGTGGACCAATGCTGTCACAGACGACCGAGTACGCGCTGCGGGCGATGGCGTGCCTGGCCTACGAGCCCGGGACGCTGACGCCGACGCCGCGTCTCGCAAAGCTCACGAAGGTGCCCTCGAACTACCTGGCGAAGGTGCTCCAGTCCCTCGCGCAGGCGGATCTGATCGTGGGACGCCGGGGCGTGGGCGGCGGCTACCGGCTCGCCCGCGAGGCGAGCGAGATCACGTTGCTCGATGTCGTGTCGGCGATCGATCCGGTGGAGCGCATCACCGAGTGCCCGCTGGGTTTACCGAACCACGGGGCGACGCTCTGCCCGCTGCACGATTGCGTGGACCAGGCGATGGCAAAGATGATCGAGTCGTTCGGCTCGCTCTCGCTGCGGGATCTGGTCGCGTCGGGCCACGGCAGCCGGCCGCTGTGCGATGTCGAGATGACCGAGCGTCTGGCGCTGACGTTTGACGGCGCGGAGACCTCCGCGGGTCTCGGCGGCAACGGCAACGGCAGCACCAACGGGAACGGCAACGGCCACGCGGGCAACGGATCGGCACCCCGCACGCCCGACCGAACGTCGGACCGCGCCGCCCGCGAGACGCACGGCTGAGACGGCTCGCTCTTGACGCGGGCGCTGTTGCTGCACCTCAACTGCATGTGATGCCGATATCCCTGTCCGCGGGCGCGGTGCGCCCGCTGTGGATGGACTTGGCTGCGGGAGGTTTCGCGTGATGAGACTCGGACGGATGAACGGTGCCGCGATGCGGCTGGTTTCGGTCGCGCTGCTCGGGACGGCCACGGTGCTGGCGGGCGGGTGCTCGAAGCCGATCGCGCGGGCGAGCCTGCTCAACCAGACCGGCGGGGATCTGTCTGTGATGATCTGGCCCGCCGGCGGCGAGGCGCCGCGCGGCGACGAGCGGCTGCTGACCGCGGGCGGCGCGACGGGGTACCAGTTCGATTTCGAGGGGTCGGAGCCGCAGTTGGCGGTCTGGGCCGAGCCGGCGGGCGGGAACGCCCAGCTGACCACGCTCGAGCCGCCCGGCCCGCACCTGATCGAGGTCCGCAGGGCGCCGAACGGGCTGCAGTTCATCGTGCGGCGGGATCCCGGGGCGCCGGGCGACGAGGTGCCGACCGATGCGCGCCGGCGTGGGTTCAATAACGACATCCCGCCCGTGAACCCGGGGCCCGGCGGCGGGTTCCCGCTCGAATAGCGGACGTGCCTGCATTCGGGCGCTGGTCGGCCTGAGATCGTCCATTCCTGTTTGGCAGGACGGCGACCGGTCCTCCTAGAATCGGGACCGCGGTCGGGCTCGAACCGGTCCGCGGACACACTTTTGGGAGGCGATCCGCGATGCCGAAGGCGACCTACTCCGATTCGCTCGACAAGCACTACCTGCTGAAGAACATCCCGACGCCGCCGTTCGGCAAGGTTTCCGACCGGCACGTCGTGTCGTACGACGAGTACGTCAAGAACGACGGCTACACCGCGCTGCGGAAAGCCATCACGATGAAGCCGGGCGAGGTGACGCAGGAGGTCAAGGACTCGGTCCTGCGCGGCCGCGGCGGCGCGGGCTTCCCGACGGGCGTGAAGTGGGGCTTCCTGCCGCCGGTCAAGCTCGAGGACGGCACCGAGGTCGATGACTCGTTCGCGGGCAAGGAGGCGGAGGTCAAGGGCCGCTACCTCGCGATCAACGCCGACGAGTCGGAGCCGGGCACGTTCAAGGATCGGCTCCTGATGGATTTCGATCCGCACCTGATGCTCGAGGGCATCGCGATCTGCTGCTACGCCTGCCGTTTGGAGAAGGCGTACATCTTCATCCGCGGCGAGTACCACCACCAGGCGCACGTGCTCGAGGAGGCGCTCAAGGAGGCGTACGCCAACGGCATCTTCGGCGAGAAGGGCCTGATCGGCTCGGGTGAGAACACGGGCGGCCCGCGGTTCCAGGTCGATTGCTACGTGCACCGCGGCGCGGGCGCGTACATCTGCGGCGAGGAGACGGGCCTGCTCGAGGCGCTCGAGGGCAAGCGGGGATGGCCGCGGATCAAGCCGCCCTTCCCGGCGCTCAAGGGCCTGTTCGGCAAGCCCACGATCATCAACAACGTCGAGACGCTCGCGCATTTGCCCGACATCATCAACCACGGCGGCGCGTGGTTCACGGGTCAGGGCGTCGAGAGCTCCGTCGGCGGACCCCCCAGCTTCGGCACGAAGCTCATGGGTGTCTCGGGCCACGTCGAGAAGCCGGGCGTGTACGAGTGTGAGCTTGGCATCCCGCTGCGCGAGCTGGTCGAGAAGTTCTGCGGCGGCATGAAGGGCGGCAAGAAGTTTAAGGGCGCGATCGCCGGCGGCGTCAGCATGGGCATCCTCGGCACCAACCAGTACGAGGCGGAGCTCGACTTCGATATCGGCCGCAAGTACAACGTGCTCGGTCTGGGCACCGCGTGCCCGACGGTCTTCGACGAGGACACCGACATGGTCGCGGTGGCGCGGAACATCAGCCGCTTCTTCAAGCACGAGAGCTGCGGCCAGTGCACGCCGTGCCGCGAGGGCTCGGGCTGGCTCTACCAGCTGCTGACGCGGATCGAGTCGGGCGAGGCGAAGACGAAGGATCTTGATCTCGCGCTCGAGGTCGCGACGAGCATGGGCTCGATGCCCGGGACGACGATCTGCGGTCTCGCGGACGGCAACAACTGGGCCGTCCGGACGATCATGAACAAGTTCCCGGAGGAGTTCGAGGCGCGTGTGAAGCCGACGTACGTTCCGGTGAAGATGACGGTGGGGGCTGGGGCGAAGGGGTGAGTTGATGCCTGAGGTTGATGCGGACCGCCGCCCGATTGCCGCTCGATCGAGCGGCTGGGCGAGACGTAGCGCCGCATTTCTCTCAGACCGGGGAATCACTCCGAACGCCATCTCAGTCTCGAGCATGGCCTTCGCGACCGCGGCTGGAGCCGGCCTCGTCACGACTGCCTTTGTTTCAACCGGTTCCCTGCCGGAGCGTCTCGCCTGGATTGCCGCTGCGTTGCTGATTGAGTTGCGGTTGATCACGAACCTGCTTGACGGGATGGTCGCGGTCGAGGGCGGCAAGTTGTCGCCGCTCGGCGGGTTGTTCAACGAAGCGCCGGACCGGCTGAGTGATGTCGTCGTGCTTGTCGGTCTCGGATACGCGAGCGGCGGATCGGCCGCTGCGGGCTTCGCGGCCTCGATCGGTGCCCTGCTGACGGCCTATGTTCGCGCTCTTGGTGTCACGCTCGGTGCAAGGAACCACTTTGCGGGTCCGCTCGCGAAACCGCACCGCATGCACTTGGTGGCGGCGTTGTCCGCCGTCATGGCGTTTGCCCCGGCGGCTTGGCGGGAGCACAACATCGTCGAGGCTGTGCTCTGGGTCGTCGCCGGTTTGTGTGTCATGACAGTGATCAACCGGCTGCGCCTCATTGTGATAGATCTCTCGGACAAGTCGAATCAGGAGTTCCTCCCCGATGAACGACGCCGTCCGTGATCGGCTATTCAGCGTTTCTGCTGCGTTGTCGGACCGCCACGCGATCGCCCTCGCCGGCGCGGTTGCGGCGATGCTTCTTGTTGGGTCTATCGGCGTTGCGGTGTTTGGTCGTGGTCCGAGTAAGCGTGAGCTGTGGCGCCGCGTGGGGACCTGGGTTGTCATCGCCTTGATTCTGGTGCCTTCGGTGCTGCTCGGTGCGGTCACGACGACGCTGCTTGTGCTTGTCGTCTCGGCATGGTGCTTCCGTGAGTACGCACGGACGACGGGTCTCTTTCGGGAGCCCGTAGTCACACTGATTGTGTATGTGTCGCTCGTGACGATGGCATTCGGCGCTCTGGACAATCGATTTGCGCTGTTCGCCGCGACGCCGATGACGAGCGCGATCCTGATCTCGGTTTCGGCGGTCATCCGCGATCAACCGAACGGGTATCTGCAGCGCGTCGCGGTTGGTGTGTTCGGACTCATGCTTGTCGGGGCCGGCCCGGCGCACCTTTCCATGTTCACGATCGATGAGCGCTTCCGATCGATTCTGCTCGTGGTGCTGACCTCGGTCGCCGTGAGCGACGTCTCTGCGTACATAGTCGGCCGAGCGTGCGGCCGAAAGAAGCTCGCTCCGAACACCAGTCCTGGCAAAACCGTGGCGGGGTCGATCGGCTCATTGGTCATCACCGCGTCGTACGCGGCGGTGAATGCATGGATCATCTGGGATAACGGGCTCGGGATCGTCGGTTCGTTGGGGTTCGGTGTGCTTGTTGCCGGTGCGGCGCAGATCGGTGATCTTGTGATGTCATCGATCAAGCGTGACATTGGGATCAAGGATTTTGGCACGCTCCTCCCCGGGCATGGAGGGCTCCTCGATCGTGTTGATAGCTTATTGCTCGCGGCACCGGTCGCGTTCTATTACATCGCGTACCTCGTAGGCGTTGGCAACGGTGCGGCCGAACGCGTGCTGACCGGGGAGTAGAGCCTGAAACCGTGGGTTTACAAACCGGCATTCGATCTCGGTCTTGCGGGCGACGAGCGACTCATGAGTCCTTGTCGCGAGCCGGGTGTGCTCGGTTCACTTGCTGCCGACGCGTGGTGCTTTGTTGTGCGTGGTTGGTTCCGTGCATTCAATCGTCTCAGGGTGCACGGCCGTGAGTACCTCCCGAGATCGACTCCATTTGTGATCGCAGCGAACCACCTGAGCCATCTTGATGCACCGCTGATTCTCAACGCGCTGCCAGGTCAGATCCGGTGCCGGACGCATCCGCTTGCGGCTCGCGATACGTTCTTTCGTTCACCGGTCGTGGCACGGCTCGCGGCGGGTCCGCTGAACGCTCTGCCGATCAGTCGAGCGGGAGTTGCTCGGCACGAGATCAGTGTCTTGAGAGACCGACTGAACTCCGGAACGATGGGGCTTGTGCTCTTTCCGGAGGGAACGCGGAGCCGAACGGGCGAGCTTGGGGCGTTTCGCGGCGGCCTTGGGATGCTTGTTTGCGGAACGGAGATCCCGGTCGTTCCCTGCCGCATCGAAGGAGCGGGTCGGGCGATGCCTCCCGGCAAGCGTCTCCCGCGTCCGGTGTCGATCGAGATCACATTCGGCCAGCCCATGTGCTTTCGCGACGCGACCGATTGCAAGGCAGGGTGGCAAACGGTTGCGGATCATGTACGGGATGCCGTGGTTGCACTTGCTCGGACTTGAACGGCAAGCGGGATGGGGTCTGCATTAGCCCACGCGTTCAAGCTTGAACTGACGCACGATCCCGTTCAGCTGGTTGGCGTTTGCGGACAGATCGGTCGCGGCGGCGGAGGCCTGCTCCGAGGCGGCGGCGCTCTCCGAGATGCCGGCGAGAATCGTGCCGACGCTCTCGGTGATCTCGTTGCTCGCGACCGACTGCTGCTCGGCGGCGGCGGCGATCGAGTCCACGTTCCGGGCGACGTCCGAGGCGTTCTATGGCATGTCCGTGACGGAGTTGTTGAGCTCCTCGGATGCCGTGGAGATCTGGCTTTCCTTAGGAGATGCGATCTTTGTTTCGTATGCTGCCGGCGATGAGTCAGGCTTCCGGTCTCCTGCTGTACCTGTCGCTCGTGCTACTTCCCGTGGCTGGCTTCATCGTTTCTTGGGTGCTGTACTCGCGGCGGATGCGGTACGCACACCGCTTAGCCCGTCTTGAATTCGAGCAACGCGGGATTGATCCGTCGGGCATGCACCGCATGGTTTGGTCTCATCCGTTCAAGAAGTTCCGAACAGAAATAGGCGGGCACCAAGTTCGGACGATCATTGGGAGTGGGCACGCAAGCCGTGTGTTCCGTGTGCTTCATCAAAACGCGTATGGCGCTGAGCTTGAGAGCTACGTCAGGGTTTCAAGGTGGAACTGGTTCGAAAATTGGGCGATCGAATTCGAGACGATCCCCGCGACCACTCACTCCTGAAGCACCGCCTGCACCTTCTCCCGGTCGAGGCCGATCTTCTCGGCGAAGTGGCCGAGGATGATGCGTTCGATCTGGGTGACGTCGCCGCTGGCTTTGGCGACCTTGATCAGAACTTTGATGGTCCGCTGCGGGTCGGTGCGGGTCCAGCCGAGCTGCTTCATGTAGAAGTTGTTGTCGGACTTGGCGAGGTCGAGCATCGCCTGGAAGCTGGCTTCGCCGACGCCGGCGTCGGTGCACAGCTTCTCAAGCAGCTGCATCTCGGCGGGCTGGATGTCGCCGTCGAGCCCGGCGATGCAGCAGGCGGCGCGGAGGAGATCGACTTCTTCGTTGACGGTCATGCCCCGATGGTACGGCGGGCCTGACCGGTTCCCGGGCGTTCATCGTTTCTGGGGATGGGGTGAATAGCCGCGGGCGATCCGCGGTTTGGACCCTCAGAACCCAGCCGGGAGGAACATTCGATGGACCAGCAGCAAGCAACAGCACCAACAACAGGATCGAACTCACCCAGCGCGAATGTGCCGGCGTGGGTCGCGCAGGGGCTTGTCTTCGTGATCTTCGCGGTCTTCGGGCCGCTTGCGAAGCTCACGGCCTCGCCCGAGTCGGTGGCGCTCTTCGAGGCGCTGGGACCGGGCAAGCCCATGATGTACGCCGTTGGTGTGGCTGAACTCATCGCGATGATCCTGATCGTGATCCCGAAGACCGCCTGGTTCGGCGCGGGGCTGTCGCTCGGGACGTTCGTCGGCGCGATCGGCGGGCACGTCGCGAAGATCGGGGTCGTGCCGACCTTCACGCTGGCGACGGGAGAGGAGTTCAGCCCGGGGATCGTGCTGTTCGCAGCGGCGGTCGTGGGGCTCGTCGCGAGCGCGGCGGTGCTGTTCCTGCGGCGGGGTGAGATCCCGGTCGTGGGGGCGAAGCTGGCGGGCGGGACGGTCCAGCCTGCTGCGTGAGCACCTGCCGCACAGGCGGGACGCCTGTGCCACCTTTGCCATGTGAGTCTTGGACGAGGTGAGTCTTAGCCGAAGAGATCGAGGCGGCGGCGGG
Organism: Planctomycetota bacterium; assembly: GCA_038746265.1. Lineage (GTDB taxonomy): Bacteria > Planctomycetota > Phycisphaerae > Phycisphaerales > UBA1924 > JBCBKP01. Next base: position 12,874 of record JBCDKU010000067.1, read on the forward strand.
TGGTCGCCGCTTCTTCTTGCGCTCGTTCGTTCTGCTCGCGCTGGGCGATGCTCTCTGCCTGCTCGGCTTCGCGCTTGCGGCGTTCGAGGATCGATTCGGCGTTGGCCCGCTCGCGCTCCTCGATGCGGCGGAGGCGGTCCTGCTCGAGTTCTTCTTCCTGGCGTTCGGCTTCGCGGGCCTCGCGGAGCTCGCGGCTCCGCTCGATCGAGGCGTCCACGACCTCGCCCGTGATGCGGGCGGTCTCGTTCTTGATCGCGGCGCGGAGCAGGCGGGGCTCGCTGAGGGGCAGGTCTGCGATGGAAAGCGGCGATGCCACGCTCGGACGTCGGGCGATCCCGGGCTCGGGTTCGGGCTGATCGGGTGATCGGGGTCGTGCGGGCTCCCGGCGGGAGGGCCGTGCGGGCGGGCACCCGGAACGGGCGTGTGCGTGGAGTCGGGAGAATGGTGTTTTCCGGGGGCGTGTGCTCCGATAGAGTGTGGGCCGGCAGGCGTCCCGAGCGGGACGGGCCGGGATGTCCGCGGGGCGGCCGGGAGGCACGCCGACCGCAGGGGCTTGAGTTCGATGGACGAACCGGCGGCCGCGCCAGAAGAACCTCCTCATCGAAGTCCCAGGGCCGCGGGTGCGGCCGTGGTGGACGTGGTTGATGCGACCGGGCGGCTCGGGGCGTCGTCTGTTGGTGCCGTCTGCGCCGCGTTGACGCGCTGCCTGGCGGAGTTCGGGGCGGCGGGCGAGCTGCGGGTGCGGGTGGTGGATGATGCCGAGATGTCGGCGCTGCACCTGGAGCGTTCGAGCGTGCCGGGGCCGACGGACGTGCTGACGTTCGATCTGTCGGACGGCGACGGCCTCGATTGCGACGTGACGGTGTGCCTGGACGAGGCAGCGCGGCGGGCATCGGGCGATGTCGCGCCGGAGTTGGTGCTGTACGCGCTGCACGGGGCGCTGCACTGTCTTGGGTTTGATGACCGCAGCAACGAGGACGCGGCGCGGATGCACGCCGAGGAGGACCGGCTGCTCGAGGCGGCGGGTCTCGGGCGGGTGTTCGCTGAGGGTCAGGCGCGGGCCGACAACGCGGAGGCGGACCGATGACGCCGACGTGGTGGATCGTGCTTGCGGTCGGGACGCTGGTGATCGCGAGCGTGTTCGCGTCGCTCGAGCGGTCGCTCCGGTCGGCCTCGCGGTCGGCGATGGCGTCGCTCTTGATCGCGCGTCGCCGGGTGGCGGCGACGAACGGCAACGGTGACGAGGACGGCGACGATCTGACGCCCGAGTGGACGAAGCAGGCGCTCGATGAGCCCGAGCCGTATGTCGCGGCGCTCGCGTTGCCCCGGGTGGTTCTTGCGGGGTTGTCGCTCGCGGGCTGGATCATGGCGGCCCGCGATCTGCGGGGCGTCGCGTCGGCGGGGTGGATCGAGGTGGTGCTCGCGGTCGCGGCGTTCGGTCCCACGGCGTGGCTTCTGCTCGCGGCGTTGCCCCTGGCGGTCGCGGAGCACGCGGCCGAGCGGACGGTGCTCGCGCTGGGGTGGCTCGCGCGGCTTTCGCGCGCGGTGTTCGCGCCGCTGTCCGCGGGACAGGCGTTCCTGAGCGAGATCGTGCGGCGGCTCGTCGGCGCGGAGCAGGTCTCCGAGGCGGACGAGCGCGAGGCGGAGATCCTGACGCTCGTCGAGGAATCGGAGCGCGAGGGCGCGATCGATGAATCGGCTCGCGAGATGATCGAGGCGGTGGTCGAGTTCCGCACGACGACGGTCGAGCAGATCATGACACCCCGGACGGAGGTCGAAGCGCTCGAGTACACCGACGATCTCGTGGAGGTGAAGAAGTTCGCCGAGGACGCGGGGCACAGCCGCCTGCCGGTGTACGAGGAGAACCTCGATCACATCGTGGGCGTGCTGTACGCGAAGGACCTGCTGAAGTGGCTCGTCTCGGAGCGCGCGGAGCGCGAGGCGTTCTCGCTCAAGGAGGTCCTGCGCCCGGCGACGTTCGTGCCCGAGACGAAGACCGTCCGCGAGTTGCTGGCCGAGCTTCTGGAGCAGAAGGTGCACATCGCGTTCGCGACCGACGAGTACGGCGGTACCGCTGGCATCGTGACGATCGAGGACATCGTGGAGGAGGTCTTCGGCGAGATCCGCGACGAGTACGACCGCGAGGAGCACGACGACGACCGCGTGCAGATCGACGA
>JBCDKU010000068.1:0-14824 GCA_038746265.1 Planctomycetota bacterium
CTCGGCACTCGGCACTCGGCACTCGGCACTCGGCACTCGGCACTCGGCACTCGGCACTCGGCACTCGGCACTCGGCCTTTGGATTGCGTCTCACGGATTGCGTGGAAACGCCCCGCATGCTGTGAAATCACAACCCCAGTCCCAGGTCCCCAGTCCCCAGCCAGTCAGCGGTACCGCCGCACGACCGCCTTCACGATGCCCTGAATCTGGCAGAACCGCACGCGGATCGGCTCGAACTCGGGGTTCGCGGGCTGTAGGCGGATGTGGTCGTCTTCCTTGAAGAAGGTCTTGAGCGTGGTCTGACCGTCCTCGAGCAGCGCGACGACGCGGTCGCCGTTGTGCGCCACCTCCGCCCGCTCGAGCAGGATGATGTCGCCCGGCAGGATCCCCTCGTCGCGCATCGACTCGCCCTCGACCTCGAGCGCGAAGCGATTGGTGTTGGCTTCCTCGGTCGCGCCGAGGAGCTCGGCGAGGTCGATCTCGTCCGAGTCCGCGACCTTCTCGATCGGACGGCCGGCCGCGATCTTGCCGACCAGCGGCAGCTTCAGCGGACGCGACTCGTCCGGGACCGCAACGCCCTCAGCGATCGATAAAGAGCGAGCCTTGTTTGGCTCGCGGACGAGCGCGCCCTTCTTGATGAGCGCCTCGACGTGCTCGAACACGGTGACCTTGCTGACGCCGATCTCGTCGGCCAGCTCCTGCATCGTCGGCGAATAGCCCCGGCGCACGCGCCAGTCGCGGATGAGCTTGAGGATGCGGAGCTGCTTGGGGGTCAGGTTCATGAAAGCCTCCGAGTGTCGTGCCCGGAACCGCGTCAATACGGGCTCCGGGCGTGTTGTCCTCCGCCACCACGTCGGAGGTCGAGCAGATGAGTTCGGTATCGAGATCCGGCGGGGCCACGCAATCCGGCTCGGCCGCCGATGGCCCCGAAACCGCTTCCACACGGACCGCTTCCAGACGGGCCGCTTCCAGACAGACCGCTTCCAGATAGACACCGCCCGGGCCGAGCAGCATCAGCGGCTGGTTGTCGCAATCGCTGGCACCGAGACCAGCAAGCACCCGCCGAAGCCGCAGCACACCGGCGCGACACGCGGCGACCATCCGCGCCATCGGAGTCGGCCCGCCAGCAAGCGGCACCGCCGTCAGCAGCAGGCTGCCGGATGCGACGTGCTGGGTATGTGCTCGGACTCGTGCCATGACGATTCGTGTGTCGATCCTTACATAGATCCCTATCACGAAGTGATCGGGACCCTTCCGGTTCCCGATCAACATCGTCAGTATACCCGAGTAGAGTCCAGAAAGTTCATCGTGATTTGGTAAACGGGTTCCAAAACCCAAGAAAAGACCGACCTTCCGACGCCAGGCCCGCTCAGCCTTCCCTCACCCCCGCTTCAGCCAGACCGCCGGGCGATCCGCGTGCCCTCGCGGCGGATCAGACCGGCCAGATCCAGCGTCGTGATCGATGTCCGGAGGGCCGCGATCTCGAGGCCGAGCGTCTCGGCGAGCTGGTCGGGCGTCTTGGGCTCCGCCAGGGCCTGCATGATCGATCGCTCCGGCTCGGTCTCGGGGAGCGGCACCGCTGCGAGGGGTCGGAGCGGCGGTGTCGGCGCCGTCCGGGCGGGTTCGGTCCGGGCGGGCTCGGCTCGGTACCGCGCGGCGTGCGTCTCATCATGCGCGAAGCGGGCCGACTGCTCCAGCTGCTCGATCACGTCGGCGGGATCCGAAACCAGACCCGCGCCGCCCGCGCGCAGCAAGTCGTTGCAGCCGGCCGAGTGCGGCGAATCGATGCGGCCCGGCACCGCCATCACCTCGCGGCCGTGATCCTCAGCCGCGATCCGGGCGGTGATCAGCGCCCCGCTCTTGCGGCCCGCCTCGATCACGAGCACGCCCAGGCTCAGCCCGCTGATGATCCGGTTCCGCGATGGGAAGTTCTGCGCGATCGGAGGCGTCTGCGCGGGAAGCTCGCTGACGATCGCGCCGCGGCCGGAATCCGCGATCTCGTCGAAAAGCCCCGCGTGCTCGGGCGGATAGGGCACACCGAGGCCCGTGCCGAGCACTACAACGGTCTTGCCACCGGCGGCCATCGCCGCCCGGTGCGCCGCGGCGTCGATGCCGCGGGCGCCGCCCGAGACGACCATCAGGCCGGCCGTCGCGAGCGCGGAGGCGAACCGGCCCGCCTGCTCGTGCCCGTAGTGCGTGTGATCCCGCGAGCCGACGATCGCGACGGGGTACCGGCCGAGGGCCGCGTCGAGATCGCCCCGGACGAACAGCACCGGCGGCGCGTCCGGCAGCGGAGCAAGCAGCGCCGGGTAGTTCTCATCACCGACGGCGACGGCTCGGCCGCCGAGCTTCTCGAGCTGGGCGAGTTCCTCGTCGGCCTTGCGGTGGGCGGTGTCGAAGGACTGCCGGGCCCGCCGCGCGAGGGCCGGGCCGATGCCGAGGACGGTCGCGAGCTCCGATTCGGATCGCCCGAAGACCTCGGCCGGCGAGCCGAATCGCTCGAGCAGCCGTCGGACCCGCTGCGGACCCAGCCCGGGCGCGGTCGAGAGCGCGAGCAAGTCGCGGGCGTGATTCGTTGCGATACCGGACACGACCCGATCATACCGAGTCTCGCGTCCGATGCGCGGTCAATTTTCGGGTATTTGGTCAGGTTCCACGCGGCCCGCGGGGCGGTAGGGGCCCTTGGGCTTCGCGCCATACTCCAGCTGGCGGGCGAAGATCTCGATCGCGCGGTCGCGGCGGACCTGCGTCAGCACGGTGTGCTCCGCGATGACCTGCGGATAGAGGAATGCCGGGTTGGGCTCGACGAACGTCAGGAAGACCTGGTGCTCGCCGAGACGCCGGCGGTCGCCGTCGAGTTCGACCGTCCAGCCCGGGGTCGGCAGCCGCACGGTCAGGGCGTGGGTGCCTGCGATCTGGCTCGCTTCGACGGCTGGCCCGGTCCAGGCGGTCTCGCCGATGGAGAATTGCTGGCCCCCGCATCCACCAAGGACGGCCAAGCCGGCGGCGGTCAAGAGCCAGGTCGAAAGCCGGGTCACGAGTCGGGAAGGGAAAGGCATGCGGCAGGTCTCAATGCGGATACGAAGCGGGTCGAGCCCGACAGGGTACCGGCTCATGGCGTTGCTGACGGCCGTGATCGCGCTGTCCGTCGGTTTGACCGGATGCAGCCCCCGCCGAACCGCGACGGTCGCGCCCGAGCCGGTCTGGTTCGGGACCGAGCCCGACATCCGCGTGCTCGTCGCGACAACAGACGGCCCGATCCGGCTCGCAACAACAGACAAGACCCCGCTCACCACGCGCGATGCCGACAACGGATCGCGCACGGGCCAGGCGCCGTCGGGCGCTTCCTTCGCCGCCACCCGCGCCGGCTCGGCGTTCGGCGTCTCGACACCCGGGCTTACCGCCGCCCGCGTGGAGGTCGAGTCGCAGGCCGGGCTGATCTACGACTCCAAGCGGCTCGGCCCGCGCGCCGAGATCGCGGTCGAATCAGCCGATGGTGAGCCCACGCTCCGCCTGATCGCGATCGTTCCGCTTGAGCAGTATGTCGCGGGCGTCGCCGCAGCCGAGCTGTACGCGAGCTGGGAGCGCGAGGCGTACGAGGCCCAGTGCGTCGCCGCCCGGACCTATGCCCTGCACGAGCGTGCCCGCGCCCGCGCGTCGGGCCGGTCGTACGACGTCCTGAGCTCGACGCTCGATCAGGTGTTCGAGGGACTGACCAGGAACGAGACCGCGCAGATCGCCGCCCGCGCCACCCGCGGCTCGGTACTGCTCGACGAGGACAAGCAGATCCTTCGCGCGTACTACAGCTCGACGTGCGGCGGGCGTCCCTCAAGCGCCGCGGGCATCTGGCCCTCGACGGGCTCGTTCGCGTTCAACGCCGCCCTGCCGCTGCAGGGCCTGCCCCGCGCCTGCCCCTGCGAGGCGTCGTCGCGCTACCGCTGGGAACGCGAGCGGTCGGTCGCCGACGTCACCGCGCGGCTCAAGGCGTGGGGCCGCGAGAAAGCCGTCCCGATCCGGCGGATGGCGGACCTCGTGTCGATCGAGCCCGTTGAATTCAACGACGCCCGACGACCCAACGCCTACCGCGTCACCGATTCCGACCGCAAGACGTACCTGATCTCCGCAGAAGAGCTGCGCACCGCGCTCAACACACCCGCGCGGGGCCGGCCGTCGATCACCGGGAAGACCCGCGTCCCGAGCGGCGACCTCAGCGCCGTCGTCGAGGGCAGCACCGTCACGCTCGTCGGCCGCGGCTTCGGTCACGGCGTGGGCCTCTGCCAATTCGGAGCCCAGAGCTTTGCCAAGCAGGGCGAAGAGGCCGCCGACATGCTCGAGCTGTTCTACCCGGGAGCCGAGCGGGCGATCGTCTACGACTAAGCCCCGCCGCGGCAATGATGCGGGCGTGAAGTCGAGCGAACTCGAATTCGACCTGCCGCGGGACCTGATCGCGACCACACCCGCCGATCCGCGCGATGCGGCCCGTCTGATGGTCGTGCGCAAGTCAACCGACGAGATCGAGCACCGCCGCGTCCGCGACCTGCCCGAGATTCTGGATGCCGGCGACCTGCTTGTCCTGAACCGCACCCGTGTCGCGCCGGCGCTCTTCGTGGGCCGCAACACCGAGACGGGCGGCAAGGTCGAGGGCCTCTGGCTCCGTGATGAGCCCTCCGACGGCAGCGGCGACAGCGACGACGTCATCTGGGCGGCGATGATCAAGTCCCGCCGCCATAAGCCGGGCTACCGCGTCCGCCTCGACGCGCGGCAGGACGCGGTCATCGAGATCGAGCTCCTCGAGCGCGTCGGGACCGACGACGAAGCCGAGGCCGGCGCGTGGCGCGTCCGTGTCGAGGGGCCAACCGGCATGACGTCCTCGGACTGGCTCGGGCTCGTCGGCAAGCCGCCTCTGCCGCCCTACATCCGCTCGGCCCGCAAGGAGCGCGGCGAGCTGCTCGATTCCGACGCCGACGTCGAGCGGTACCAGACGATCTTCGCTCAGGGCGAGACGCTGTCCGTCGCCGCCCCGACCGCGGGCCTGCACTTCACGCCCGAGCTGTTCGAGCGGCTCGCGTCGGTCGGGATCGATCGCACCGAGGTCACCCTGCACGTCGGCGCCGGCACCTTCAAGACGATCGAGACCGAGGAGGTCGAGGCCCACCCGATGCACCGCGAGTGGTGCTCGATCGCGCCCGAGGCGGCCGACCAGATCTTCGGCTCCGACCGCCGCGTGATCGCGGTCGGTTCGACCTCGACCCGCACGATCGAGTCCTACGCCGCCGCGATAGGCGAGGGCGGAGCGCCGCCGCCCCACCTCGAGACCGACCTGATGATCTCCGAGGGCTACCAGTGGCGCCGCGTCGCGGGCCTGCTGACGAACTTCCACTTGCCGCGCTCGACCCTGCTCGCAATGGTGGCGGGGGCCCTGCCGGGCGGGATCGGCCGCGTCCGCGAGCTGTACGAGATCGCGGTGGCCGAGCGGTACCGCTTCTTCAGCTTCGGCGACGCGATGCTGATCCTGCCGTAGCGCCTCCCTCCCTCTCCCCATGGGAGAGGGCCGGGGTGAGGGCGAGTGTGCAACAGCGTGATCTTCATCGACGAACTTCGGAACATCGGACGGGGCGGAAGGGGAAGCTCAGGAAGAACAGGAAAGACCAAAGAGCCCTCACCCTGCCCTCACCTAGAGGGAGAGGGTGCCTTTGCTCGGCGGTTCTCGTTGGTTCACGGGTAAGCTGCCGATAGATCCACAGGCGGTCGGAGGGCACGGATGCTGCTGTCGGAACTCATCGAGTCGATCGGCGACCTCGCCGAGGTGCGCGTCGTCCGGGGCGACGCCGCCGCGGTGCGCGTCGCCGACCTGACCGATGACAGCCGCACCGTCGTCCCGGGCTCGCTCTTCGTCGCCCGGCAAGGCGTCGATTTCGACGGCAAGGCCTTCATCGCCGACGCGATCGCCGCCGGCGCGTCCGTCGTTCTCGCCGATGACGAAGCCGCCGCCGCCGACCTCCCGGACAACATCGCGGGTCTCTACGCGCCCGACGCCCGGCTTGTCTCGGCGCTCATGGCGGAGCGCGTCTTCGGCTCGCCCAGCTCCAGCCTCCTCGTCGCCGCCGTGACCTGCACCAATGGCAAGACCACCGTCTCCCACATCGTCCACCGCCTGCTCAACCGCTGCGGGCTGCGCTGCGGGCTCATCGGCACCGTCGAGATCGACGACGGCACCGAGCGCGTCGTCTCCGAGGCGACCACGCCCGGGTCGATCGAGCTGAGCCGCACGCTCGCGACCATGGTCGAGGCCGGCTGCCGCGCGGTCGTGCTCGAGGCCTCGAGCCAGGGCCTCGACCAACGCCGCGTGGACGGCGTCGCGATCGACGCCGCCGTGTTCACCAACCTCTCGGGCGACCACCTCGACTACCACAAGACCCTCGACGCCTACCGCGACGCCAAGGCCCGCCTCTTCGAGCTCGTCGACCCGGACGGCCTCCGCGTGACCAACACCGACGACGATGTCGGCCGCACGATCGCGGGCCAGAACGCCGTCCGCTGCTCGATGACCGGGGGCGACTGGACCGTCCGCACGCGCTCGGCCGACCTCGAATCCATGCGGCTCGAACTCCGGGGCCCCGCGTGGTCGATCGAGTCCCGCGTCGAGCTGATCGGCCAGCACAACGCGATGAACACGCTGCAGGCCGTCGTCGTGTGCGACGAGTTCCTCCGCCGCGTGGGCGTCGATAGCGTCGCCGAGCGAGCCGCACGCATTGGTCGTGCGCTCTCGCTCCTCGGCCCGCCGCGGGGCAGGCTAGAGCCCGTCCACGACGCCCGCGACGACGTCAAGGTCTTCGTGGACTTCGCGCACACCGACGACGCGCTCGCCAAAGCCCTCGAATCGATCAATGAGCTCGTCGGCGTGCGAAAGACATGGGCCGTCTTCGGCGCGGGCGGCGACAAGGACCGCTCGAAGCGCCCGCGCATGGGCGCCGTCGCCGCACGGCTCGCGGGCCGCGTCGTCGTAACCTCCGACAACCCGCGCACCGAGAAACCCAGCGCGATCATCACCGAGGTGCTCTCGGGTATCGACGACGAGCGCCGCGTTGACGGCAGCGTGAGCGTGCAGGCCGACCGCGCGGTCGCGATCGCGCACGCCATCCGCAGCGCCGAGCCGGGCGACGCCGTCGTTATCGCCGGCAAGGGCCACGAGACCGAGCAGATCCTCCCGAACCCAAGCGGCAGCGGCGTCCAAGTTCAGCGCTTCGACGACCGCGAAGAAGCCCGCAAGGCCCTCGCCGCGAGGCGGGAGCGCACCCAGCGTGTCGGCGAAGCGGGGGCGGTCGCGGGATGACCGGAGGCGGCTTCGATCCAGCGTGGTGGGCGACCGCGGCACGCGGTCGCTGGACGACCGAGCCGACCGATCGCATCCTCGGCGCGTCGATCGACACGCGCGAGCTCAAGCCGGGCCAGCTCTTCGTCGCACTCAGGGGCGAGCGCACCGATGGTCACAACTTTCTCGCCCAGGCGTTCGAATCCGGCGCGCGGGCCGCGCTCGTCGAAGACGAAGCCGCCGACGCGCCCGCGGACTTCCCGCGCCTGATCGTCTCCGACTGCCGCGCCGCCCTCCGCGAACTCGCCGTCGCCCACCGCGAGCAACTCCGCGCGACCAACACCAAGGTCATCGGCGTCACCGGTTCCAACGGCAAGACCACGACCGTCCGCTTCATCCACGCCGCCGTCGCCGCAGGAGGCCTGGAGGGCTCGCACGCCCAGAAGAGCTTCAACAACGACCTCGGCGTCCCGCTGACACTTCTAAACGCCGCCCCGCGCGGCGGCTTCGTCGTCTGCGAGATTGGAACCTCGGGCCCGGGCGAGATCGCGTCCCTCGCCGCCCTGGCCCGGCCCGACATCGGCGTCATCACCTCCATCGGCCGCGCCCACCTCGAGAAGCTCGGCTCCATCGCCGGCATCGCCGAGGAAAAATCCAGCCTGCTCCGCCACGTCGAACCGCGAGGCCTCTGCGTCGTCTCCGCCGACGCCCCCGAGCTGCGCCCACGCGTCCCCGAGGGCACGGTCACCGTCGGGCTCGCGGGCGACGCCGACGTGCTCGTCGAGTTCAACGACGGCGTCGCGATGGTCGCGGGCCACGAGATCGTCCCGCCGCTGCCGGGACGGCATCACGCCGTCAACGCCGCCCTCGCGATCGAGGTCGCCGTCCGCGGTTTCGGCGTCGAGCGGTCGGCAGCAGTCCGGGGCGTCCGCGAAGCCGAGCCCCCGCCGATGCGGCTGACGCGCGAGACCGTCCACCTCGCCGAGTTCGTCGGCGGCTCCGATGTCACACTCGTCAACGACGCGTACAACGCGAACCCCGAGTCCGTCCTCGCGGCCGTCGACATGCTCGCCGCGGGTGATCTCGACGCGCCCGGAACCAAGCGCCGCGTCCTCGTGCTGGGTGACATGCTCGAGCTGGGCGAGAAGTCGGGCCCCATCCACGCCGAGGTCGCCAAGCGTGTCGGCGAAGCCCGCGAACGCGTCGGCCTCGTCTGCTCCGTCGGCTCCGCGATGACCACGGCCTTTGAAACGGGCCACCGCGAGCCCGACCCGACCGACGACGCCTGCGCCCGCATCGCCTCGATGATCGAGCCGGGCGACGTCGTCCTCGTCAAGGGCTCCCGCGGCGTAAGACTCGAGCGCGTCGTCGAGGCGGTCCGCGCCCGCGCTCACGCCAAGGCGGGGCACGCCTGAGCCATGCTCTTCTACCTCCTCGATCTGCTCCGCTCTTGGTTCGACGGCTCCTGGCTCTACGGCTTCCCGTTCTCGCTGCTCGACCAGGTCGAGTTCCGCGCGCTCTTCGCCGCGATGGGCGCGTTCGTCTTCGTCGTCGTCGCCGGCAAGCCCGTGATCGCCGCCCTCCGCCGCGCGAAGATCGGCGACATCGGCACCACCGACGCCGGCGCGCTGCAGGAGTTCGCCACCTCGAAGAAGAACACGCCCACCATGGGGGGCGTCCTCATCTGCGGCTCGATCCTGCTCTGGTCGCTCCTGCTCGCCGACCTCCGCGAGCAGATCGTCGTGCTGGGCGTGCTCGTCCTCGTCTGGCTCACCATCCTCGGCGGCGTGGACGACTGGCTCAAGCTCACCATCGCGCGGCGCGAGGGCGGGCGCCAGGGCCTCATGGCGTGGGAGAAACTCGTCTTCCAGCTGGGCCTCGGGTTGCTCGTCGGCTTCTTCGGCTACCGCATGGGTGTCGGCGTCCCGCTCGACGGCGCGACCCAGCCCGACCCCTCCATGTGGCACGTCCTGAACCTGCCATTCCAGCGCACCTTCGAGCCCGGCACGGGCTTTGCCGAAACGGGCCTGATCTTCCTGCCGATGGCTGCCTACGTCGTCATCGCGATGCTGCTCCTGCCCGGCATGTCCAACGCCGTCAACCTCACCGACGGCATGGACGGCCTCGCGGGCGGCATCGCCGCCGCCGTCAGCTTCGGGCTCATGCTGCTCGCGCTCGTCGCGGGCGACGAGGGCCTTGCGCAGTACTTCCTCGTCCCGTACGTCCCCCCCGCCGACGAGCTGGGCGTCATCGCCGGCGCGATGGCCGGCGCGTGCCTCGGCTTCCTGTGGTGGAACTGCAACCCCGCGCAGGTCTTCATGGGCGATACCGGCTCGCTCGCGCTGGGCGGGCTCATCGCCTACATCGCCATCATGATCCGCCAAGAAGCCGTCATGGTCCTCATGTGCGGCGTGTTCGTCCTCGAGATGGTCAGCGTCATCATGCAGGTCGGCTACTACAAAATGACCGGCGGCCGCCGCATCTTCCGCATGGCCCCCTACCACCACCACCTCCAGATGGGGGGCTGGCCCGAGAGCCGCATCGTCGGACGCCTCTGGATCGTCTCGATCCTGCTCACGATCGTGGCGGTCGCGTCCCTGAAAGTGCGTTAAGAGAAGGTTCAAGAAGAAGAGTTCCGTGAAACCGCGCGGGCGTGACGCGCAGGTCTCGCCGTCGCTGATACACCGGAGAGCAGAACACCGCTCCCGGAGGACCTCGGCATGGGCAAGCCCTCGGAAGAACAGATCGCCGCATGGCTCGCCGCCGCGGGCAAGTCGGGCAAGGTCCCGCCCGCTGTCCGCGACAAGATCATCACCGCCGCCCAGTTCATCGAGAACACCGCCCGCCAGCGCGACGCCTCGGGCTTCCTCAAGGGCATCGACTTCTCCAAGGAAGTCAAGGTCCTGAACAAGCTGCCCAACAAGGTCTTCGTGCAGTACGTCGGCAAGCACAAGGGCATGTGGTTCACCGAGACCGGGCTCACCCCCGACCTCGTCGGCATCGCCGAGGGCTCCGAGACCACCAAGCGCCTCCGCAAGCTCTACAAGCCCTCGGGCAACGTCGCCGCGCTCAAATCGACCGCGTCCTCGGTCAAGGACACCTGGACCATCGAGAAGGTCCTCAAGATCAAAGACCCCGCCGTCAAGAAAAAGGTCATGACCCGCGGCGGCGGCACCCAGTACATCGTCGCCAATCCGCAGAAGATGACGCTGATCTAGACGAAACGCCCGCTATCGCAGCAGTCCAACCTTTTCCAGCAGGTTCTCTTCCGACTCCAGCGAACGCACGCGATCGGTCAGCAGGAGCCCCGATGCGAGCGCGAGCCCCGCGAACGTGCCACCAAGGTGCGCCGCGTGCCCGACGCCGTCGGATACACCCGTGGTCTGGAAGAGCAGCTCGAAAACAAAGTCCTTGGCAAAGTACGCGCCGATCACGATCCACGACGAGATGTAGGCCACGCCGCGGACAAGCACCCCGAACCAGTAGAACACGCTGACGTTGTTCCGCGGGAAGAACACGATGAACATCCCGGTCACGCCCGAGATCGCGCCGCTCGCGCCGAGCCCGAGCGCGTTTGCGGACATCGCTGCCGACGCCGCCGACGCGAACGCGCCCATCAGCAGGTAGCAGGCGATGTACAGGGAGTGCCCGAGCTTGGCGTTCACCGCGTTGCCGAAGACGAACAGGAAGATCATGTTGCCGAGCAGGTGAAAGATATCCGCATGCGTAAAGACCGACCCGATCAGCGACAGATCGCTCGACCACGGTCCGTCACCCGAGAGCACCCAGATCTCGAGCGGCGCGTCGCCGTAGAGACCCGGGAAGGCAGCAAGACTCACGAGGCAGGTCACCACGATTAGCGCCCAGTTCGCGATGGGCCACCGCTCCAGCCCCACGTCAACGTTGTACGGAAGGATCACGGCCCGTCCTCCTGCGCCGCCTCGGCGAGCTCATCCTCGATCGGGTTGGCCCGCGCGAGCGAGAACGCGGTTAGCACGCCGATGCCGAGCCAGATGAAGTCCGACACCCGCGCGCTCTCGCCGTCGAGTCCGAGGACCTCGTACGACTCGTCGTACAGCTCATCCTCGAACGTGAACGACCCCACCGCGTCCATCGGCGTCGCGAACATCACCGCCAGACTCGCGACACCCGTCGCAAGAGCCGCGATGAAGCCCTGCAGCACACCCCCGAACCCGCGGATCGGGATGAGCACGCCCACCGCCGCCGCGACCGCGACGACCGCCGCCATGTAGTTCGCCGAGACCTCCGCGCTCCGGGCGTACCCGCCCCAGAGAAGCGCCGCGATGACCGCACCGCCCCCCGAGCACGCCGCGCCGATGCCCAGCGCCGCGAGCGTGGGCGGCGCGGCCACCGGACGCTCGGGCTTGACCTTCGCGGGCTTGAACTCGACCGCCTTGCCCGTCTCGCGGTTGAACCCGCAGTTCGTGCAGAACACCTGGTCGGGCTCGATCATCAGTCCGCAGTTCTCGCAGTTCGTCCGCAGCTGCGCCTGGGAGGTCACGGGCTCGGCGACCTCGTAGAGCACCGACGTCTGCGCGTCGATCTCCGCGCTCGCCGCCGCGGCCTGCTGCGCCCGCTCCTCCTCGACGCACGGCATGCACGTGTACCGACCCTGATTGTCCTTCGTCCGCTCCCGCTTCGAGCACTCCCGCTCGCACACCACGCACACCTTGAGCGTCGCCCCGGTCTTCTGCTCGACGCATTGGATGCACGCGAACCGACCCTTCCGGTCCTTCACGCGCTTGCCGGGCACGGGCCGCTTCCCGCAGAGCGGGCACGACGGCTGAGCCCGCGCGGGCTTCGGCGTGGTATCGAAATGATCGTCCTCCTGCAGTTGCACCCGGCGGGCCTCGCGTCTCGGAACACAGATGGAAACGGCATCCCCCTCACCCGGGAGAGCCCCTGGCCAGCCCGAGAATAGAAGATCGATCGGTCCTGTCCAGCTCGAAGCGGGCGGCGGGGCCGATTCTCGGAAAACAGACCGATCGCCGACGCTCAGATCGGGTCCGCAACGCTGGTTGACCACCACCAAGCCGGCCTATCATCGTGGCCCCGCTCGGCTCCTCGCCGGGCGGTTATCACGTCGGAGGGGCGTGCCCCGCCGCTATAGCTCAGTGGTAGAGCGCACCCTTGGTAAGGGTGAGGTCGCGAGTTCAAGTCTCGCTAGCGGCTTTACAAAGAGCTCCGCAGCTTGGATTGGGCCCTCATCGGGCCAAGAATCCCTCCTGCGAGCCAGAGCATCGGGCCACACGGGGCGAAAGCGTCGGTGTCTTGTTCGGGAACCTGTCCAACCGGGCGCGGCGTGGGAGCCGCGGCGGATCGGGCAGGCCGGTCGTGGTGGATGAGCGGGGTGTGCCCGCTCGGCGGCCGGGGTCTCGAAGAAATCAGGAAGGGCCCGGGTTGCCCGGGCCGCACGCGGCGGGAGCCGGTGCCGAAGGGCGTGTCGCCCCGAGGCGTCGTCGCCGCCAATGCCAGTAAGGGCAACGAGGGACACGCGATGGCCAAGGGAACGTTCGAGCGGACCAAGCCCCACGTCAACACGGGCACGATCGGTCACATCGACCACGGCAAGAGCACGCTGACCGCGGCGCTGGTCGCCCGCTCGGCCGCGAAGTACGGCGGCGAAGCCAAGAGCTACGCCGAGATCACCAAGGGCGGCACCGTCCGCGACTCCAACAAGACCGTCACGATCGCCGCGTCGCACGTGGAGTACGAGACCGACATCCGTCACTACGCCCACGTGGACTGCCCGGGCCACGCCGACTTCGTCAAGAACATGATCACCGGCGCCGCCCAGATGGACGGCGCGATCCTCGTCGTCTCGGCCGCCGACGGCCCCATGCCCCAGACCCGCGAGCACGTGCTTCTTGCCCGTCAGGTGGGCGTGCCTCACATCGTCGTCTTCATGAACAAGGTGGACCTCGTGTACGACGAGGAGCTCCTCGAGCTCGTCGAGATGGAAGTCCGCGAACTGCTCAGCAAGTACGAGTTCCCGGGCGACGACATCCCCGTCGTCATGGGCCAGGCCAACGCCGCCCTCGAGAACCCGACCGACGACGAGAAGTGCAAGGGCATCGACGAGCTCCTCAAGGCCCTCGACGAGGCCATCCCGGAGCCCGAGCGCGAGACCGACAAGCCGTTCCTCCTCTCCGTCGAGGACGTCTTCTCGATCAAGGGCCGCGGTACCGTGACCACCGGTCGTATCGAGCGCGGCATCGTCAAGGTCGGCGACGCCGCCGAGATCGTGGGCCTCATGGAGCAGAACCTCGCCACCACCATCACCGGTGTCGAGATGTTCAACAAGACCCTCGACCAGGGCCAGGCCGGCGACAACTGCGGTGTCCTCCTCCGCGGCATCGAGAAGAACCAGGTCCAGCGCGGCCAGGTCATCTGCAAGCCGGGCTCGATCACCCCGCACACCAAGTTCAAGGGTCAGGTCTACGTCCTCAGCAAGGAAGAGGGCGGCCGCCACACCCCGTTCTTCAACAACTACCGCCCGCAGTTCTACTTCCGCACCACCGACGTGACCGGCTCCGTCAAGCTCCTCGGCGGCGCCGAGATGTGCATGCCGGGCGACAACGTCGAGATCGAGGTGGACCTCATGGGCAAGCCCGTCGCCATGGAGCCCGGTCTCCGCTTCGCCATCCGCGAGGGCGGCCGCACCATCGGTTCGGGCACTGTTACTGAGGTCATCGAGTAACAGGCACCGAGGTCATCGAGTAATCAAGACCACGGTTCGACAATAAATTCACCGCCGGCGGGCCGACAGGCTCGCCGGCGATTTCAGGAACCGGGCCGGTGTGATGGGCCCGGATGACTTCAGCGGGAGACCGTCATGGCCAAGGGCAAAAAAGGACAGGCCCGCGAGTACGTGTGGCTGCAGTGCACCGAGACCGGCGACCTGAACTACAGGACGTCGATCAACGTCAAGGGCGGCATCGAGGACAAGCTCAAGGAGGGCTTCCAGAAGTTCTCCCCGCGACTCCGCAAGCACACGCTCCACAAGATCAAGAGGAAGTAAGCCCATGCGGCTCGCCCTCCTCCCGATCGCCGCGCTCGCGGCCGCCCTCACGGGCTGCCAGAGCACGCCCAGCTACACCGGCGACTACGTCGGCAAGGGCGACGCCTTCAAGATCTGGGGCGCGGGCGGCGCGGAGATGACCCTCAACGACGACGGCACCTACGACGCCGCCATGCTCCTCGCGGGGACACCCGTCTGGCGCGACAACGGCACCTGGGAGCTCCGCGAAGAGGGCGGCGTCCGCATGGTCTCGAACGTCACGGGCTACGTCGCGATCGCGGAAGAAAACGAGGACGGAGACCTCTTCGTCGATTACGACCGTGTCAGCTACGTGATGCAGCGAGCGGAGAAAGCACAGGCCGAAGCCGGAAACGGGTCGGCGGACAACTGAGAGGCGAGCGTTGCCGCCAGCGGCGACACGCCTCGGACGGCAGTAGCTCAGTTGGTAGAGCAGTGGATTCCAAATCCAC
>JBCDKU010000069.1:0-14764 GCA_038746265.1 Planctomycetota bacterium
CCCAAACTCCGAGCACTTCAAGAGCTTTGCCCCATCCATCAGCCGCTCGAAGTCGTACGTCACGGTCTTGGCTGAGATCGCGCCGCCGATGCCCTTGACGATCAGGTCGGCCGCCTCGGTCCAGCCCAGGTAGCGGAGCATCATCTCGCCCGAGAGGATGACCGAGCCCGGGTTGACCTTGTCCTGGCCCGCGTACTTGGGGGCCGTGCCGTGCGTGGCCTCGAAGATCGCGGTGCCGGTGTCGTAGTTGATGTTGGCGCCCGGGGCGATGCCGATGCCCCCCACGCAGGCGGCGAGGGCGTCGGAGATGTAGTCGCCGTTGAGGTTCATGGTCGCGACGACGTCGTACTCCGCGGGCCGCGTGAGCAGCTGCTGCAGGAACGCGTCGGCGATGACGTCCTTGATGATGATCTGCCTGGGGTTGGAGCGGGCCTTGCCTTCATTTGTCGGGCGGTGCGTGATGTCGCTGTCATTCCGGTCGAGGTCGATGACGTGCCAGGGGCCGCCGTCGAGGGGCTTGGCGCCGAAGTGCTTGGCGGCGACCTCGTAGCCCCACTTCATGAACGCGCCCTCGGTGAACTTCATGATGTTGCCCTTGTGGACAAGCGTCACGGAGGTGCGGCCGTTGTCGATCGCGTACTGGATGGCGGCCTTGACGATCCGCTCGGTGCCCTCCTGCGAGACGGGCTTGATGCCGATGCCGACCGACTCGGGGAAGCGGATTTTCTTGTACTTCTCCTGGAAGACCTCGCCGAAGACCTGCTTGAACTTCTGGGTCTCGGGGTCACCGTCCTCGAACTCGATGCCGGCGTAGATGTCCTCGGAGTTCTCGCGGAAGATGACCATGTCGGTCTTCTCGGGCTCCTTCACGGGGCTGGGCGTGCCGTCGTAGTAGCGGACGGGGCGGAGGCAGGTGTAGAGGTCGAGCATCTGGCGGAGCGCGACGTTGAGCGAGCGGATGCCGCCGCCGGTGGGGGTGGTGAGGGGCCCCTTGATGCCGACGAGGTGGTCCTTGAAGCTGTCAAGGGTGGCATCGGGGAGCCAGTCGCCCGTGGCGTTGTACGACTTCTCGCCCGCGGCGACCTCGAGCCAGTGGATCTTGCGATCGCCGCCGTAAGCCTTCTCGACGGCCGCATCGAAGACCTTGACGGAGGCGTTCCAGATATCGGGCCCGGTGCCGTCGCCCTCGATGAACGGGATGATCGGGTCGGCCGGGACGTTGAGGCCGGCATCGGTCATGGTGATGGGGGTGGGCATGGGTCGTCTCCTTCGTCTTTCCCGCTGGCGGGCACTGTCGCGTGTCCGGATAGCCGGCACACCGCGTGGATTGTTCGAGCGGCAGGATAGGGGCCCTTCCAGAGCGCGAATTTCTGGTCTGGGGCGTTGGGACGGCCGATCTTTCCCGCTTGCTGCGGAGAAGCACTGGTGATCCGGGGATCGGATACGATGATGTGTCCGTGAGCTCTCGATGGGCCGTGGCGGGCGAAGGCGGGAGTGGGAGTGCGGTTGAAGAACGGGCCCGGCGGATTCTCCGCGGCCCGGTTAGGTGCTGATGAGCGACGCCATTCCGAATGTTCTCGGACCCTACCGCGTCGAGCGTGAGCTCGGCCGTGGCGGCATGGGCGTCGTCTATTTGGGCGTCGATCCCAGGCTCGATCGGCAGGTCGCGATCAAGATGCTGCCCGCGAAGGTCTCGCAGGACGCCGAGCGGCTGGCGCGGTTCGAGCGGGAAGCCAAGACCCTCGCGGCCCTGAACCACCCGAACCTCGCGGGCGTCTACGGCCTCCACGAGCATGAGGGCCAGCAACTGCTCGTGATGGAGTACGTCCCGGGGCTCACGCTGACCGACCGGATCGAGGCCGAGACGGTGCCAGTCGATGAGGCGGTCGGGATCTGCATGCAGGTCGCGGCGGGCCTCGAGGCGGCGCACGACCAGAACGTCATCCACCGCGACATCAAGCCCGCGAACATCCGCATCCGCCCGGACGGCGCGGTGAAGCTGCTCGACTTCGGGCTCGCCAAGCCCGACGCCGGGCCGTTCGCGTCAACGGGCGACGACGACGAGACGCTCTCGATCGCGGGGACGGCGATGGGGCGCGTCCTGGGCACGGCCGGCTACATGAGCCCGGAGCAGGCCCGCGGCAAGCCCGTCGATAAGCGGACGGACATCTGGGCGTTCGGCTGCGTGCTGTTCGAGTGCCTCGCGGGCTCGCGGGCGTTCGGCGGCGAGACGCCCATGGACGCGATCGTCGCGGTGCTCGAGCGTGAGCCGCCCTGGAGCCGTCTGCCGCCGCAGACGCCCGAGCGCGTGATCGACCTGATCCAGCGGTGCCTCGAGAAGGACGACAAGCGGCGGCTTCGTGATATCGGGGACGCCCGCATCGAGCTCGACGACGCGCTGCGCCGCCTGAGCCACAACGAGGACGCGATGCCCGCCCGCGGCCCGCGCCAGCTCGGCGGCAAGCGGCGGACCGGCTCGGGCTCGGGCTTCCAGCGCGGCAGCGGCTCGGGGGCCCACCCGAGCGTCTTCGGCATCGGCTTCGGCACCTCGACCTCGGGCATGGTGCTCGGCAACCTTCCCGCGCCCGTCACAAGCTTCATCGGGCGCACCGAGGAGGTCGAGACCGTCAGCACGCTGCTCGACCGCTCGCGTCTGGTCACGCTCGCCGGCTCGGGCGGGTGCGGCAAGACGCGGCTCGCGCTCGAGGTCGCCCGCGGCCGCGCGGAGTTCTACGACGACGGCGTCTGGCTCATCGACCTCGCGGGCATCAACGACAGCTCGACCGTGGGCGAGACCGTCGCCGCCGCGCTGGGCCTAGGCGAGGCCCGTGACCGCCGACCGCTCGACCTGCTGTGCGAGACGCTCGCCGACCGCGCGCCGCTGCTGATCCTCGACAACTGCGAGCACGTACTCGAGGGCTGCCGCGCGCTCGTCGGTCAGCTGCTCACCGCGTGCCCCGGGCTCGTGATGATCGCAACGAGCCGCGAGGCGCTGGGTGTGCCGGGCGAGGCGCTGTTCCGTGTGCCGTCGCTGCGGATGCCCAGCGCCGATCAGATCGACGACCTCAAGGCGCTCGCACGCAACGAGTCGGTCACACTCTTCCTCGACCGCGCCCGCGCCGCCAAACCCGCGTTCGAGCTCGACACGGGCAACGCCGCCGAGGTGGTCGCGATCTGCCGCGAGCTCGACGGCATCCCGCTCGCCATCGAGCTCGCCGCGGCCCGCGTCAAGCTGCTCACGCCCGGGCAAATCGCCGAACGCCTCAAGGATCGCTTCAAACTCCTCCGCGGCAACTCGGGCGTGAGCCTGCCGAGGCAGCAGACGCTGCTCGCCGCGATCGAGTGGAGCTACGAGAACCTCGAGGACATCGAGCGCATCGTGCTCCGCCGCCTCTCGACGTTCCGGGGCGGCATGACGATCTCCGCGGCCGAGCACGTCGCCGCCGCCGACGGCACCGACGACGGCGCGATCCCGACGATCGAGGATTGGGAGGTTCTCGAGCTGATCGCGCAGCTCGTCGATAAGTCGATGCTCATCGTCGAGGACACCGCCGACACCGGACCCTCCGGCAAGTCGCAGCCCAACCAGCCGCGCGAGACACGCTACCGCATGCTCGAGAGCATCCGGCAGTACGCGGCCGAGCGGCTCGACGAATCGGGCGAGACGAGCGACTGCCGCGACCGCCACCTCGAGTGGCACGCCAAGCTCGCGAACCGCGCCGAGCCCAGACTGACGGGCCCCGATCAACGCGCATGGCTCCACCGCCTCGAGGTCGAGCACGAGGACATCCGCACCGCGGTCGATTGGGTCCTCGACGGCGAGGGCGATCTCGAGCTCGGCAGGCAGGTCGCGGGCGGCGTCTGGCGCTACTGGGCCTACCGCGGTCACATCGCCGAGGGCCGCAAGCTGCTCGCCCGCCTCGACGCCGCGGGCCAGGGCGGCTCGCCCACCGCGAGCTGGGCCCGTATCCGCGAGGGCATGAGCTGGATCGCGATGATGGTGGGCGACCTCGGCACCGCCGTCTCGTTCGGCCGCGCGGGCCTGGAGATCGCCCGCGCGTCCAAGGACGACGCCGCGACCGCGAACCTGCTCCAGTGCCTCGGTCAGGCGTGCCTAGGCGAACGCCTCGCGACGCGCGCGCTCGACTACTTCGAAGAGGCCCTCGCGATCAGCCGCCGCCTCAACAAGCACACGACCGTCGCGGCGGTTCTCTACGCGATCGCCGAGTCGCACCGCCAGCTCGGCGGACTCGACCGCGCCGAGACCGAATACAACGAGGTCACCGCGATCATCGAGCGGCAGGGCGAGGTCCTGCTCGCCGCGCAGGCAGAAGCGGGCCGCGCGTGGGTCGCCCTCGCCCGGGGCGAGACCTCAACCGCGCGCGACCGGGCCCGGTCCGCGATCGAGATGGCGGTCGGCGTCGGCGCGCTCGCGGAGCTCCCGGGCCTGCTCGAGCTGCTCGCGTCGGTCCTCGCCGCCGAGGACCAGTTCGAGGCCGCCGCACGGCTGATCGGCGCCGCGAGGAACGCCCGCCGCGCGCTCGCGTGTCCGCTGCGTCCGTCGGCCGAGGACGACCTCGCGCCCGCGATCGAGAAGCTCGCCGAAGCCGAGGATCAGGACGCGGTCGAGGCCGCGATGGAAGAGGGCGAACGCCTCAAGCTCCGCAAGGCGATCCGCGAGGCACTCGATCAGGCCCGGGCGGAGCCCGCCGGATAGTCAGAGCCCGCCGGGCATGCTGCGCCGTGAGCAAGCCCGAGCCCGTACCCTTCTCCGATGCCCACCGCCGCCGTCTATGCAGGCAGCTTCGACCCGCCGACCAACGGCCACGCGTGGATGATCCGCCGCGGCGCCGCGATGTTCCCGAAGCTCATCATCGCCGTCGCCCGCAACCCCGAGAAGAAATACACCTTCCCGCTCGAGCAGCGCCTCACTTGGCTCCGCGACATCGCCGCCCCGTTCGAGAACGTCGAGGTCGCGGCGATCGAGAACGCCTTCCTCGCGCACTACGCCCGCGACCGCGGCGCCCAGTACGTCATCCGCGGCATCCGCAACGAGGACGACTACCAGTACGAGCGCGCGATGCGCTACGTCAACGCCGACCTCAACCCCGATCTCTCGACCGTGTTCCTGATTCCGCCGCGGTCGCTCTGCGAGATCAGTTCCAGCTTTGTCAAGGGGATGATCGGGCCCGAGGGCTGGGAGCCGATCGTCGAGCGGTACGTCCCGGCTGCCGTCTACCGTGATCTGGACGCATGGGTTGGTGCGGGTTTCCCGAAGAACCCCGACGACCAGCAGCCCTCGGTCTCATAACGCGCCGAGAAGACCTTTCCGCCGCAACCAACGACGCTCGCTCAGGGAATCACACACCATGATCCGCTCGAGAATCGCCGCTTCGCTTGTCGCTGTCCTCGCTGCCGTGAGCCTGGCCCAGGAATCACGCCGGCCGCAGACGCCCGAGTTGCCGCTGCCGTATCCGACGGAGGAGATCACCTTCGCGAGCGAGGACGAGGGCGTCACGCTCGCCGGCACGATGTCGCTGCCCGACGCGGGCGAGCACGGCCCCGGGCCCTACCCCGCGGTCGTGCTGGTGACCGGTTCGGGCCCGCAGGACCGCGACCAAACGGTGGAGTACGGGGACCCGCCCTATCACAAGACCTTCGCGGTGATCGCGGACCATCTCGCGCGTCACGGCATCGCGACGCTGCGCTACGACGACCGCAGCATGGGCGCCTCGATCCTTGAGGATCCCGCAGCCGGGAAGGCGCAGACAACCAGGGCGTTCTCGCTCGATGCCGCGGCCGCGCTCACGACCGCGAAGGCGCACACGAAGATCGACGCCGAGCGTGTCGGCATGCTGGGGCACTCGGAGGGTGGCCTCATCGCCGCCATGCTCATGAAACGGGGCGACCTCGACGGCCCGGCCGTGCTCCTCGCCGCCAACGTCATCCAGGGCACGCGCGTCATCGTGGGTCAGTTCCCGGCCGCGTGGGAGGCCCAGGGCATGCCGGAGAACAGGCTGCGTCGGACAACCGAGCACATGGAGCTGGTCGTCGATGCCGCCAAGGTGGGCGATATCGGCAACGTCCGCAAGAACCTCTTCGCGATCGCCCGCATCCAAGCCGGCATGGCGCTGGTCGAAACGATTGAGGAGCGAATCGCGCCACAGATCGAATACTTCACAAGCCAGTGGATGCGAGGCTTCCTCAACTACGACCCCGAGCTTGATCTTGTCTGGGCCAAGGCGCCGGTGCTCGCCATGTTCGGCGGCCGCGACCTGCAGATCCTCGAAGAGGACAACGTGCCGATCGCGGAGGAGATCCTGCCGCGCTGGCCCGAGGGCTCCGAGGTCGTCGTGATCCCCGAGGCCAACCACCTCTTCCAGGAAGCCGAGACGGGCAGCAGCATCGAGTACGTCCTGCTCGATCAGACCATCATGCCCGAAGTACTCAACAAGATCAGCATGTGGCTGCGGGCGCAGTACGGGCTCGACAGCAACTAACCGGAGCCGTCAAGCCTCGTACAGCCGCGCGAACTCCGCGAAGTACGAGGGGTAGGTCTTCGCGACGCACTGCGGCTCGCGGATCACAACACCCTCCCGCCGCAGCGCGACGAGGCCGAGCGACATCGCCATGCGGTGATCGTCGTAGGTGTCGAACTCGACCGGGCCCTCGGCCATCCGATCGGGCGGGGTGATCGTCATGACGTCGTCGTCGCCGTTGATGCGGTCCTCGACCTTGACGCCCAGCTTGCCCAGCTCGTTCTGGAGCGCCGCGATGCGGTCGGTCTCCTTGACGCGGAGCGTCCGGACGCCGCGGAGCACACTCATGCCGTCCGCGAATGCGCAGACAACCGCAAGCGCGAGCGTGGCGTCGGGCATGTCGGTCATGTTCGCCATGATGGGCGACAGCCTCCGCGGCCCGCGCACCGACACCAGCCCGCCCGCGTGCTCGACGGACGCGCCCATACGGCCCATCAGATCCGCCAGCTCCGTGTCGCCCTGCGAGGAGTTCTGCCGAAGCCCCTCGACCGACACCCGCTGCTCCGGCAGCAGCGCGCCGGCCACCCACCAGTAGGTCCCGCCGCTCGCGTCGGGCTCGACATCGAGCTCGAACGCGTCGAGCCCCTCAAGCACCCGGATCGTGCGCAGGTCGTCGCTCGCACGCACCTGCGCCCCGACCTCGTCGAGCAGCTCGAGCGTCATGCGCACATACGAGGCGCTCGTGATCTCGCCCGAGAGCGTGAGCGTCAGCCCGCCCGGCAGGAACGGAGCGGTCAGCAAGAGCGCCGAGACATACTGACTCGACTGCGTCCGCCCGATCTCGATGGGCTCTCCCGGGATCGACTTCGGCGCGGTGATCGTGACCGGCGGGCAATCGGGCGAGCCCGCGTGCTCGACGGTCGCGCCGAGGCGCCGCAGCAGATCGGTCAGTTCACCGATCGGGCGCTGCCGCATCCGCTCGTTGCCGTCCACGGTGATGGGCTCGTCCGAGCACAGCGCCGCCGCGGTCAGGAACCGCGTCGCCGTCCCCGCGTTGTTGAGGTTGACCGTCGCGCCGCCCTCGGGCGTCTTCCACCGCCCGGCCACGCCCGTGATCCGGACACAGCCCGGCTCCGACCGGTCCACTTGGGCACCCAGCGTCGAGATCGCCTGGAGCATCCGCTCGGCGTCGTCGGCCGCGAGCAGCGGGTGCCGGAGCGTCGTCGTGCCGTTCGCGAGGGCGGCGAGCAGCAGGGCCCGGTTCGTCAGGCTCTTGGACCCCGGCGGCCGCACGCGGAGATCGAGCGGGGCTTTGCCGGGCGAACGCGACCACTTCGGCAGGACCAGCGGGTCCGGCAGGTCGGCAAGCGGCAGGCGGAGCGTCTCCAGCGAGGCGGGCTCGGGCGTCGTCACGGCGTGGTCTCCCCGCTCGCGGGCGTGGGTCAGTCCGCGTCCTTGCGGAAGACCGCGACAACATCATCGACCGGGATCACGAACAGGCGGTTGTCACCCTCGAAATCGACCGGGATGCCGTGCTTGGGATTGAACAGAACCCGATCGTACTGTTCGATCGGGTAGTCCTCGTCGCGGTCGATCTGCTGCGAGATCGCGACCACGCGGCCCGTCAGGGTCGGGATCTCGATCTTGTCGGGCAGGTGGATGCCCGTCTTGGTCGTCTTCTTGTCCTCGTCCTTGCGGATCAGGACCCGCAGACCGATCGGCTCGACGATCTCGAGCTTGGTGGTCGGGTCCGAGGCGCTCGTGCGCTTTGATGCCATAGCCGATGGTAGGAGACCCGGCCGGACGGGCTGAGGTCACCGGTTTGCTGATCGCCTCAGGCCGTCGCGATCGCGCCGCCCGGCGCGCGGCTGACGTCGATCTCGCGCTGCAGGTGCCGACCCGGGCAGGCGGTCGGCTTGTACTCGCGGTGCGTCCGCACGCGGCGCGGATCGACGTCGTAGTACGCCATCCGCTCCCGCACGAGCGCCTCGAGCGACTGGACCGAGGCCCGCGTCGGCCGCTGGATCTCGTAGTTGCCCATCACGACGATGCCCAAGTTGCCCGGGTTGTGACCGCCCACGTGCGCGCCCTGCAGATCGAGCGGGCGGCCCTCCCAGACGCGGCCAGCCGGGTCGACCGCGAAGTGGTACCCGATGTCCGCCCAGCCCCGGGCGACGTGCGCCCGGCGGATCTGCTCAAGCCGCCGGGCGGCGTCGCCCGTGTCGGTCGAGGTGAAGGCGTTGATCCCGTCGTGGTGGATCGTGATCCGCGTGATCCGGCCCATTCTGTCGGCCAGCCGCGGGTTGGGCCCGAACCGTGCCCACTCGCGGCGGTCGATCGCCGCGGAACTCAGCGAAGCCCCCGAGAGCGACGAGTGCGGCAGCGGCCGGTACTTGGTCGTGATGACCGGCGTCTTCGCGACGGGCGCCACGTTGGGGTCATAGCCCAGGGGCTCGCCGACACGCGAGACCGGACGGCTCGAGCTCGACGAGGCGCACGCCCCGAGCAGGCCCGCGGCCGACGCGCTGATGCCAAAGCCCAGCAGCGTCCGCAGGACGGATCGTCGCTGCTCGGACGTCGTGCCAGTGCGCATCGGGTTCGTCGGGTTCTCGGAAATCGGCTTCTCGGGGCTGGGGTTCGTCATGGCAGAGGCATTCATCGGCCGCCCGGATGGGGCGGCTCCAGACTGTATCAAGACCGGATTGTCCCTCCCAGACTCAAGGGGGAAATCGGCCGACCTTCCCGACCGCTGCAGACCGATCACGGCCGTCCCGGTCCCTCATGCGGATGCCGTTGGGAGGGGGGACTTTCGGATTCCGTCGAGCCACTTCGCCCAGATCGAGAGCACCAAGAGCATGTAGAGCCGCTGCGAGTGATCGCGGCCGTGCCAGGGGTTGATGGATTTCTCGCCGGCCTGGTCGTGCTCGCGGAGCATCTGCCGCACGAAGCCCATGTTGAGCTCGACCCCCGCGTCCGCGAGCCCCGGGAAGGGATCGGCCGACTCGAGGTGGTCGTAGAGCAGCTGCCGCATCCCGCCGTAGTCGGACCGGAACCACTCGCCGATGGGAATGGCAAAGCCCTGCTTGGGTCGATCGACGATGTGGTCGGGGAGGTACTTGCGGGCGACTTGTTTGAGGAGGCCTTTGCGTTGGTTGCCTGGCATGAGGGAGTTGAGCGGAGTGCGCATCGCCGCGTTGACAAGATCTCGTGCGAGGAATGGTGCCCGAACCTCGATCGGGACTGACATCGAGGCGGTGTCTGTCTTCCTGAGAAGGTCGTTCGGGAGATACTCGTCGAAGTCGCGACGCAGCGGATCAAGCTCTCGATGGAAAGTGATTCGGTGCGCTGGTGATCTCCAATCATCTCTGATCACTCGTCGCAGATCAGGGGTCGGAAAGATCTTGGTCAACTCGTCGTAGCCAGAGAATCGCGCCGAAACTGCGAGCCGGGCGAGGTAGCTCGATCGACGCCCAGGCGTTCGACGATCGAGGATGCGGTCCGGTGTGAGTCGTAGTAGCAATCGCCAGCGGTCGATAACACTGTTGATCGTGTGACGCCGGTATCCACCGAACAACTCATCTGCGCCATCGCCCGACAAGGCGACTCTGACTCTTTGGCTTGCCGCCTTGGAGACCCAGTACGTCGGAAGTAACGAGCTATCACCGAATGGAAGACCAAGCTCAGGGATGAGCTTGAGAAGATCTTCGGACGGCGCGGGCTCGCAGTCGATGACAGAGTGTTCGATTCCGATGTGCCGCGCGGTCTCAGCGGCTTGCATCGATTCATCGTGTCGATGGTCGGGCATTCTGACGGTGCACGCGATGATGTCGGGCCTGCGTCGGTGGGCGATCGCGGCGACGAGCGACGAGTCGATCCCGCCGGAGAGGAAGACTCCGATGGGGACATCAGCGTCAAGCCGTGATTCGATGCAGCTCTCGATGTGCTCCGATGCATGCCGAAGTCCACCGAGAGGACCTCCGAATTTGAATCCCGGATCCCCTCTCTGCGGCAGCACCAGATTCCGTCTCGGGAGCATCGGCTGCGTTGAAGATCGAGGACGGCGTTCTTCCGGAATATCGCCGCCGTGCCTCGGTGTCCCCGGGCGAACGACCCAGCGGGCCTTCGAGAGCTCAATCAATGGGAGCGGCGGGATGCGGTCCTCTCCGCTTTCAATCCACTCCTCGATGCCCTTTGCGGCAACAAGACTTTCTGAACCCTGGATCATCCCGCGTTGGCACAGAAGCGGTCCCACAGGCGTTGATGCAAAGACGAAGGCAGCGCCGGTCTCGTTTCGATAGAGGGGCTTTTCTCCCGCTTGATCACGTCCGTCGGCGAGCTGGCTCGTCGCACGATCCCATGTCAGGAAAGCATACATGCCGTCTACTTCATCGATTCCTCTGAGACCCCAACCCCGCCACCCATGCACCAGCACCTCCGTATCCGAGTGGTCCGTCTCGAACCGGTGCCCCATCGCCGTCAGCTCGGCCCGCAGTTCGCGGTGGTTGTAGATGCAGCCGTTGAACACGACCGCGACCAGCGGCAGGCCCGGGGCTCGGTCCGACGCCACGAACGGCTCGTCGCCGGGCTGGTACGTGAGATCGGGGCGGAGGCGGTCGCCGTCGTGGACCATGGGCTGGTGGCCGCCCGCGTGGTCGATGATGCTCAGGCGGCGATGCACCAGCGCGACATCAACCACGCTCCCGTCGGGCCGCGTCGAGCGGTCGCGGAATCGGCCCTGGCCGTCGGGGCCGCGGTGCTTGATCGAGTCGTCAAGGATGTCGAGCCATGCCTCGGGGATCGCGCGCAGCGGCTCGGGCACGGGCTCGCCCGGCTGGTGAATCTTCAGGATGCCGGCGATGCCGCACACGGGAAGGGGACCGGGGATCAGGGACCGGGGATCAGGGATGGCACCTTGGAAGGGTAGCGGGTCAGGAGATCAGCTCGGTTCGCTGTGCGAGTGTTCTTGCTCTCGCTCCTGCTCTTGCTCGGCGCGCTTGCGCTTGCGGCGTTCGATGCGGGCCTTCTTCTCGCGGATGTGGTGGTCGTGGTAGGTGCCGGACTGCAGGCCCCAGTACGTATGGATCGTCCGCGTCACCGCGAGCGCGACGACGTAGCCCACGATGATTGCCCAACTCGGGTGCAGGCCCACGCGCTGCAGCGATTCGGTGCCGCCCGCGGCGAGGACGTAGTACAGCGGGCTGATAATCGCCCGCTCGATCTGCACCTGGGCCGTGTCCTTGACGGTATCGGGCGACTCGGCGTGGAGCTGGCGCTGCTCCTCGACGCTGCGGGCCTTGAGCGGGCGCCAGTGGTTCGCGATCCAGTGCAGCGCGGTGAAGAGCGCGACATCGAGCACGATGTCGGCCCCGACGCTGAAGATCGTGAAGCCCCAGGTGGGCCAGTGCAGGTCGAAGCCGTCGCGCAGCATCCAGACGAGCTTCGCGACAATGACCGTCGAGACGACGCCCGCGACGATGACGTTGACGTTGATGTTGACGACGCGCTTGCGCTGGTAGAGATGGAAGGCCTTGCGGTGGGGCATCTGCCGACCAGTCTATCCGTGGACGCCCGGATTACTTCGGCAGTACCGGCTCGCGGCCCACCGAGAAGTAGCTGAAGCCCATCTCGCCCAGCGCCTGGCGGCGGTAGAGGTTGCGGCCGTCGAAGATGACCTTGCTGTTCATGAGCGAGGCGAGCTTCTCGAAGTCCGGGCTCTTGAAGTCCGCCCAGTCGGTCGAGATCACCAGCGCGTCCGCGCCCTTGACGGTCTCGTACATGTCATCGATGACGTCCACGACGCCCGACATCTCGGCGCGGACGTTGTCCGCAGCAACGGGATCGAAGCCGCGGGCCTTCGCGCCGCAGCCGACCGCCTTGCGGATGAGCGTGAGCGCGGGCGCCTCGCGGATGTCGTCGGTCTGGGGCTTGAACGCCAGGCCCCAGAACGCGAGCGTCTTGCCGTTGAGGCCGGCCTCGCCGCCGAAGTGGCCCGTGATCTTCTTGAAGAACCGGTCGCGCTGGCGCTGGTTGGTCTCGTGGACGGCGCGGCTGATCTGCGTCGGCACGCCCCTGGTCTCGCCCATCATCATGCAGGCGAGCGTATCCTTCGGGAAGCACGAGCCGCCGTAGCCGAGCCCAGCGTAGAGGAAGTGGGGGCCGATCCGCTGGTCGGCGCACATGCCCTCGCGGACCTTGCTGAAGTTCGCGCCGTACGCCTCGCAGAGGTTCGCCATCTCGTTGGCGAAGCTGATCTTGGTCGCGAGCAGGTTGTTCGAGGCGTACTTGACCATCTCCGCCGACGGCACGTCCATGATGAAGATCGGGTGACCCTGGCGGACGAAGGGGTCGTACAGATCGCGGAACTTCTCGCCCGTCGCCTCGTCCTCGACACCGACTACGACGCGGTCGGGCTTGTTGAAGTCGTCGATCGCCGCGCCCTCTTTGAGGAACTCGGGGTTGTCCGCGACGGTGAACGGGATGTCCGGGCCCACGCGTTCGCGGATGCGGTCGCGGACCGCCATCGTCGTGCCGACGGGCACGGTGGACTTCATCACGACGACCTTGGGCTTCTGATCCGGGCCGAGCTCTTTGATGACATCGGCGATGTCGTCGGCGGCCTGGTTGACGTAGGCCATGTTCGTGTGGCCGTTCTCGTCCGAGGGGGTGCCGACGCAGATGAAGACCATGTCCGCGTCGCGGTAGGCCTCGGTCTTGTCGAGCGTGAAGTGAAGTCGGCCGGCCGCGATGTTCTTCTCGAGCAGGTCGGTCAGGCCCGGCTCGTAGATCGGGCACTCGCCCTTCTTGAGCATCTCGATCTTGCGGGGGTCCACGTCGAGGCAGGTCACCTCGTTGCCTGTGTTCGAGAAACACACACCCGTCACGAGACCGACGTACCCCGTTCCAACCATCGTCAACCGCATCGCGAGCCTCCCTGAGCGAAGACAGAATCCCCGCCGATCGGCAGGGCCGTCACTCTAGCGCCGCCCGCTCCGGGCGGGTTCGCGCCGGGCTCGGATTCGATCCGTCTCCGCGTGCGCGACGTCCGCTCGCGGTTACACTCCGCCATCCCGGCCGGGCGTCGGACCGGGGAGAGAACAGACCACCACGCCCGCCGGCCCGACACCGCACGTCGGCCGTCCGGGCGATCGAGGATCGCCGATGCCCGCCGCCTCCCGCCAGAAGTCCAAGAAGAACAAGGCCAAGAACAAGAAGGGCCCGAAGAAGCCCGTCAAGACCCTCACCGCCGAGACCGCCGATAAGCACCGGCTCTACCAGGCGGCCGTCCAGAACGTCGAATCCGAGATCGACTTCGTGGACGAGACCTTCGAGAAGCTCCGGGGTCGCAAGGCCCAGAAGCTCCGCGAGGATTTCTGCGGCACCGGCTGCACCAGCTGCGAGTGGGTCAAGCGGCGCGAGGACAACACCGCCGCCGGGCTCGATATCGACGGCCCGACGCTCGCCTGGGGCCGGGCCCACAACGTCGGGGAGCTGTCCGAGCAGCAGCGGCCCCGCGTGCAGCTCATCGACCGCGATGTCCGCGAGCCGGGTGACGCCGTCGGCATGGACTGCATCCTCGCGATGAACTTCAGCTACTGGCTCTTCCAGAAGCGGTCGGAGATGATTGCGTACTTCAAGACCGTCCGCGAGAGCCTCGCCGACGACGGCGTGTTCTTCCTCGATTTCTACGGCGGCACCGAGGCGGGCGTCGAGTACGACTACAACGCCTCCGAGCGTCGCGAGTGCGAGCTCGAGGGCGAGGGCCCCGCGAAATCGCGTGAGTACGTCTATGTCTGGCAGCAGAAGAAGTACGACGCGGTCACGGGCGAGATGCACTGCCGCATCCACTTCGAGTTCCCCGACGGCACCGAGATGCGCAACGCCTTCACCTACACCTGGCGGCTCTGGGGCCTGCCCGAGATGGTCGAGCTGCTCGAGGAAGCCGGCTTCAGCGATGTCGGCGTCTACTGGGAGGGCGACGAGGTCGATAAGCAGGGCGAGCCCACTGGCGAGGGCGACGGCGTCTTCGAGCGCGTCGAGACCGCGGAGAACTGCGAGAGCTTCATCTGCTACATCGTCGCCCAGAAGTAACGCTGACTCTCATTCCAAAGGTGGCACAGGCGTCCCGCGACCGAACGCCTCTATGATCCCCCGATGCGCGGTGTCCTCGATGTCCCAGATGAACTGATCCCGGTCCAGGAGCTGATCGTCTCGGGCCTGCTCCGCGTCGAGCAGCAGTTCGACACGCAGCTCGAGATCGATCTGCCCCCGGTCACCCGCCTGACGCG
>JBCDKU010000070.1:0-14013 GCA_038746265.1 Planctomycetota bacterium
GCCGGGCGTGGGGCCGCTCGTGGTCAACATGGTGGCCGCCTCCGATCTGGTGGTGTGTCCGGTCTCGCTCTCCTCGACGAGCGTGCGGGGCGTGGCGCGGCTCCGCACGCTGATGGCGGATCTTGAAACGACCGCGGCTCGGATTACCGCCGACGCACCGACGTATGCGGTGTACGACGAGCAGGACCTGAGTGTCCGCGAGGGGCGGTCGCTGATCAACGCGCGGCACGAGATGTACCGGCGGGTGGACGCGGTCGCGACTGGCAACGACATCATCCGTGAGTTCATTGAGTTGCCGACGAAGCTCGGCCAGCTCGAGCGTGACATCGCGAACGCGAAGAAGCAGAACGAGGACGAGGGCCTGCCAACCGGCAACTCGTCGGATCGGCAGGACCGCGGCATCAAGGCGTCGGCGTATGTCCTGAATCTGATCCGGCTCAATCAGCGTGAGCAGCGGCTCATCGAGCAGGCGGCCGCGCTGCAGCGGCTCCCGGAGTCGCGGGGCGAGATCGAGGAGGCCGTCGCGCGGTACGCCGGGGCGGCGACGCAGATCGCCGTGCCGCGGGTGCCGCTGACGACGCTTGCCGACGCGGAGGGCGAGGTCGATACGAGCTATCACCCGGACGGCGGCCCGCTGATCGTGCGGGTGATCCGGCTCATCGAGGATGAGCTGGAATCGGGGACGCGGGCGGATCAGGTTCGTGCGACGACGCTCCGCGGTGCCCGCGAGAGCTACGCACGGGTGTACCTCGATTACTGGGAAGACCTGCCCGACAAGGTGCTGCCCTTCGACCCGAACACGCGGTGGAGCGACTGGCAGACATCGCTCCGCAGTCTGCGGCCGACCGAGGTGTTCCGGCAGATGGGCGATCTCAACGATCTGCGTCTGCGGGCGATCTCGGCCCTCGATGTGTCGTCGCCCGACGACTGGGGCAACCCGATGCGGACGCAGAAGGACGTCGCGTTCGCCGATGTCGAGTCGGCCAACACGCAGCTCGCGATCGCCTCGAACAACAACCTCGACTCGGCGTTCCTGGGCGGCGTGGCACGGCTCGGCAACAACGCCGGTCCGGCGCGGACGACGCTGCTGCGGCAGCAGGTCCTTGAGTTCCAGCAGGGCGTCGGCGCGGCGTTCAACGACGGCCGCGGCAACCCGTTCTGGCACATGGTCTCGCTGCGAACCCTGCAGACGCTCGAGGCTGAGCTCAACCGCGAGGCGATCCGCGCCGAGGCCGTGCTCGCGGACCTGCAGCGGTTCCCGCTCGCGAGGCTGCCGCGCGGCGCGAACCTTGAGCGGCTGTCGGCCGGGTCGCCGGGTGAGAACCGCGTGCTATCGCCCGACGAGGTCCTGACCGCGGAGCAGAACCTGCGGCTAGTCCTGCCGACAGCGGGCGCGGTGCAGCAGACAGGCGAGTTCGGGCCCGGCACGGTCGGCGGCGCGACAACGCCGATCGTGATCGACAACCGCGTGACCGAGGCGCTTCGACGCCTCCAGCGCGGGCCCGATCAGCAGAAGCTCCGGACCTTCAGGCAGATGCGCGAGCTGGCGCTGGCGTTCTCGGGTGATCTCAAGGCGACGCTCTCGCTTGCGGGCACAGATGAGCAGCCGCCCGGGCCCACGAACGGCGTGCAGGCGATCCGGCTCTACAACTATGTCGCGGTCGGGCAGGGGCGCGACGTGCTCCGGCAGGCCGACGGCGTCAACATGAACGTGGACGAGGACAAGGAGCTCGCGGACATCGAGATCCCGGGCGACGGCGTGCTCATCAGCTTCTGGGAGACCAACACCGACCCCGCGGCGGCCCCGGACGGCTCGCTCTCGCTCAAAGGCCCGTGGTCGCTCTTGGCGTTCATGGACAAGTTCAATGCCGAGCCCTCGGACGACAACCCGAACGTGTGGCTCGTCGATTACCTGTTCGATATCCAGGGCGTGCCGGCGGTGCTGCGGTTCAAGGTGGACTTCGGCAGGACGCTGCCCGAGTTCGATGAGTGGCCGGTCACGGCGAACTGATGCCAAGGGTTGGGTGAAGTGCCGACTCGGGTTATCGGGGCTGACTTCAGGCTCCGGATGACCGGGTCGGCTTGCCGGTTTGAACGCGATTCGATACCTTGGGACGGCCTGAGAAGGGGTTGCCCCTGCCGCGCGGTGTGTGCGTCGGCTCGGGGCGGTGCTCGCCCAGTTCCACACAGGCGATCGCGAGAGGGCTGCCGTTGGGGCTCGACGTCGAATCCATGCTCGCCGAGATCAGCCCGGACGCCCCGTGCGGCGCGGACCTGGAGTACGACCCGGTCACGCTGCAGCTTGAGCAGGAGTTCAGCAAGGGGACGACCGAGGGCAACATCGTCGATGCCGATGACGGCGACGACGAGGAGCCCTCGTGGTCGGACTGCCGCTCGATGTGCAGGGACCTCCTCGGTCGCACGCGGGACCTTCGGCTGATCATCAAGCTGACGGTCGCG
Organism: Planctomycetota bacterium; assembly: GCA_038746265.1. Lineage (GTDB taxonomy): Bacteria > Planctomycetota > Phycisphaerae > Phycisphaerales > UBA1924 > JBCBKP01. Next base: position 2,461 of record JBCDKU010000070.1, read on the forward strand.
GAGATGATGACCGACGGGCCGACCGGCGCGCGGGACGGCGTGCGGCTGCTCAAGGAGACGATCGAGCGTCACTGGGATCATGTCTACCCGCAGCTCGACCCCGACGACGACAACGACCCGCTCGAGCGCGTCAACGCGATCAGCGCGATGGTCGCGCCGCGGTCGGTGAAGGAAGACCCGATCAAGTTCCGCGATCGGCTCGCGGAGATGCCGCTGGCGAAGTCGCGGGCGCTCGGCATCGCCTCGGCGCGCTTCGCGCAGAAGGTCGAGTCGTACTCCGCGGGCGACGAGGAGGGCGATCAGAAGCGCAAGCAGCTCAACGCGATCATCCAGGACGCCGACCTCGACGAGATGCAGGAGGCGGGCGAGGCGGTCACGGCGCTGGTCGAGGAGATCCGCGGTGTGGACGCGGCGTTGACGGAGAAGGTCGGCGCGGGGGCCTCGATCAACTTCAATGACCTGATCGCCGAAGCCGAGCACATGAAGACCCGCCTCGACGGCTGGCTCAAGACGCGCGGCGTCGGGACCGAGCCCGAGCCGGGCGAGGAGATGATCGGCGAGGACGGCCAGGTCGTGCAGGCGGCGGGCGGCAACGGGGCCGTCATGATGCAGGCTGGCCCGCCCGGTCAGGTGCGGACGATCGAGGACGTCAAGGACGCTCTCAACAAGGTCGTGGATTACTACCAGGAGCACGAGCCCTCGAGCCCGGTCGCGATGATCGTGCAGGTCGCGTCGTGCCTGGCGGGCAAGGGGTTCCTGGATATCGCGCAGGCGATGACCCCAGAGGCGGTCTCGACCCTGGTCGAGATCCGCAAGACGGTGACGGGCGAGGGCGACGACGACTGATCCGTGGATGACGGACGGCGGGCCGGTTCCGGGCCCGTTCTTGGTACGGTTTGAGAATTCCGAGTGTGTGCGGGGGCCGAGAGGTCGCTGAACGGCTTGCAGAGAACGAAGTCCGACGGGACCGGTTCCGGGTGTGTGGCCCGGGGGTTGTGTTCGGCCGTGTAAGTACGGAGACGATGCCGTGGCCAAGCAGAGCAGCCAGAAATTTATCGCGCGGAACCGGGCGCCCCGCGTGCAGATCGAGTACGACGTAGAGCTGTACGGCGCCGAGAAGAAGGTGCAGCTTCCGTTCGTGATGGGCGTGATGGCGGACCTCTCGGGCAAGCCCGAGGAGGCGCTGCCGGCCGTCGCGGACCGCAAGTTCCTCGAGATCGACGTCGATAACTTCGACGAGCGCCTGAAGAGCATGAAGCCGCGGACGGCGTTCCGCGTGCCCAACACGCTCACGGGCGAGGGCGACCTGAGCGTGGACATCACGTTCGAGTCGATGGACGACTTCAGCCCGGCGGCGGTCGCCCGCAAGGTCGAGCCCCTGCGGAAGCTGCTCGAAGCGCGGACGCAGCTCTCGAACCTGCTGACCTACATGGACGGCAAGTCGGGCGCGGAGGAGCTGATCGCCAAGGCGATCAACGACCCGACGCTGCTGCAGTCGCTGACGTCGGCCGCCAGCCCCGATGCTGGTGGTGGTGACGCGGGTGGTGACGCTGAAGGCGGGGAGGAGTAAGCCATGTCAGAAGCAGAACAGCAAGCACAGGCAGACGGCGGCGCTCTCGGCGTCAGCGCGGACGACTTCTCGGCCCTCCTGACCAAGGAGTTCAAGCCGAAAGCCGATTCGCAGAAAGAAGCGATCGAGGGCGCGGTCAAGACGCTCGCGGAGCAGGTGCTCTCGGCGAAGGACCTTGTGTCGTCGGACGCGGTCAAGACGATCGAGGGCCTGATCGCGGAGATCGACAAGCGGCTGACGACGCAGATCAACGAGATCCTGCACCACGAGGACTTCCAGAAGCTCGAGGGCTCGTGGCGCGGCCTGCACCATCTCATCAACAACACCGAGACCGATGAGATGCTCAAGATCCGCGTCATGAACATCTCGAAGAAGGATCTGGGCAAAACGCTCAAGAAGTTCCGCGGCACCGCGTGGGACCAGAGCCCGATCTTCAAGAAGATGTACGAGGAGGAGTACGGGCAGTTCGGCGGCGAGCCCTTCGGCACGCTCGTGGCGGACTACGAGTTCGATCACTCCCCGCCCGACGTGGGCCTGCTCAGCGATATCGCGCAGGTCTCGGCCGCGGGCCACTGCCCGTTCATCTCGGCGGCCGCCCCGACGCTGCTCAACATGGACAGCTGGCAGGAACTCGCCAACCCGCGCGACCTGACCAAGATCTTCCAGACCGCGGAGTACGCGCCGTGGCGCTCGCTGCGTGAGTCGGAGGATTCGCGGTACATCGGGCTCGCGATGCCGCGCTTCCTGGCGCGGCTGCCCTACGGCTCCAAGACCGACCCGGTCGAGGAGTTCGCGTTCGAGGAGGACGTCGCGGACGCGGATCACAGCCGGTACACGTGGGCGAACGCCGCCTATGCGATGGCGGTCAACATCAACCGTTCGTTCAAGATGTACGGCTGGTGCACGCGGATCCGGGGCGTGGAGTCGGGCGGCACCGTCGAGGGGCTGCCCTGCCATACGTTCCCGACCGACGACGGCGGCGTGGACATGAAGTGCCCGACGGAGATCGCGATCTCCGACCGGCGCGAGGCCGAGCTTGCCAAGAACGGTCTGATGCCGCTGCTACACCGCAAGAACACCGACATGGCGGCCTTCATCGGCGCCCAGTCGCTGCAGCAGCCCGCGGAGTACACCGACCCGGACGCGACGGCGAACGCCAACCTCGCGGCCCGTCTGCCCTACCTCTTCCCGACGTGCCGGTTCGCGCACTACCTCAAGTGCATCGTGCGCGACAAGATCGGCTCGTTCGCGGAGCGAGAGGACATGGAGAAGTGGCTCAACCAGTGGATCAACCAGTACGTGTGCCACAACCCGGCCCTCGCGACCGAGGAGCAGAAGGCGCGCGAGCCGCTGGCGGCCGCGGAGGTCAAAGTGCAGGAGGTCGAGGGCAACCCGGGGTACTACACCTCGCAGTTCTACCTCCGCCCCCACTACCAGCTCGAGGGCCTGACCGTGTCGCTGAGGCTGGTCTCGAAGCTGCCGTCGGCCAAGGGCGGCTGATCGGGCTGGCCGGCAATGGCAACGCGGCGAGGCATTTTGCTCTCGGCGCGTGAGTGAAACCGGCGGTGCATCGCTCCACAGGTGTTCCGCCCATCAGTGCGAAATGGGGCCCCGAGGCGAGCGGGAACGCGAGCCACAAACGCCCCGGAAGGGTGGACGAGTGGGCCTGGCCGAGACGTTTCGAGCCGGGCGGATAGATCAGGAGCCGGGGCGTGTACCCCGGGGTCAGGGCGGCGGCAGCCGTCAACCGAACACGGGCATTGAGCCCAGGGGACGCCCCCCAAGGAGTTAGCGATGATCGTTCTGAAGCACCCGAAGATCAAAGGTGACATGCAGCTGGACAAGTCGGACCTCAAGGAGACGATCGGCATCAAGAGCTGCTCGTGGAAGCTCGGTCGCGACATGGCAGAGTCGGGCCTTGCCGGCACCAAGGACCTGAACCTCGGCATGCCCGAGTGGGGCGAGGCGACGCTCGAGATGTCCAAGTCAATGGACGTCTCGTCGCCCTACCTCATGCAGCACGCGATCGCCGGCGAGGCGATGGACCAGTCGGCCGAGATCTTCTTCCTGACGACCTCGGGCACCGACAGCGCCGGCGAGTGGTTCCTGAAGTTCGAGCTGCAGAACCCGGTCATCAAGAGCTGGTCGATCTCGGGCTCCGAGGACGAGCGTCCGGAAGAGACCTTCGAGATGTGGTACCGGGCGATCAAGATGACCTACAAGCACACCGAAGACGGCAAGACCTACAAGGAGATCAAGCCGCTCGGCTGGGACCGCGTCGCCAACAAGGCGTGGGCCTGACGCCGACCGCCCGGGCTGCATGAACGGGCAGTCCACGGGCGTGCCTGATCCGAACCACTCCCCGCGGGGCCGACCAGCGTCGGCCCCGCGGTTTGTTCGTTTGCGGGACGCCGCGCCGCGAGATCAGACCTCGGCGCGGGAAAGGGGGAAGCTGTGTCCGTCGAAGAACTCGTCAAGCAGGGCGATCTGGCCGGGGCGTTCGAGGCCGCGAAGAACGCGGTGCGTGCCGCCCCGACCGAGGCGGCGCCGCGGACGCTGTTGTTCCAGATCCTGTGCGTGATGGGCGACTGGGAGCGTGCCTCGACGCACCTGGCGCTCGCCGCCGAGTACGACGCGATGGCGGTCCCGATGCAGCAGGTCTACTCGACCGCGCTCAACGCCGAGACCTACCGCGAACTGGTCTTCAAGGGCGAGAAGGCGCCGCTGATCCTGGGCGAGCCGCCCGAATGGGCCGGGCCCCTGCTCGAAGCCGCGCGGCTGACCGCGGTCGGCGAGCACGCCGCGGCCGCGAAGCAGCGCGAGGCGGCGCTCGAGCAGGCCGAGACGACCAGCGGCAAGGCGATGGGCTCGGACGGCTCGAGCCCTGAGCCAGTGACGACCGAGTTCGAGTGGATCGCCGACGCAGACTCGCGGTTCGGGCCCACGCTCGAGGCGATCGTCAACGGCAAGTACTACTGGGTGCCGTTTAGCCGCATCAAGAGCGTGAACATCGACGCGCCCGAGGACCTGCGGGACCTCGTCTGGGCGCCGGCCCAGTTCACGTGGTCCAACGGCGGCGAGGCGGTCGGGCTCATCCCGGTCCGCTACCCGGGCACGACGGCTTCGGACAAGGACGACGCGAAGCTGAGCCGCCTGACCGAGTGGAACGACGCGGGCGAGGAGACGTGGCTCGGCCTCGGGCAGCGTGTGTACGCGACCGACGCGGCCGATCTCTCGATCCTGCAGACGCGGCGGTTCGAGTTCGATGTCGAGATCACCGCGGACGCCCCGGAAGGCGGGGAGTAGCGACGCGTGCCCGACCTGACGCCCGTTGAACAGCTGCAGCCCTCGCTGCTCGACCGCCTGACGGACGACGAGCCCGAGGTGAAGGTCGAGTCACGCGACAAGCGCGTGCTCTCGGTGCAGCGGCTGCGCGAGGCGGTGCTGCGCGACCTCGCGTGGCTGCTCAACTCGGGCAACCACGACGGCGCGGACCAGTTCGAGGGCTACGAGCACGTCGAGTCGAGCGTGCTGAACTTCGGCATGCGCGACGTCACGGGCGGGACGGCCTCGGGGCTGAAGCTCTCCGAGCTCGAGGAACGCATCAAGCTCGCGGTGCAGCGGTTCGAGCCGCGGATCATGCCGGACGAGCTGGAGGTCCGCGCCAAGCTCCCCGACCACGGCGGCACGGGCAACCAGCTCATGATCGAGATCGAGGGCGATCTGTGGGCCAACCCGCTGCCCGAGCACCTGTTCCTGCACACCGAGATCGACCTGGAGACGGGTCAGTTCAAGGTCGAGAAGGGGCGGTAGCGAATGGACGAGCGGCTGCTGCGCCTGTACAACGACGAGCTCGCATACATCCGCGAGATGGGCTCCGAGTTCGCGGAGCAATTCCCGAAAATCGCGGGCCGCCTCGGGATGGAGGGGATCGACGTCAGCGATCCCTACGTCGAGCGGCTGCTCGAGGGCTTCGCGTTCCTGACCGCGCGCGTGCAGCTCAAGCTGCAGTCCGAGTTCCCGAGCTTCGCACAGCACCTGCTGGAGGCCGTCTGCCCGCAGGCGCTCGCGCAGCGCCCTTCGGCGGCGATCGTGCGCTTCGAGCCCGATATGACCGAGGGCTCGCTGGCCGAGGGCCCCGAGGCGCCGCGGCACACCACGCTCAGCGCCCAGCTCCCCCCCGGGATGCAGACCGCGTGCACCTTCCGCACGGCCCACCCCGTCCGCATCTGGCCGCTCGAGATCTCGGCCGTCGAGTACGGCACGCGCGGGGCGCTCATCGACGAGCTGCCCACGACCAAACCGAGCCGGGCGGCGGTGCAGTTCCGGCTCCGCACCAAGGGCGGGATCAAGCTCGCCGACCTGCCGCTCGATGAGCTCGTGATGCACCTGCGGGGCCCGGGCGGGCTGACCGGGATGCTCTACGAGCAGCTCTTCGGGCACGCGGTCGAGGTCTTCGTCCACGACGCGCGGCCCGGCGGCGCGGCCCACGCGGTCACGCTGGGCCCGAAGTCGATCGAGCAGGTCGGGTTCGACGCCGACGAGGGCATGCTGCCGCCGACGCTCCGAGCCTACGACGCCTTCCGGCTCCTGCAGGAGTACTCGACGCTCCCCGAGCGGTTCCTGTTCGCGCGGTTCACCGGGCTGCGGCGCGCGATCGAGCAGGCCAAGAGCAACGACCTCGCGATCACGGTCTCGCTCAGCGAGGCCCGCCCCGAGCTTGAGCGCGGGCTGGGCCTTGAGCACGTCGAGCTGTTCTGCACGCCCGCGATCAACCTCTTCCCGCGACCCGTTGATCGGCTCCAGGTCACCGACGGCGTTACCGAGCACCTGCTCGTCCCGGACCGGGGCCACCCGCTCGACTACGAGCTGCACACGCTCACCGAGCTGAGCGGCTACGGCGAGCGCGGCGAGGACCTGAAGCGCGAGTTCCACCCCTTCTACGCGACACGCGACCGCTTCACGCGGGCCGACGCACGCTATTACACGCTGCGGCGCGTGCCGCGCCCGCTGAGCGAGCGCGAGCGGCTCGGCAACCGGCGCTCGAAGGGCTACATGGGGTCGGACGTGTACGTCTCGCTCGTGGACACCGTGCAGCCGCCGCAGGGCAGCGGGCTGCGGCAGATCGGCGGGCGGGCCCTGTGCACGAACCGCGACCTGCCGATCCACATGCCGCTGGGCGTGGGCAGCACCGACTTCACCTGCGATATCGGCGTCCCCGTCGAGGCGATCCGATGCCTGGGCTCGCCCACGCCGCCGCGCGAATCACCGCCCGAGGGCGAGGCGTGGTGGCGGCTGATCAGCCACCTGATGCCCAACTACCTGAGCCTGCTCGATACCGAGAAGGGCGAGGGCGCGGACTCGCTCCGCGAACTGATGGCGCTCTTCGCCGACGCGGGCGATTCCGAGGTCCGGCGGCGGCTTGAGGGACTGCAGCAGGTCGAGACCACGCCCGTCATCCGCCGCATCGGCACCGGTGCGGTCGCGTTCGCGCGCGGGCTGCAGGTCGGGCTGACCTTCGACGAGAACGCCTACGAAGGTGCAAGCGTGTTCGTGATGGGCGCGGTGATGGAGCGGGTGCTCTCGCGTCACGCGCCGCTGAACTCGTTCACTGAAACCGTTGTCAAGACCGCGCAGCGCGGGGAGATCAAGCGATGGCCGGCGCGAACGGGCTCGGCGGACTCGCTCTAGTCCGCGGGCTGCTCGAGAAGCCCTACAGGCTCGACTTCTTCCAGCTCGCGAGGCGGCTCGAGTGCGCCGCGCCCGACATGCCCCGGCTCGGCGAGGCCACCCGCCCCGATCGCGAGCCCGTGCGGCTCGGACAGATCCCCGCGCTCTCGTTCGCACCCGCGGCGGTGATGTCGTCGGAGGAGACCGTCTCGGGTCGCCCGCAGATCGGCGTCCGCTGCTTCGGTCTGCTCGGTCCGCAGGGCCCGATGCCGACCGAGTTCACCGAGTACGTCCAGCAGCGGGTGCACAACTACCGCGACCGGACGCTCGAGCAGTTCCTGAATATCTTCCACCACCGCCTGCTGCAGCTGTTCTACCGCGCGTGGGCGACGGGGCAGGCGACCGTCAGCCGCGACCGCCCGGACGAGGACCACTACGCAAGATGGGTCGGCTCGCTGCTGGGCTTGGGCGTCGAGGGCAACCGCGAACGCGACTCGATCGGCGACGACGCCAAACGCTTCAACCTCGGCAGGCTCGGCTCGCGCTCGCGCGGGGCGCTGGGCCTCGAGATGATCCTCGAGGATTACTTCGGCACGCCCGTCAAGATCGAGCAGTTCGTGGGCGAGTGGATCCCCATCCCGGAGTCCGACCAGGTCAAGCTCGGCGCGCCGGGATCGATGGGTACGCTCGGCGTGGACGCCTTCAGCGGCGAGCGTACCTGGGGCTGCGAGCACCGCTTCCGCGTCGTAGTCGGCCCTGTCGATAAGGCCGGCCTCGACCGCTTCCTGCCGGGCCAGCCCTCGGCGATCCGTCTCCGCGACTGGATCCGCAGCTACGCGGGCCTGCTGTTCAAGTGGGACCTGCAGGTGATCCTCGTCAAGGAAGACGCCCCCGAGATCAAGCTCGGCGGCCAGCAGCGGCTCGGCTGGACCACCTGGCTCCTGTCCGAGACGCCGCCCGAGGATCTGCGGGACACCGTGTTCCCATCGGGCGATCCGTAAGCCGCCGAGCGTCGTTCAGACGCGATTTCGGATAGATTGCAGCAGTTGTTTCGGGGGTAGAAGAAGGGGCCCGCGCGGCTCCGCCTGGAGTTCGTCATGCCTGAGATCCCGCGTTCGAATCTGTTCGGCAAGCTCAACCAGGTCGCCTTCCGGGCGATCGAGAGCGCGACCGTGTTCTGCAAGACGCGGGGCAATCCCTACGTCGAGCTCGTGCACTGGATCCACCAGATCGTGCAGGTCCAGGACACCGACCTGCACGGTGTCATCAAGCAGTTCAACATCGATCCGTCGAAGTTCGCCAAGGACCTCACCGAGTCGCTCGATAAGCTGCCGCGCGGCTCGACCTCGATCTCCGACCGGTCGAGCCACATCGAGGAAGCCGTCGAGCGGGCGTGGGTCTACGCGACGCTCCTGTTCGGCGAGAGCCAGGTCCGCACGGGCTACATCGTCATCGGCATCCTCAAGACACGCGGGCTCAAGAACGCCCTGATCTCGATCTCGCCCGAGTTCGAGAAGGTGGACGTCGATCGGCTCATCAACCGGTTCGACGAGGTCGTCGAGGGCTCGGTCGAGAACGGGCTCGCCGCCAAGGACGGCTTCCGCGCCGGCGGCGGCGCGCAGCCGGGCGAGGCGTCCGGCGCGATGTCGCCCCAGATGGGCGGGCAGGACGCCATCAACCAGTTCTGCAAGGACCTCACCGAAGAAGCACGCACCGGCAAGATCGACCCGATCGTCGGGCGTGACGAGGAAACGCGGCAGGTCGTGGACATCCTCATGCGGCGCCGCCAGAACAACCCGATCCTGACGGGTGAGGCGGGCGTCGGCAAGACCGCGGTCGCCGAGGGCTTCGCGCACAAGATCGTCGCGGGCGACGTGCCGCCGCCGCTGCAGGACGTGCGGCTGCTCGAGCTCGACGTCTCGGCGTTGCAGGCCGGCGCGAGCATGAAGGGCGAGTTCGAGGAACGGCTCAAGAACGTCATCGAGGAGGTCCAGTCCTCGAGCAAGCCGATCATCCTCTTCATTGACGAGGTCCACCGGCTCATCGGCGCGGGCGGCGCCGCCGGCACGGGTGACGCGGCCCAGCTCCTCAAGCCCGCGCTCGCACGCGGCACGCTGCGGACGATCGCCGCCACGACATGGGCCGAGTACAAGAAGCACATCGAGAAGGACCCCGCGCTCACGCGGCGGTTCCAGGTCGTGCAGGTCGATGAGCCCGACGAGGAGCGTGCGATCCGCATGATGCGCAAGGTCGCCGGCATCTTCGAGAAGCACCACGAGGTCCAGATCCTCGACGAGGCGATCGAGTCCTGCGTCCAGCTCTCCCACCGCTATATCCCCGCGCGGCAGCTTCCGGACAAGGCCGTCAGCCTGCTCGACACCGCGTGCGCCCGCGTCGCGATCGGCCAGCACGCGATCCCGGCCGAGGTCGATGACTGCCGCAAGAAGATCGAGGCGATCGACACCGAGCTCGGGATTCTGGGCCGCGAGTCCGACGTCGGCATGGACCACACGAGCCGCATGAAAGATCTCGAGGAGCTCAAGGAATCAGAGAAGACGCGCCTCGCCGACCTCGAGAAGAACTGGAAAGAAGAGAAGTCGATGGTCGATCAGATCCTCGACCTCCGAAAGAAGCTCCGGGGCCCGAGCGGGACCGAGCCCGTCGATGCCAAGTCCGAAGCGCAGGCAGAAGCCGAGGCCGACCCGGGCGCGGAGACGCTCTCCGACGAGCAGCGCACGAAGCTCCGCGACGAGCTCTCGAAGCTGCAGAACGAGCTCGCCGAACGGCAGGGCGCGACGCCGCTGATCCTGCCGTCGTGCGACGAGAACGCGATCGCCGCGGTTGTCGCGGACTGGACGGGCATCCCCGTCGGCAAGATGGTCAAGGACGAGGCCCAGGCCGTCCTCGAGCTTGCCGACCGGCTCAACCAGCGCGTGATCGGGCAGCGGCACGGCCTCGAGATGATCGCCCGCCGCATCCAGACCAGCCGCGCGAAGCTCGACAACCCCAACAAGCCCATCGGCGTCTTCATGCTCGCCGGCCCGTCGGGCGTCGGCAAGACTGAGACCGCGCTCGCGCTCGCCGAGGCGCTCTACGGCGGCGAGCAGAACGTCGTCACGATCAACATGTCCGAGTTCCAGGAGGCCCACACCGTCAGCACGCTCAAGGGCGCGCCCCCCGGCTACGTGGGCTACGGCGAGGGCGGCATCCTCACCGAGGCTGTCCGCCGCAAGCCCTACTCGGTCGTCCTGCTCGACGAGGTCGAGAAGGCCCACTCCGACGTGCACGAGATCTTTTTCCAGGTCTTCGACAAGGGCCAGATGGAAGACGGCGAGGGCCGTCTGATCGACTTCAAGAACACGGTCATCCTGCTCACGTCCAACGCGGGCACCGACCTCATCATGAACATGTGCAAGGACCCCGAGCTGATGCCCGACCCGGAGGCCCTGTCCAAGGCGCTCCGCGAGCCCCTGCTCAAGGTCTTCCCGCCCGCCCTTCTCGGACGTCTGGTCGCGATCCCCTACTACCCGCTCTCCGACGACATGATCCGCGAGATCACCAAGCTCCAGCTCCGCCGGATCGAGAAGCGCGTCAACGAGAACCACGGCGTCGAGTTCACCTACACCGACGGCGTCCTCGACCTCATCGCCAGCCGCTGCACCGAGCTCGACTCGGGCGGCCGCATGATCGACTCCATCCTCACCAACACCATGCTCCCGGCGATGTCCGAGGCCTTCCTGCGGTCCGTCATGGGCGGGGACGCGGTCGAGAAGGTCGCCGTGGACGTCAAGGACAGCGAATTTACGTATGCGTTCCACTAAACCACGCAACGCGTGACAGATCGGCGGACCTCTCGCTCCACTGGCAGGGCGGGAGCGTCCCACTCGGCCAGGCACACCGATGGCAACCCAAGGAGCCTGCCATGCCGCCGAGCAACCCCTCGAAAATGACCCTGGAGCAGATCAAGTCCGAAGCAGCCCTCATCGCCGCCCTGCTGAAGTACACCAAGCGGACGCTGTGCGACGAGAACCTTCTCTTCTACTTCGCCAAGGGTGACCCGCTCGCGATCTACGACCGGTACGTCGATATGAAGTCCAAGTCACCGATCAATATCGGCTCCGGGACCAGAAGGAAGTGCGAAGCCGCGCGGGCTTCCAACGACAAGACCGTGATGAAGAAGGCGCTGACCCCTGCCCGCAACGAGATCCGCACGCTGATCACGAGCGACATCATGCCGAAGTTCATCAAGTCCAGGGAGTACGCCGCCTACGCCGAGCCGATCCGCCGCAAGGAGGCCAACACCGCGGTCGTCA
>JBCDKU010000071.1:0-13628 GCA_038746265.1 Planctomycetota bacterium
CGAAGGTCATCCGCACCACCAACTCCGAGGTCGATCTCCGCGAGATCATCGCGACCGACCGCTTCGACATGCAGGCCGCCATGAGCTAGCCCCAGTGGCTCAAGGAGTTCAACGAGGAGCACACGCCCGAGACCGAGGAGTACGGCATCTCGAGCTTCGTCTACCGCGCCCGCCGCCCCTTCCACCCGCAGCGCCTCTACGACATGGTCACCGGGGGCTTCCTCAAGACCACACGCTCAAAGGGCTTCTGCTGGCTCGCCACCAAGCACGACTTCGCCGCCATGTGGTCCCAGGCGGGCGGCTCGTTCCGCATCGAGCCCGCCGGCCGCTGGTGGGCTTGCGCCCCCGAAGACCGCTGGCCCCCGGAGCCCGACTCCCGCGCCTGGATCAGATCCAAATGGCAAGACCCCTTCGGCGACCGCCGACAGGAAATCGTCATGATCGGCGTCCACCTCGACGAGCCCTACACGCGATCGCTCCTCGACAGCTGCCTCCTCACCGACGAAGAGCTCGACATGGGCCCCGAAGTCTGGAACATGTGGCAAGACCCCTTCCCCGAGTGGGCCTTCACCAACACCGCCGGCGCCTAACCAAACCAACACCCAGGCACATCACCCCGCACCCAAACGAGCCGCTCGCGTAAGCGAGCGAGACAACTCAAAAGCCAACCAAGCAACCAGGCTGCGCCCACGGACGCGCCCCGCTCAGGGTGCCACTGGTGGCTCGCCCGCCAGTGCGGTACTTCACGGATCGAGCACAGTACGACCAGTCTCGATGCACTGGCGACGCAGGGCTTCGGTGATGCGATCAATTGTCGTGACGCCAGATTCCATCTGCTTTCGAGCATTCAGGCATCGAAGGTCAGTCACCTGCAGGCTTTCGTCCGCGTGATGATGATGCGGCGTGATTTCAATTGTCAGCCCGTCATGCGTGACCGTGAAGCAAACTCTGTTCTGCAGTCTCGAGATGTCCTTCGCAACCTGTCGTGAAACGATCGCGTCAACGGCGCCTGGGAATTCATCGCTCACCACCAAGTGAAAATCGTTCCACTCCTCGAGAGACAGTTTTGGATGGCAGACGCACGCATACGCCCTTCTGCCATGCACGCCTTGGTCCACTTCAAACACACACGCCTCGCGATCTTGGATCACCAACTGCACCACCGCAAGGACCATTCGGCTGCCGAGTGCCACTGGCAACTCACGCATCACTTCGGTCAAACGTGGAAAACGAGATTAAAATTAATTTATCAAGACTTCGTCGAACTCTAGGCCCAAGAAGCCGCATTCGTCATACATCGTTCGAAATTGGTCTCCTGGGTGATGGATGCCCTCGGAGCAGAATGTATAAATGAGAGATTCGCTTCGAACTCGAAACATCGGCCCTACTGAATCAAGCCGTAAATTCTGAGGCTCAAGGCTTTCTAAGATGTCCCAGACATTTATGGTCTGAAACAATAAATCCCCAACCCGAACTTCAGGAATTTCGACGTTGTTTGCTGTGATACAGTAGTACATGTCGTCGTGCTCTTCTAGAGCAACAGCGGGTATTGCGAATCCGGCTTCACCAATACGGTAGAACTGACGAGGATCGCTCCATGCCGGCGCCCTACCGGTGAATGGTTCCGTCCGGGCGGCTTTCGGAGACATGCGAGCTCCACACAAGGCTCTCGATCCCCAGCCATCAACATCTAGAACCGGTGCCGATGGAGAAGTTCTAATCCGGAATACTCTATAATCAGTAGATGATTTTGAAATCGGCGATCTCCTTGAGGATACGTCATTCTAAAACGCGTTTTCCTGGTTCGCCGCCGCCTATCACTGGCAGCTCGCCCGCCAGTGCGACGGTACACCGACACCCGCATGACCACCCCCACACCAACCCTCCCCCGCAACAAAACCCCCGCAACAAAACCCCCGCACAACCCACCCCCGTGCGCAACTTCCCCGTTCTACCGAACACGGCCCTTGTGACCGCCCGCCGATCGCTTACGCTTCCTGAGTGGGGACGCGTCGGCACCATCGCGCCGGGCGGACCGTCGAGTTCGGGACCGGACCTCCGGAGGGCAGCGCCTTGGCACGCAACGCGGTCGCACGAAACACCCGGATCCCCGAGACCAGGACCAAAAAGGGCGGGCTGATCCTCAAGCTGATCGTCGCCGCCGTCCTGTTCATCATCCTCGTCGCGATCCTTCTCGTCGCCCTCGCTCCGACCATCCTCGGCGGCATGGCCCCCGGCTACCTCGCGGGCAGCTACAGCCGTTCGATCCGCGGCAGCGCCAGCGCCGATTCCGTCCGCCTGAGCTGGTTCGGCCCGCAACGCCTCGAGCAGTTCTCGCTCCGCGACGAGCAGGACAACGAGATCGTCCTCGTAGACGCCGAGGTGCCCGTGGGCCTGCTCGACGTGCTCACCGGCTCCAAAGAGTTCGGCGAGATCACCCTCGCCGGCATCGCCGATCTCCGCCGCGACGAGTTCGGCCAGCTCAACATCACCGACGCACTCGCCCCCGCCCGCGCTTCGACCGGCTCGGCATCGTCATCAGCAGGCACCGCCGGCGGCGGCGACCCCATCGAGCGCCCCGCGGGCCTCGGCTTCACCCTCAACCTCGACGGCGTCACCGTCCGCTACTCCGACCCCGCGCTCGCCGAGGCCACCGGCGGCGAGATCGGCGCCGTCTCCGTTGTCGCCGCGACGGGCGAGATCATCGTCAAGCCCAACACGCCGATCGACATCGACATCACGCTCCCGATCGAGACCGGCACCGACGCCAGCGCCCGCAACGGCCGCGAGTCGGGCCGCCTCGCGATCGATCTCGAAGCCGACGTCCCCGAGGGCGCGATCGATCCCGCGAACCTCGGCATCACCGGCACGATCGCGCTCGAGGACGTCCCGACGCGCGTCCTCGTCGCCGCCGGTCTTGCCGAGAACATCGACGCGATCGGTTTCCGCGACTTCACCGCAACGTTCGACCTCGCCGGCACGATGGAGAGCGGCCTGAGCATGACCGGCAGCGCGCCGGGCCTCACCCTCCGCGGCGGCGCCCGCATCGCCGACGACACCGTGACCTCCACCGAGCCGCTCGACCTAAGCCTCGACACCGCCGTCTACGCATGGCTCGAGCCGCTGCTCTTCCCCGCCCCGGCCGAGGGCGGCGAGGCGACCGACATCAGAACCTGGCCCAGCGTCCGCCTCGTCGCGAGCAACCTGTCCTACCCGCTGCCCGACGAGCTCGGCAGAACCGATCTCCGCGGCACCTCGGCCGACATCGAGCTCTCCCTCGGCGAGATCATCGCGAGCGTGCCCGACCCGGTCGCGGGCGGCGCCCGCCGAGTCCAGATCCGTCCATCGACCATCGGCCTCGACGTCGCCGACCTCGCCGACGGCGCGCGACTGCAGGCACGGCTCAGCCCGCTCATCGACGAACGCCCGGCGGGCGATGTCGATATCGATCTGACCGCGGGCAGGCTGCTCGACGAGCGCGGGCGGTTCTCGACCGAGTCGCTGCCGGACCTGCGGGGCAAGGCAACGATCGCCGATCTCGCGATCGCCGCGATCCAGCCCTTCGCCGAGGCGGCGGGCGTTGATCTCGTCGCGCTGCTCGGGCCCGAGCTTGACCTAGTGCTCACCGCTGATCGCGGCGAGCAGTCCGACGAGACGGCGGTCGTCATCGACGCCGACGCTGAGAAGCTCACCATCGACGGCGAGCTCCGCGTCACACCGACGAGCATCGCATCGATCGGCGAGGGTGTCCGATTCCGCGCGTCGGGATTGCTCGACGTGCTCGGGTCGGCGGTGTCCTCGCCCGACTTCTCGCTCTCCGAGGTCGGCGCGGTCAGCGGGCGGCTCACGCGGCTCTCGATCGACACCGAGCGCGTCGCTGCCGGCGACCTGCGGGGTGTCTCGGCGCTGTTCGAAGCCAACCTCGACCGCGTCGCGGCGACGGTCGTCCCGCCGCAGGTCGATGGGTCGCGGCCGCCGACGCGCACGCTGGCGGTCAGCGGTCTCGCGCTCACCCTCGACGCCGAGAACCCGGCTGAGCGCGTGCGGCTCCAGACAACGGGACGCATCGAGGACGGTGGTCAGCCCGCCGGCGAACTGCTGATCGATGTATTGACTGCAAAGGCGCTCGGCAGTGACGGCGCGGCGGCGACGGGTGTACCCGATGACCTCAGCGCCGAGGTCTTGTTCTCCGAGGTGCCGATACGGCTCGTGACGGCGTTCGTCCCGGCGCTCGGCTCGCCCGATGCCAAGCCGTTTACGGCCGACGGCACCGAGGCGTGGCTCCGAGATGCGCTCGGACCCGAGCTCGGCTTGCGTCTGACCGCGCGGCCCGACGGCGACAACCTGATCGCGCTCGATCTGACCGGCGGCTCGTCCACCCTCAAGGTCGGGCTCACGGCGCTCGCCTCGGCGGGCGAGAACGCGCAGCTCCTCGATGCCTCGGGCGACGCGACGCTCACGATGCAGGCTCCCGTCGCGAACGCGCTGATCGAGGCGTACGTCGCGTCGGGCGGCTCGCCGCTGCCGCGTGTCGCGGAGCCTCTGGTCATGTCGCTCGCGCTGCAGCGGCCCGTGCCGGATCGGCTCGCGGCGCGGATCAAGCTCAACGACGCGCTCATCGGCAACCTCACCGCGCCGCCGCTCGAGGAGGGCGGCGAGCGGCGGCGGCTCGAAGCGATCCGGGCGGCGTTCGAGATGACGCTCGGTGTGCCGCGCGCGGCGCTCACAGATTCTGCGGCGACCGGGCGGGTGACGATCGATTCGATCGCGACGCTGGGCACGAACAGCGGCCGCGGCATCGCGCGGCTGTCGCTCGATGGGTTCGCGGAGACCGAGGGCCTGTCACCCAAGGGCGATCTCCGCGCGGACCTGCGTGTCGAGGAGATCGATACGACGTACGCGGACAGCCTGCTCGGCGAGGACCCGCAGCTCACCGCGTGGCTGGGCGAGACGCTCGATGTGTCGGCCGAGATCACGGCGTCTTTGTCGCAGATCGATCTCGGCACGCTCGACACCGCCCGCGCGACGGTCAAGGCGACCGCGCCGCGTCTCGAGACGACCGGGCCCGGCGTGATTGTGTATGACGACGGGCACCTGGTGCTCGAGCGCGGGCTCGGGATGACGATCGAGGGGAACCGGCGGCTGATCAACCAGATGATGCGGCGCGGGACGCCCACGCCGGTCGCGCAGCTGACGAACAACCCGCGGATCGAGTTCTCGGTGGAGGCGCTGACGCTGCCGATCGATCCGGAGCCGGGTCGTGCGCGCGAGCCTCGGCTTACGACGAGTTTCCTGATGTCGCAGCTCGTGCTGGAGATGGCCGACGGGGTGACGCGGGAGTACTCGGACGCGTTCGCGACGGTGACCAACGGCGACGAGCGCGGCGAGCTGCTGCTCACGGCCCGGATGCGCGAGAGCGGGCGCGACGTGATCAACGGTCGGTTCACGCTGCAGAACCTGCTGACCGATGAGGGCGTGTTCACCACCGAGAACGCGCTGCTCCGCGGCACGCTCGATGTGACCGAGCTTCCTGCGAGTCTGATCGATGTGCTCGCGACCGGCGGCGACGGCACGGTCGAGGGCATCCTGGGTGAATCGGTGACGCTCAAGGTTGTTGCCGACCGGCTCCCGGCGGACGGCGGGACGCTCGAGATCAACGCGAACTCGCCGCAGACGGAGCTGAGCTACCGCGCGTCGATCCGGACGGAGCCGGACGGCGAGCTGATGCTGGTCGCGCAGGGGACACCCGTGGTGCGGATCAACGCGATCGCGCAGCAGTTCGGGGGCAAGGCGGCGCAGTCGGCGCCGATGCTCGCGGCGTTCATGAAGGACCCCGCGCGGCACGACCCGGCGATCCTGCGGCTGCCGACCTTGGAGCTGCCGGTCTCGGGGGATCCGCTGCGGATCACGCTCGAGGGGACGGTCGATCCGGGCGAGGCGGACTTCGCGCTCGACCCGGTGCTCGGGCGGATCGTGGCGTTCACCGGCAACAACCGGGGCGGCCTGATCGGAGGGAAGCTCGGGCCCACGGCGCTGACGATGTCGGGCGGTGTGTTCAAGTACCGCGATCTGGTCGTGCCGCTTGGGGAGTTCAGCTTCGCGAGCAACGGGACGATCAACCTGAACAACCGGCGTGAGCACATCGTGGTGCTGGTGCCGGTCGGGGCGATCGCGAACGACGTCTCGCGGAGCGCGTCGAGCGTGTTCAGCCGTTTGGCGGAGAACGCGGTGATCCCGATCCGCCGCCGCGGCAGGATGGACGAGAACAACAGGTTCGAGCCGGACTTTGAGTCGGTGATCGAGGACGCGCTGAGCCCCGACAACCTGATCGAGGATGTCGGGCGCGGGCTGCTGGAGCAGCTGATTAAGAGGGGCGGCGGCTGAGGCTTGGTCCGCTTGGGTTTGGCTCGGTTCAGCCGGCGTCGCGTTCGACGGTGAGCTCGTACCCCTCGGGGACGGCGATGTCGCGCGAGCTTCGGAACATCTCTTCGATGTAGATGAGCCCGTCGAACTGGTCGGGCCATTTGGCGGTCATCCAGCTGTAGCCGAGCGGGCGCATCCACTGGTCGCTGCGCCACGCGTGGCCCTGGGCGAGTGCGCGGAAGTCGATGAAGAGGAAGGGGTGGTCGATGGTGTCGAGCGCGGCTTCGATGGAGCCTTCTTCGGGTTCGCCGATCGGTTGGCTCTCGTCGCGTGCGACGCTTCCCATGCTACCTCTGCCGGCGGTGAAGCCGATGGTGTAGAGGTCGTCGCCCAGTTCGTCGAAGGCGGTCTCGCCCATGCTGTCCATGACGGCGTAGGGGTTCTCGGGACCGGGGATGACGATCTCTTTCTGGCGGTGGACGGCGTGGCGGGTGGCGGCCCAGACGATCATCTTGCGACCGGCGTAGTACTCGTCGGCGAGCCAGGCGAGGTTGTCGCCCATGCGGCGGTCGCGTTCGTTGAAGAGCTCGATGTTCTCGAGAGGTGGTGTGCCCTCGAGCTGGGAGATCATGACTTGCAGGAACCAGCCGGCGTCGTCGAGCGTGCGCGCGGTGAGCTCGATCTCGTTGCGTGCGGCGCGGTCGGCGGCGGCGGGGGTGGCGGTCTCGCGGATGAATGCGGCGAGGCGTTGGAGGTCGGAGGAGGCGACGCGGAGGCTGTCGATCTCGGGGCGGCTGGTCTGGAGGGTCGAGAGCAGTTCGAGCGCGTCGAATCCGTTGGTGAGGGCGTCGGGCTCGTTGCCTTCGTCGTCCCGGAGCAGGTCTTCGATCTCGACGAGGCGGCGGATGAGCTCTGAGGGGACGCGCTGGGAGGTGATCTGGGCGTCCATGCCTGCTTGTTCAAGCGGGCGGTCGGTGTCGTGGGTGGCGCGGGCGTAGTTGAGGGTGGGCTGGACCTGGGCGCTCCATGTCCAGATGGGGAAGACGCCGTCGAAGGCTTCGGTGTTGGAGAGGGTGTCGTCGGTCATGCGCGGGTTCATGATGATGCTGCCGAGCATGCTGCCTTCCCAGCAGAGGACGTCGAAGCCGAGCTCCTGGTGGAGGTACTTGACGAGGCGTGCTTTGGCGAGGAAGACGGGGCCTTCGCCGTGGCTTTGTTCGCCCAGGACGACGACGCGGGCGTCGCCGATGGCTTCGGCGATGGGCGCGAGGTCGGCGAAGTCGTCGTTGGCGGGGTCGATGGAGGTCAGTGTGTGGGTCTGGACACCATCGAGGGTGGCGGGGCCGATCGGAGGTGTGTCTTGGGCGAGCGCCGCGGTCGAGAGCAGCGAGAGGGCGGCGAACGTTGTTGCTTGGCGCACGATGTGTCTCCCTGCTTTCTGGCTGTGGGCGCGGTGACGGCGACCGCGTCGGCGCGGTGCGGGCCGCTGCTGTGTACCTGCGAGGGCAGCTTGGGTTTCGGGGCGGGGGATTTCGGCCGAGGGGTCAGTCTTCGTTGAAGCCGGCTTCGACGAGGGCTTTGAGGGCAGCGCAGCAGGCCTCGGCGTCGGGTCCCTCGGCGGTGATCTCGAGGGCGGTGCCTTTGGTGGCGGCGAGGAGCATGATGTGCATGATCGACTTGCCGTCGATGGGATCGATGCCGTCTTTTTTGACGCTGACGGAGGACTGGTAGCCGCCGGCGATGTCGGCGAACTCCATCGCGGGGCGCGCGTGCAGGCCCAGCGTGTTGATGATGGTCACCTCGATGGTGCAGCGCTCGGACAACGGGGCGTCTCTGGTCGGGCCTGGCGCGGTGGTACGACGGGCGCGTCGGGATTGATGGATCAGCCGGCGAGGTGCTGGCTGTCGGCCTCGCCGAGGAGGGTGACGATCGCTTCGCGCGACTCTGCCTGGCGGAGCTCGCGGCGGAAGTCTTCCTTGGAGAGGCTGGCGAAGATGGCTTCCATGGCCTGGAGGTGTTCCTCGGGGCGGTCGTCGGGGCTGACGAGGAGCACGATCGAGTAGACCGGCTTCTTGTCCATGGCGGCGAAATCGACGCCCTTCTGGCTCAGGCCCACGGCGGCGACGATGGACTCGACGGCGTCGTGCTTGACGTGGGGGACGGCAACGCCGCGGCCGAAGCCCGTCGAGCCCCGGCGTTCGCGGTCGAGGAGCCTGGTGACGATCTGCTCCTCGTCGTCGGCGCTGAGCTTGCCGGCGGCGATGAGCGCCTGGACGAGCTCGCGCAGGACGTCGTCGCGCTCCGCGCCCGCGAGGCTCGGGACGATGGCGTCTTCGACGACGATTTCCGTGAGCTTCATCGCGCGGGCTCCGGGCATGCCGCGGTGGTGGCGCGGCGGTTCATCGGTGGTGCTCCTGCTTGAGCTTTTCCTTGTAGTCGGTGAGCTGGCGGGTTGCCTTGTGGACGCTGGAGTCGATGGCTTTGTAAACGTCCTCATCGTGGGCGTTGGCGATGAAGTCGTCGTGTCCCTCGACGTCCACGATGCACTCGACCTTGTACTCGACCGAGTCCTGCTTCTCGATGGTGAAGGTGATGAGCTGGGTCCTGTCGAAGTACCTAGGCAGCTTCTCGCCCTTGGTTTCCGCGTGCTCGCGGATGGCGTCCGTGACTTCGAAGTGTCGTCCTACCACGTCGATACGCATTGGTGCCCCCTGTCGTTCCGCTTGCGAGGCGGCCTCCCTGCCGCACGTGTCATCATAGCGAACCCCGTTCGGGCACTCTCCGTTCGCCTTCATGCAAGATCGGGGGCGGAATTCGGATGAACCCGGTGCGTGCCGCCGTCCGGGCGGTGCCTTGCTTCAAGGGGACCAGTGATATGGGATATGTGAATGGGCCGCGACGCGCGGCCGGTGTTGTCGCTGCGCTCGGTCTGGGCGTGGGCGTTGGTTTGGCGGCGGCTCAGGATGCCGGGGCGCCGCAGAACCCGGCGGCGGAGCGGATTCTCGAGGTGATCGCAGAGCGGACCTCCCCGATGACGGTGGGGGAGGCGGGGCTCGGCGGGCCGGGCGGGGAGCTGCTGCTCCGGGAGGCTCGGGAGGCGTCGGTTCTGGCGATCGGTGAGTCTCACCTGAACGAAGAGACGCCCGCGGTGGTGCGGGCGGCGCTACCGGCGCTGCTGGACGCGGGGTACGCCGCGATGGCGATCGAGACGGGGCGGCCCATCGCGGAGTACGTCGAGTCGATGATTGTTTCGGATCGGGCGGCGATCGAGCGGCTGTTTGCGCGCGATCCGTTCAGCGCGGCGTTCATCGATCACGTCGGCGAGCTCGACCTGATCGAGGACGCGGTGCGCGGCGGGATGGATCTGTGGGGTTTGGATCAGGTCTTCGCGGGCGGGGCGCGGTTCAATCTCGGGCGGCTCGCGGAACTAGCGCCGAGCGATGAGGCGCGGTCGCTGGCGATCGAGAGTCAGCAGCGCGCGCGCGAGGGCTTCATGCACTTCGTGCGGGAGCAGGATCAGTCGCGGTCGTTCCTGAACAGCGCGACGGCGGAGGACTACGCGGTGCTTCGGCGTGCGTTCGCGGGCGTCGATGAGGCGCTCGGGGTCATCGATGAGCTGGAGCGCAGCGCGGAGATCTATCGGCTGTTCGGGCAGGGGCGGAATTATGCGTCGAACCTGACGCGCATCGAGCTGATGCGCGAGCACTTCGCGGAGGATCTGGCGTCTCTGCCCGAGGGCGGGAAGATCGTGCTGAAGTTCGGCGATGTGCACATGCGACGCGGCTATTCGCCGCTCAACCAGCAGGATCTGGGAACGGCGGTCGTGGGCATCGGCGATGCGCTCGGTGGCGGGTCGCTGCACGTGTTTGTGTTCGCGAAGGAGTATCTCGAGGGCGAGTACGCGGCCGATGGGAACGGGGCGCTGGTGAGCGCGATGGGCGATGAGGAGTGGGTTGTGGTGGACCTGCGGGCGATGCGACCGATCTTTCATCGCGAGCAGTTCCGGGCCGGCTTTGAGAGTCTGAGCGATTATGTCTGGGGCTACGACCTGATGGTGGTCACGCGGTCGTTCACGCCGGCGGAGACGGTGCCGGGCGTGCCGGCGCTTCGGGGTCGGTAGGGCGTGGTGTGTTGCGGGAGACGGTCAGGCGTCGGGCTCGGAAACGGCTCCGTCGCTCTTTGGGGGTTCGCTGCCGGCGGGGCTGACGGCGGCCTGGAGTTTGTCGTCGCGGTCGAGCTTGACGGCGGCGTTCGGGAGCTTGATCGGTTCGTCGGGGTTGGGGGCGGCGGTCTCGGGGGTGAGGACGCCCGCGGTGATGACGAAGCGGAGCGCCTGATCGACGGTCATGTCCATCTTGCGGATCTCGCTTCGGCGGGCGTTGATGACGAAGCCGGTCATGGGCGTGGGGGATGTGGGGATGAAGACGGATGCGATCTCGCCGCCGGCTTCTTCGCGGAGTTCCTGGAAGCCCTCGCCCGTGACGAGGCCGATCGTCCAGATGCCCTCGCGGGGGTACTGGACGAGGACGACCTCGCTGAAGGCCTTCATGGGACTGTCGCCGAAGATGAGATCGACGACCTGTTTGACGTGGGGGTAGACCTGCTTGAAGCCCGGGATCTTGGAGATGAGTTTCTCGACGCGGACGTAGATGGTGCGTCCGATGTAGTTACCGAGGAGCAGTCCGGCGAGGTAGATCAGGACGATCGCGACGATGAGGCCCGTGAGCTGGAGGTAGGGGTGCTCGTTGTTCCAGACTCGGCGGAGGTTGTCGCGCTGGAGCGACTTGCGGGCGCGGGCGGCGACGGCTTCGGCGTTGTTCTCGAGTTCTTCGGGCCGGACCTCGCCGTTGGAGGCCATGGTCTGGACGCGGCGTTCGATCTGGGCCTCGGTGACCTGGATGAACTTGGGTTGTGATTCCTGCGGGATGAAGGTCTCGGTGGACCAGAGGATGCCGGAGCGGATGCCGTAGTTGATGGGCTGGGCGACGTTGGCGAAGAGGAAGAGGAAGACCTGGTAGAGAAGCCAGAGTGTGACGATGGAGGGCAGCAGGATTCCGAGGCCGCGACCGAAGAATCTTCGGAAGTCGCCGCCGAACGATCGTTCTGTGGTCTTCTCGGTCATCCGCTGTGGGCGTCGGTGTGTAATCCGGACGCGGGAATGGGCCTAACAGGACTCGAACCTGTGACCTCACCCTTATCAGGGGTGCGCTCTAGCCGACTGAGCTATTGGCCCGGCTGAACGGGGCACGTGCCGCGGCCACGACTCTAGGCGTCATCGGTCGGGCGGCCAAGCCTCTTTGACGTCAACCGCGGTTCGTTTGTTCGGATGCGTTGGGCGGGGGTTTCTGTCGGTGTTGTCGTCAGTCGTGTGCGGATTCGCGGAGGAGTTTGCCGTCGAGCGTCGCGCCGATGACGGCGGAGACTGTGAGCAGGGCGGCGACGGCGAAGAACGCGGTGCGGAGGCGTTCGTCCTGGTCCTGGTGGATGCGTTCGGCGAGGATGGGTCCGACGACGGCGAAGCACCACGCGCCCCCGAGCATCATGCCTGAGGCAAGGGCGGCGCGGTGGGGGAGGAGTCGCTGGGCGATCGACATGCTGACGGGGATGAGGCTGCCGAAGCCGAGGCCGCCGATGGCGGAGACGGTGAGCGCGACGGCGTTGGTGGCGAGGGGGCTCGCGGTGGTGTCGAGTTGCGCGATGAAGGGGAAGGCGGCGATGCCGATCGCGCCGAGGACGGGGATGACGACGAAGAGGGGCTTCTCGAGGGTGTGGCCGAAGCGGCGCCCGATGAGGTAGCCCAGCCCGATGCCCCCGAAGCCCGCGCCGAACTGCATGGCGGCCTGGAGGATGCCGTTAAAGACGGAGGCGTCCACGGAGATCTGTTCTTTGGTCGCGCCGGCTTCTGCTCGGCTCGCGGCGAGGCTGGTCGCCCACTGCACATAGAGGTAGATCAGGGCGTTGTTGACGGTGAAGCGGATGACGTTGCAGACGTAGAGCAGGCCCACGTTGGTCCAGCGTCGGCGGCGTTCTGATTCGTCGAGCGCGTGGTGGTTGGCGTGGGCGTCGGCGTGGCGGTGCGGGATGTTGTGGATGGCTTTGGCGACCGCGAGGGCGAGCAGGATCGAGATCGGGCCCAGCGCGAGGAGCCAGCGGAGGGCGGCGTTGATCTGTTCCGGGGTGTCGTCGCCCGCGATGGCACCGATGATGCGCGGGGTGAGGACGTTGCCGGACATGCCGCCGATCATGCCGAGCAGGAAGAAGACGCCGAGGGCGACGCCGCGCATGCGTTTGCCGGCGAGGTGTCCGACGGCGGCGGCGGCGGGCGGGTGGAAGGCGCCGACGCCGATCTGTCCGAGCAGGAAGAGGGTGATGAGCTGCCAGTAGCTGGTGGCGAGCCCGGTGCTGCCGATGCAGACGCCGGCGAGGACGATGCCGGCGGTGCCGAGCCAGCGGTGGTCGTGTCGGTCGGAGAGGTGGGCGACGAGGGGCTGGACGGCTCCGGAGCAGACGGGGCTGAGCCCGAGCATGAGGGCGACCTGCCAGGTTTCGAGCTGGAGCTTGGTGGTGAGGAGGGGGATGAGCGAGACGACGGCGAAGGAGATGAAGTCCACGCCCGCGTGGACGCCGATGGGTGTGGCGGTGCGGAGGGCGACGCGGCCGACATCGGGGGTGGGGGTCGCGAGCGGGTCGGGGTTGATGGTTGGTGCTGCGGTCTGATTCATTGCCGGGTGGCATCGTTGACCTCGGATCGAGCAATTGCCCGGGGCGGTCGGTTTTGTGGCGGGGGCGGGATGGGCTATGCTGTTGTTGAGACCCATTCTCAACGGAGATTCCGATGGCCGATTCTCGCCCGCTTTCGCAGCGTTTGAAGGAAGACAACGCCGACCTGCACGGGCTCGCGGAGCACGACGCGGTGCCGCAGCACATGGTGCGGGGGACGATGCCGCGGGAGGTCTACGCGGACTATCTGGGGCAGATGTATTTGATTAACCGGGTGCTGGACGGGGCGATCTCGGCGCGGCTGGGGTCGCCCGGGCTGCTGCGGACGATGGTCGAGCCCCGGCAGTTGCAGACGCCGTATCTCGAGGCGGATCTGGCGTTTCTCGGGGTTGATGCCGGCGGGCTGGAGCCGCTGGCGGGGGCGGCGAGGGTCATCGAGCGGATCGAGGCAGCCGATCGGGACACGGTGCTGCTCGGGCTGCACTACGTCCGCGAGGGCGCGAACAACGGGAACCGGTTCCTGGCGGCTCGTCTGAAGGGCCCGC
>JBCDKU010000072.1:0-13609 GCA_038746265.1 Planctomycetota bacterium
ACGGTCGTCCTCCTCGGCGTCCTCGTCGTCCTGGAATCGAGCAAGGTCCGTAAAGAACGTCGCCGCGGCGTCCACGTCGAGCCCGTCCACCGAGTAGAGCCAGAGGTTCTCGGGCAGCTCGATGCGGCCCGTCACGGGCTCGCCGGGCGAGAGCGAGATCACGTCGCGGCGGTAATAGCCGTAGTACATGTAGAACAGCTCGACCGTCGCCGAGGGTTCGGTCCGGACGAGCGCTCCGCCCGGCTGGGCGCCGCTCACGAAGAGGTACTGGCGGCGGCCGACCTCGACCTCGCCCGTCCAATCCGACCACTCGCTCGCGACCGTCGCCTCCTCGGCGGCAGAGAGCCGCGTCGGGTTGTCCTCGGCGTTGAGGCGCGGGCCCTCGCCGAAGAGCGGGTTGTTCGTGACGATGCGGAGCCGGTAGCGGTACGTCGCGCCGGGCTCGGCGTCCATGTCGTGCGTCCACACCGCGACCGACTCGCCGCCGCGGAGACTGAACCGCTTGATTTCGGCCTGCAGGTCCGCGAGATCGCGGACGATCTGCTGCTGGTCGCTCAGCTGGTCCTGGGCCTGCTCGATCCGACGCTCGATATTGGCTTGGGCCTGGTTGGTGGCGTTGCCGCCCGCGATGCGGCTGCGACGCTCCTCGAGTTCCTCGATCACGCCCTCGAGCCGCTCCACTTCGCGTTCAGCCACGGCCCGGGCGTCACGCTCGTCGGTCAGGTTCGGCGGCAGCCACTCGGGGCCGCTGATCGCGGGCACCGCGGGGGGCGTCGCGATGAACTCCTGATTGGACCGGGCGGCCGCGACGATCGCGAGCAACTGCTCCGGCGCCATCGCATCGAGGTCCGCGACCGTCGCGTTATCGGGCAGGACGCTCTCGGTATCGATGGTCGCCGCGGGGCTGAGCTCCTCGAGAGCCGGCATCCACGGCACGGACGACACGAGCTCGGGCTCGGCCCAGGTGCCGTCGAAGTTCTTCTTCTGCCGCTCGGCCTGCACCGCGATGATCTCGAGCCCGCGGTCAAGCCAGCGGTTCGGGATCGCCCGCTCGCCCTCGGGGGGCGACAGCAGCGACTCCACCAGCGCCTCCGAATTGAACTGCGCCTCGATCGTCACGAGCGGCATGTCGTAGGGCTGCTGCATCTCGGCGAGCCGTGATGCCAGCGCCGGGCGCTGCGAGAGGAAGTAGGGGTCCACCGTCGTGTACTGGCTCGCGACCACCGGGGCGGTCGGCTGGGGCAGATCGAGCAACGCCACCGGGCCGTCGGGCCCGGCGAGCACGTCACCGAGTTGCGGCAGCGCGGGCGCCGCCGCCGGGATCGCCGCGATCGCGACACCGCCCGCGTCGGCGCTCGGTGCGAGACCCGCCTGGAGCGATTCCGAAAGCTCGGGCGTCTCGAACGCCTCGAGTGTCGCCTCGCCCTCCATCTGGCCGAGCAGCCGGTTCGCCTTGGTCCCTAGGTAGGCGTATACCTCGCCCGGTGCCCGCGACTGGTTCGGGTCCACCTCGACCGTTGTCGGCACGAGGAACTGCAGCGTGACCACCGCGAGCAATGCAAGCGTCACAAGACCGACAACGATCTTGTCGGCCGCCTGCTCAAAGATGGTGATGCCCTTGAGTTTCATCGAAGTCTCCGCGTGAGCGTCGCCGCCCGGATCATCCTGAAGCGGGGGACCGGTCTCGATCCCCGAAGTGTTCGGTTCGTCTTACGGTGTCTGCGGCGCGTCCGATGACGCGACCGGCGGTGTCGGCGTCGGCGCTCCGAAAGCCGCCCGCACGCGCGGCGGCATCATCGGGTTCATCCACGACCGCAGCCACGACGTCTCCAGATCGATCGTCACAACCACGACCGACTCGGGCCCGTAGAAGAACCCGTTCGCGAGGTCGTCCCACGGATCGATCGCCTCGACCTGCACGCCCACGACCGTGTTCAGGTTGACCGACGTCAGCTCATCGAGCAGCGGCTGGATCCCGTCGGACGCCACGACCGCGCTGAGCCGGACGCGCCGCGTATCGAACGGACGAGCGGCACCATTCTGCGCCGCCGCCGGTCCCACCAGCGTGCGACCGGTATGGCTCGACGACCACGTCGCCGCGCCGCCGGCCGCCGGTCTAGGACGGCCGGTCGCGCCTCCGCCGCCGCCGAATGCGCCGCCTCCACCACCGCCTCCGCCGAAGGGGTTGCCCTGCTGCCGCGACGGCGCTGCGCCCTGCGATCCTGCAGCGGGCAGCGGGACGGGCTGGATCCGGATCGACAGAAGACGCTTCACGGCCGAGCCCTTGCTCAACACGCCGCCGTCGGGGCCTTCGACGCCTGCGACCGGCTCGAGCCCCGTCGCGCCGCGGTTCGTGTTGCCGATCGCCTTGAACAGGTCCGCGATGATCCAGTAGTCCCACTGCCACACGAACGCCTCGGCCGGGTTCGGGCGGGCGGTCTCCGGGTCGAGGGGGATCACGCTGAATTGAGGCTCGGTGTTCTCCAGCGTCTCGAACGTGAGCACCGACTCGGGCGTGCCGAAGATCGACGCCCGCTCCGCCGCCGCCCGGTACCGCTGCACGCGGAACGCCCTCAGCGTCTCGCGCAGCGCCGTTTCCTGCTCGGGTGTCATGTCGCCGTCGATCTTCGCGCGCTCGAGCTCCTCGCGGCGCTGCACGGCCTCGGCGATCTCCGCGTTGTCCGCGCCGGGCCCGGCGTTGATCGAGTCAAAGAGCTTCTGGTACGCCGACGGGCCGTTCACACCCACGACCACATCACGCATCTCGGCGAGCTTCGGACGCGGGTCCGCGGGGGGCGTCGCGGGCTGGCCGCCGCCGGCAGGATCGCCGCCAGGCTGGCCGAAGTTGCCGCCCCCGGACGGCGCCGCCTGCTGCGACGCGGACCGCGCGATCACGCCATCGAAGCCGAACAGCCCATCGACCAGCGGATCGTGGCCCCGACGGTTGAACCCCTCGGCGATCTCGATCGTCGCCTCGATCTCCGCCGTGCGACGCTTGAGCTCCGCGGAGAGCGCGGCGGTCACCGAGGCGTTGGGCGCACGGCTGATCTGGATGGGCGAGCCGTCGTTGGTGATCGCGGGCACGACATAGCTCACACGCTCAGCGCCCGAGATCTTCCGGTTCTCGGCGTCATACTCCTCCTTGACCGTCTTCACGACGCCCTCATGGAAGATGCCAGAGCCGATATAGCCGCCGATCGGCAGCGCCAGCGTGAGAACGCCCAGCACCACGATCAGCCAGTGGGCCTTGGCCCAGTTCAGAACAGGCTTCATTGCGACACCCCCGGCACCGGATCGAGTGCCATCACCCAACGCACCGTGACGATGCGGTCTTCCTGCTGTGAACCCTGGCCCCCGGTCACACCGATCCCGGGCCGCGGGTTCCGCGGCGCTCCGGGCTGCGGTGCCGATTCCTCCGGACGCAGCGGCGCGACCGAATCAAGGATCCGGATCGGGTTGATCCCGACACCCGGGCCCCCCGCGGCACCGCGCGGGATGTTGGGCCTCGTGGTCGAACCCGCGCTGCCCGAGGTCTGTGAGTTGGTGCCGGTCACGACCTCCGCGTTGACGATCGTGTGCGCGACGCCCGCGCGGGTCTGGTTCGCCTTGAGCCACCCGACCATCGCGTTCGTCGCGAACGCCACCGGGTCCGGATGGTCGGTCTCAAACGTCAGATCGATCTCGACACGGCGGAGCCCCGCGACATCGACCTTCTCCTCGCCGCCAGTCTGCGGCTGCTGCGGCTGGTTCTGCGGCGGACCACCGAAGCCCGGGAAGCCTCCGCCGCCACCACCACCACCGCCGCGTCGGCCGCCACCGCCGCCGCCGCCGCCCGGAGACGCGAAGCGGGGCATGATCGACCGCACCTGGATGACCTTGCCGCCCTCGCGGACTTCCTCGGCTTCGGCGCTTGCCATGCCCGCGTTGATCACGGCCGTCGCGTCGGCGAGGGCTTTGGTGTAGAGATCACGCTCGTTGAGCAGGTCGAGCAGCTGCGCGCCGCGTAGGTCCGTCTGCTCACCGCCGATCACGCCGGCGTCGGTCGCCTCGTTCTTCAGCTGGTTCGACGTGCGGACCACACGCTGCACCTCGGGCGGCACCGATGAGCTGCTGAACTCCGCCTGATCGAGCACGGGCCGCACGAACGCCGCGGCCGCCGTCGCCGCCGCTACGCCCGCCGCGATCCCGAAGAAGCCGCGCTTCCGCTTCCACATCGATTCACGCAGCACCGAGACAGGCATCACGTTCGCCCGCAGCGGCACCTGCCCGAGCCCCTGCAGCGCGAGCCCGGTCGCTGTCAGCAGGTTGATCGAGGCCTCCTCGAACTCCTCCTGCACCGCCTCCTCGGCCGCGCGGATCTTCTTGAAGTTCTCGAGACGGTAGACGTCCATCTGCAGCTGCTGCTTGAGGTACTTGCGCAGGCCCGGCAGCTTGAGCGTCGAGCCCACGCCGACGAGCCGCTGCAGCTTCGCGCCCTCGTGCACGCTCTGGTAGAAGCCGATCGACTGCTGCACCTCGTGCACCAGATCCGTGAAGATCGGACGCATCGCCTGGAAGACATGCCGCGCGTGCTTGCTCGACTCGGCGTCCTTCTTCAGACGCTCCGCCTTCGAGTAGCTCAGCTTGAACTGATCGACCAGCGCCTCGGTGAACCGGTGACCGCCGATCTGGAACGTTCGGACCCAGACGCCGCCCTTCTCCGCGATGATCAGGTCCGACGCGGTGGTGCCGATATCGAGGATGATCGTGCCGGGCGTGTCCTCGGTGAACTCCAGATCGTGCGCCATCGCGTTGTACGCCGCAACCGGGCTGAGCGTGACGATCTCGGGCGTGAGCCCAAGGTCATTGAGAAGCTGCAGCCGCTCCATGATCCTGGCGCGGGCGACGGCGAAGATGCCGACCTCGACCTCGGGAGAATCGGGGTTCTGGAACGTCTGGTAGTCCCACTCGACGTCCTCGAGCGGGTAAGGCACCTGCTGCTGCGCCTCGTACTTCACGACGTTCTTGACGGTCTTCGGATCGACCGGCGGCAGCTTCGCGAACCGCGCGAAGCTCTGGTGGCCCGGGATCGAGACCGCGAGCGGCGCGCCCGCGAGATCCTTCGAGGCCACCAGCTTGCCCATCGAGACGCGGAGCACGTCCGCCTCGTCGATCTCGGGAGTGCTCAGCACCTTCGGGTGAGGGATCACCGCGAAGTCGCTCGCGACCACTTGGTCCCCGTCGAGCTCGAGTTTGACGGCCTTGATCGCCCCGGCGCCGATCTCGACACCCCAGCACACGTTCGATGACGCCATCGCTTCTCCGCTGTTCCTGCGTCTGGTTCACCGCTCGACACGAGCCAGGCTGCCGACGCATCGCGTCGCCCGGCCGCGCTCTCTCGGCGGCATCCTTTCCTTACCCGGCCCCCCAGCCGGGCGGGCATCGTAACGCCGTCCAGCCACCCGCGGCGGGGACCGGCGTTCCGGATTGATTGATACGGACAACCAACCGCAACGGGTTCAACCAATCCGCGGCAGGACGCCCGCCAAGGGCGTCTAAACTCCCCGCCTATGCGACACGCGACCATCATGGCGGGCGGCAGCGGCACCAGACTCTGGCCCGTCAGCCGCGCGGGCCAGCCCAAGCAGCTCGTCCCCTTTATCCAGCAGCCCAAGGGACCACCGGTCAGCCTTCTCCAGATCGCCGCGGGCCGCCTCGATGGGCTTGTGCCCGAGGCCAACCAAACTATTTGTACAGGCGAGGCCTACGGCGACCAGATCGAGGCCGCCCTCCCGCAGTTCAGAGGCGACCGCCTCCTGGGGGAACCCTGCCCCCGCGACACCGTGAACGCCGTCGGCTTCGCCGCCGCGGTCTTCGCCAAGCGCGACCCGGACGCCGTCTTCGCGGTCCTCACGGCCGATCACATCATCGAGCCGCAGGAGTCATTCGCAAAAGCGATGGATGCGGGCTTTGCATTGGCCGAAGCTGATCCGACGCGGATGGTGAGCTTCGGTATCATACCGGATCATCCTGCCACCGGTTTTGGGTATATCGAGAACGCCGGCCCGATCGATGGCGACCCCAGCGGCCTCGGCTTCGAGATCGCGCGGTTCGTCGAGAAGCCGCCGTTAGACAAGGCGAAGGAATACCTTGAATCGGGGAAATTCTCGTGGAACGCCGGCATGTTCGTGTTCCACGCCCAAACGTTCCTCGAACGCCTCGAGGCCCACCAGCCCGAGTCGTTCGCGGGTCTAAAGAAGCTTCAAGACGCCTGGGACACGCCGCTCCAGAACGCGACGCTCGCCGAGGTCTACCCGACCCTGCCCAAGATCTCCGTGGATTACGCGATCATGGAGCCCTGCGGGGCCGATCCTGCCGTGAAGCTCACGGGCGTCAAGATGGACGTCCAGTGGCTCGATGTCGGCAGCTGGCCCAGCTACGGCGAGACCATCGCGCCCGACGCGACCGGCAACCGGGCCGCGGGCGGGCCGATCGCGGTCTACGACAGCTCGGGCAACGTCGTGGTCTCGGATGACCCGGAGCGCACGATCGCGCTGGTCGGCTGCGACGATCTGGTCGTCGTGCACACCGCCCGTGCGACGCTGGTGATGCCCAAGGACCGCGCGCAGGACCTCAAGAAGCTCCACGCCGAATTGCCGGACGAGTTGAAGTAAGCTGACGAAAGCAGACTGGCGGCGAACGTGTCGAGCGAGAGCAATCCTTCCAACGGCAACCCGGTCTCCGGTCGGACCAATGGTCCCGGCAACGGTATCGACCGCATGGACCTCGGCGCGCCCGGAGCCTTGCCGGGCCCGCCCGCGCCGCCGAGCCGTGACTACTTCACGGCCGACCTGCACCTGGGTCACCGCTCGGTGATGAAGCACTCGCACCGGACGGAGTTCATGACGGCGACGGATCGCGAGGAGTTCGAGTCGATCCGCGACTCGGGCGACGCCGAGGCGCTCTCGCGGTGGAAGCCCACGCTGGACTCCGTGCACGCGATGGACGAGGCGCTGCTTGCGAATCTCAACGAGGTCGTGCCGGTGGACGCGACACTCTGGATCCTGGGTGATTTCGCGATGACCGGCTCGAAGGTCATGGCGAAAAAGTACCGCGACGCGATCCGCTGCCGCGACGTCCGGATGATCTGGGGCAACAACGATCGGCGGCACCGCATGAAGCCGCTCTTCGATCACTGCTACGACGCGATCATGATCCACGTCGCGCCGCTGCGGACGTACACCGAGGACGAGATCCACTTCGACAAGGAGCTGCGGCACGCCGCCAAGACCGACGAGTGGAAGGCGTCCGTCCCCCGCGCGTACCTGAGCCACTACGCCCACTGCGTCTGGCACCGAAGCTCGAAGGGCGCCTACCACCTCTACGGCCATAGCCACGGCAACTTCGACAGCTGGCGCGACCAGCACATGCCCAACGCGCTCATGCTCGATGTCGGCGTGGACGCGAACGACTACGCCCCCCTCCCCTGGCCCGCGATCCACAACCGGCTCTACGAGAAATTCGTCACGCACCCGGCGCACGTCGTGGATCACCACGACGGGGTTTGAGCGCCTACACAAGCCCTCGCCGTGAGGCGAGGGTCGGGGTACCACGGGCCCCTCGCCTCACGGCGAGGGCTTGTTCGGAAGGTCACTCCTCGAGGTACGTGTACCCCGCGAGCCCCGAGTCGTAGAACCGCAGCAGGCTTCGGCTTTCCTTCACGCTCAGGTCGCCCCGCCTTACCGCCTGCTCGGCTTCTCGCCGCATCGATTCGCGGAGCTGCTGCGTGTCGTACTGCACGTAGCCGAGCACGTCGCGGACGGTGTCGCCCTCGATGACCTCCTCGATGCGCCAGCCGGCATCGTCGTCGAGCGTGACGTGCACCGCGTGGGTGTCGCCGAAGAGGTTGTGCAGATCGCCCAAGACCTCCTGGTACGCGCCGGTCAGGAACAGGCCCAGGTGGTAGGGGGCCCGCATGGTGCCGTCGCTGGCAAGCTCGAGCTCGTGGACCTCGAGGGTGTGCTTGTAGTCGCGCTGGTCGTCGCAGCCGAAGCGGTCGATCTGCCCGTCCGAGTCGCACGTCACGTCCGCGAAGATCGCCCGCGCGGTCGGCTTCTCGTCGAGCCGATGGATCGGCACGACCGGGAAGAGCTGGTCGATTGCCCAAGAGTCGGGCAGTCTCTGAAAGATCGAGAGGTTGCAGAAGTAGATGTCCGAGAGCATCCGCGGCAGCTCGAGCTTGAGGTCCGCGAGCTCGGTCGGCGTGTCCTTCGCGAACGCAGCCCGCATCACCGCCTTGCCGACCGCCCAGTAGAGTCGCTCCGCCGCTGAGCGCATCGGGAGCGAGCAGTACCCGAGGTTGAACAGGCTCAGCGCCTCATCGCGCGCCTGCGAGGCGTCGTGGTACGCCTCGGCGAGCGAGCGCGGCCCGGAGCCCACGCCCGTGATCGATTCGTACGCATCGACCAGATCCAGCACCGGCTGCGGCACATCGTCTTCCGCTTCCATCTGCTCGCGCACACGATCAAGCTCCGGATCGTCCGGGAAGCCGGTCTTACCGATGACGTCGAAGATCAGAACCGATCCGTGAGCTGCGATCGCGCGTCCGGACTCGGTGATGATCGTCGGGTGGGGCTGCTCCTCGTCGTCGCACGCCGCCTTGACACGGTAGATCACGTCGCCCGCGTACTCCGCGAGTGTGTAATCGGTGCTCGAGGCCCACGCCGATCGGCTGCCGTCGTAGTCGATGCCGAGCCCGCCGCCCACGTCGAGATATTCGACGCCCGCGCCGAGCCTTCGCAGCTCGCAGTAGACGCGGGCGAGCTCCGAGACGACGCTCTTAATCTGCCGGATCTCGCACATCTGGCTGCCGGCGTGGCAGTGCACGAGCTTGAGGCAGTCCGCCATGCCGTGCGACTTGAGGTAGTCGAGCGCGGCGATCAGCTCGCTGGCGTGCAGCCCGAACTTGCTCCGCTCGCCGCCCGATTCGGCCCACTTGCCCGCGCCGGATGCCGAGGGCTTGACGCGCACACCGATCTCGGGCCGCACGCCGTAGCGCTCCGCCTGCTCGATGATCCGCACCAGCTCGCCCATGCTCTCGACGACCGGGATGATCTTGCGGCCGAGCTTGGTCGCGAGTGTCGTGGTTTCGACGAATTCGTCGTCCTTGAAGCCGTTGCAGATGATCGGCATGTCCGGGTGCGAGCCGGTCATGCCTAGCACCGCGAGCAGCTCGGGCTTGCTGCCCGCCTCGAGCCCGAAGCCGATCCCGGCGCAGATGTCGCGGATGTGCTCGCAGAGGTGCCGCTGCTGGTTGACCTTGATCGGGTAGACGCAGTGGTAGCCGCCCCGGTACTCCTCGCGCTCGATCGCGTCGTCGAACGCGCCGCGGATCGCGTGCAGCCGGTCCTCGATGAGGTCGGGTAGGCGGATCAGGACGGGCGACGCGAGGCCGCGCTGCTTGAGTCCGTCGAGCACCTCGCTCAGGTCGATCGCGCGGCCCGGATCGGTCCTGGGCCGCGGCACCGCCTCGACGTGCCCGCGCCCGTTAACGCGGAAGTACCCGAGCCCCCACCCGGGCATCGCGTAGAGCGCCTCGGCGTCGGCGGCCGACCACGCGCGGTCATCGGGTGCTGGTCTCAAGGGTGTCACCGGGTCGATCGTGCTCATCGCGGGAATCGTACCCGTGCCCGCACTCGGTGCAGCCAGCCGTGCTGCCCGAAGCGGAGCCGCCGAGGTCGTAACCGCAGCGGGTGCATCGGTTGCGTTTGGCTCGGTAGAGGCGGCGGGCGCGGACGGGGCCGTGGACGAGCATCGCCGCCGCTCCACCCCAGATGATGGCGTTGATCAGAAGGTTGAGTGGGATAAGGGCTGTGCCGAAGAACAACGGGCGTCCGAATGCGGTGACGCGGAACGAGTCTGTGTGGTGTTCGATCCCGCTGCGGCCAGCTTCAACGGCCACCGAGGTATGCCATCCAGACGAATACTTGTAGACGCACCGCAGCGGAAAGCCATTGGCCGTGAAGCTGCCGATGGTGTACGCCTCTGGCGCGTTCTCAAAGGGTCCATAAATCCGCAGCCTGCTACGGGTCCAACGGGGCAAGTGCTCTCGTAAGCCGGCTTCGGCGACGCTCAGATCCGCGGGCTCGTCCGCAGAAGTACGGATGAGATACCACCAGGTCGTTCGAAACCTACTCGCACCGCGGTCCACCCGCGCGGGCTCATCGACGACCCTCGTGAACGGTCGAACGTCCGGCCCACGCCCGCCGTTGGAGTTGCTGGTCGTCCACGCGATCGCGAGAGAGACCACAACCCCGACGACCACCCAGACCGCGGCGGTAAGCAGGACCCGCCTCACACCCCAGCCTTCTCCCCGCTCTCCTCAAACACCCGGTCCGCGTACGAGTTCATCGCGTCGCGGAGTTGCTCGAAGGACTCCAGCACGTACAGCACCGGCTGGTAGTGGTCGATCTCGAAATCGGTGTGGCACACGCGGTCCATGTCGAACGGGCGGCGTTCGACCTTGCCCGATTGGTCGTTCTTCGCCAGCTCGACGCCCGCGGGCGGCTCCGGGGCCTCGAGCGCGTGCTTGCTCTCGCCGTGCGAGGAGATCAGGCCCGAGCCGTAGATCTTGAGGCGGCCGTCTTCCTTGATGAGCCCGAACTCAACCGTGAACCAGAACAGCCGCGCGAGCCGCTCCTCGTGCTCGGGGCCCGCCGCGAGCGCGGCCTTGCCGTAGGTCTGCAGGAACTCCGCGAACACCGGGTCGGCGTGCAGCGGCACGTGCCCGAAGATGTCGTGGAAGATGTCGGGCTCGGGCAGGTAGTCCATCCGGTCCTCGGGCCGGATCGTGATCGTCGTCGGGAACTCCCGCCGTGCGAGACAGCTGAAGAACGCCTTGGCAGGTAGGTAGCCCGGCACCGCCCGCGATTGCCAGCCCGTGAGCGGCCGCAGGTACTCGTTGATGCCCTTGACCTCGCGCGCCGTGTCGTAGGGGTCGGGTGCCGTCCCGAAGAGCAGCGGCACGCGGTCCGGCACGAGGTTGATCGCGTTGAGCCCGGCGATGAACGTGTTCGAGGCTTGCTGCGCGAGGACGTCCCACCGCTGCTCGTAGAGCGTCTTCCAGACGCGGTGGTTCTCCTCGTTGTAGCGGTCGTAGAGCTGTGTGACGTAGAACTGCTCGGTGTCGATCTCGTCGGCGGTCTTGCCGGCCGCTGAGTCCGCGGCCGCCTGGGCCCGCTCGAACTCGTCGCCGTCGATGATGTTGTTGTAGTTGATGTCGCTGCGCACGGATGGACCTCCTGTCGGGGGTGTTTGCCTCCACGACAGGATATTCGCGCGCGGATGCCTCTGCCAAGGGCAAACGAGGGGCTTCCGGCGCGTTACCCACGCATCGTGAAGCACGCGGCCGCGGTCTCGAGGTCAATCGCTTCCGAGAGCCCGATCGCGTCCGTCTCCGCCATCCCGACCCGCCGCCGTTCGATCGCGGCTTGGAGGCTGTCACCCGGGTCCGGACGCACGACCGGCGTGTCCGACCCGAACCACATCAGCTCGCCCGGCGCGCAGCCGGCGTTGATCAGGCTCCTGATCGGCTGCACGCGGTCAAGCCGATCAGGCACGGCACGGCCGAGCGCCTCGATGTCGTAGAGCAAGTGGCAGGGCTGCATCGAGCAGATCACGCCCAGCTCGCCGAAGCGCTTGAAGTCGTCCGGGTGCACGAGCTGGCAGTGCTCGACCCGGTGCCGACCGACCGGGCCCG
The DNA here is from genome assembly GCA_038746265.1 of Planctomycetota bacterium. Taxonomy (GTDB): domain Bacteria; phylum Planctomycetota; class Phycisphaerae; order Phycisphaerales; family UBA1924; genus JBCBKP01. The sequence continues at coordinate 11,738 of JBCDKU010000072.1, forward strand.
CGAGAACGGTTCGGGATGACTCCGCCTCGATCGCGTCGAGCACCGCGCGGGCGGCGGCGTCGCCGATCGCGTGCGCCGCGATGGGGTAGCCGATCTCCTCGCACGTGCGCACCTGCCGAGCGATCTCCTCGGCCGGCCACATCGGGACGCCGTTCGGATACGCGAGCTGTTCCTCCTGGGCATCCGCCCACGGCTCGAGCATCCACGCGGTGCGGCTGTTGAGCGTGCCGTCGGTGAAGATCTTGCCGCCGCCGAGGGTGATGGTGTCGGTCTCCCAGTCACCTCGTTCGCGCGCAAAGGAGCGCAGGTCCTCAACGAGCGGGTAGAGCACGAGCCGGGGCATTGGGACACCCGATCGCTCGAGTTGGTTCAGTGCGGCCGGGAGCCAGGGCTGCGACTTCAGGTCGTGCACCTCGGCGAATCCCCGATCGACCAGATCACGGCACGCGAGTTCGAGGTGGCGCAGCCGCGTCGGTTCGTCGAGTTCTTCGAGGTCGCGGAACCGCTCGGCTGCGGACTCCTTGAAGACACCGGTGGGCGAACCCGTGTCGTCTCGCTCGATCACCCCATCGGGTGGGTCAGGGATCGAGCGATCGACGCCTTTGAGCCGCATCGCCGCGCTGTTGACCATCACCGTGTGGGTGTCGAACGACCACACCGCGCAGACGCGGTCGCCCGTGACGCGATCGAGGTCGTGCAGGGCGGGCCAGTCGGGGTCGGTCCAGGCCTCGGGCCGTGCGCACCCGGCGTACACCCCGCCGTCCGTCGCTCGCGCGCGCGCGGCGAGGCGTTCGAGCAGTTCGTCTGAGGAACGGCAGTCGGTCAGATCGACGCGCTCGAGCATCTGCCCGTGCCAGAGCAGGTGCGCGTGCGCCTCGCGGATGGGTCGGTCGGAGAGATCGAGCTGATAGGGGCTGGTCTGCACCCGCGCAGACTACGGGATTGTCAGGGCTGATCGAGCCGCGCGGCGATCTCGTCGATCGCGGTGTCGGGATCGAGCTCCTGCTGCCATTTCGCACGCACGATGCCGACGCCCGCGCGGATATCGAAGCCGAGCTCATCTACCCCAACAATGAGTGGGTCGGCGATCGGTGTGTGCAGCGTGCGGGTGACCAGCAGGCGGAGCTTGTCGTGGTCGCTGTTGAGCAGCTTGCAGAGTTTGGGCTCGATCGCTCGGAGGCGGTTCGGTGCGAGCATGTCGCCGCCGTCGTAGACACCGTCGGGATCGCGGGCCTCGGTCGGCGTAGCGCGCGCCCAGCGGGTGGCGGTGGACTCACCGTGATACGCGAGGTGCCGGTCTTCGAGGAAGCCCTCGGGCGGGTCGAGTTCGTCGAGTCGGACGAGGACCTGGAGCGATTCGAAGCCGTCATCGGGGAGCCAGAGGACGACCTCGTCCGCTTGGAACATCTCGCGTCCGCCGCGGAGGACGAGGGTGCCGTCGCGGCCGTCGATGATGAACTGGACCGGGTGGGGCGCGCCGTCGGCTTCGAGCACGCCCGCGCGGTGCTCGAGGAGTCGTTCGCGTGGGGTCGGCGGTGAGGCCATAGAGAGACTGGTGTGCGGCGTTGAAGCGGGCCGAGGTGCGGTTGTTCCCCCCGTGTCCGGGGAGTGAAAAGGCTGCCGGCATGAACGGGAAAGGCCCGCTGGGCGAAGCGTAAAGCGTTCGCCCAGCGGGATTTGTATCGACAGCCCGATTGATGCGTGGCCCGTTTGGGCCGGAGACTCAGAGGCGGGTGGCCTTACGGCGCGTGGCCTTCTTCTTGGCCTTCTTGCGAGTCGCCTTCTTCTTGGAGGCCTTCTTCTTGGCCTTCTTCTTCGAAGCCTTCTTCTTGGCGGCCTTCTTCTTGGTCTTCTTCTTGCTTGCCTTCTTCT
>JBCDKU010000073.1:0-13558 GCA_038746265.1 Planctomycetota bacterium
GGTCTGCTGCACCGGCTTCTGGCGACGCGGCTCGGGGCGGTCCACGCGACCGCGCTGACGCTGGTGCTGGCGAGTTCGCTGTATGTCTTCCCGGCGGGCGTGTGGCTGCTTCCGGATAACGCGGGGTGGCTCGGCGTGCTCGCGGTGCTTGGGCTGTCGCTTCGGGTTCGCTACCGGGCGCGGCTGGTTGTGTTTGGCTCGCTGCTGCTGGTGCCGCTGGTGCTGACGCGGCAGATTCATCTGTGGGCGGCAGCGGCGGTGTGGACCGCGGCGTGGATGGGTCCCGAGCTCGGCGGCGTGTGGCGGATCTTCGAGCGCTGGCCCAGGCGGCTGCGGTTCTTTGCGATCGCGGTTCTCGCGTCGCTGCCCGCGTTCGCGGCGGTGGGGGCGTTCGTGTGGGTGTGGGGCGGGCTGGTGCCGCCGATGTTCCAGGGGGCCTACCACGGGGCGAACCCCGCGACGCCCGCGCTGACGCTCTCGGTGGCGGGGCTGCTGTCGCCGGCGTTTGCGCCGTGGATCGTGCCGGGGCTCCGGGACCTGTGGCGCGGCGGCAAGGGCTGGCTTGTTCTTGCTCTGGGTTTCGGGTTGGTCGCGGCGCTGGTGCCTTCGACGACGTTCGATCCCGAGGCGGGCCGGATCAGCGGCATCTGGACGGCGGCAAGCAAGCTGCCGGTCTTGATGGGGCGGACCTCGCCCGTGGTCTTGATCCTCGCGCCGGTCGGCGCGGTCGCGGTCGCGTCGGTGCTCGCTCGGGCGACGCCGCGGTCGGGGTGGATCCTGCTTGGGGCGTTGGTGGGGTTCGTCACGGCGCAGTCGGCGACGCACGAGGCGTGGCAGCGGTACCACGAGCCGTGTGTGTTGATCTGGTTCGCGCTCGCGATCGCGGAGGCTCCTGTGGAGCGGCGGTCGATACGGGCGATCTATGCGGTGCTTCCTCTGGCGATCGCGGCGGTGATGGCGCTCGCGACGGGGCTGCGGATTGCGGGCGAGCGGAGCCTGCCGGTGCTGGAGCCCGAGCTGTTCGAGCGGGCGGTCTCGGAAGATCCGCTGGATGGGCGGCCGCCGCCTGCCGATGACGCAGGTGCGGACGGGAAGCCGTAGCGGTTTCTCGCCCGAACGGGTGGCATTTCACCCGTGTGTGAACCCGGACCCGCGTGGTCCCGTACCTAGACTCTGCGCGCACGGCTGGTGGGCTGTGCGTTTGACCTGGAGAGTGAGTTTGTTTGAAGCCGAGCCCCGGCATTTCCGCGGGGGCTCTGATCCGGAGCACAGCGATGTCCGACGACAACGGCGCGGCCTCGAGCCTTCCTGCGCACAACGGCAAGCGGGCCCTCATCACGGGCATCACGGGGCAGGACGGCAGCTACCTGGCTGAGTTCCTGATCGGCAAGGGCTACGAGGTGCACGGCATCATCCGGCGCTCGTCGAGCTTCAACACCGACCGCATCGACCACCTCTACCTCGACCCGCACATCAAGGGCGGGCGTCTGAAGCTGCACTACGGCGACCTCTGCGACGCGAACAACCTCGCGCGGCTCATGGAGGAGATCAAGCCCTCCGAGGTGTACAACCTCGGTGCGCAGTCGCACGTCCGCGTGAGCTTCGACATGCCGATCTACACGGCCGAGACGGTCGCGATGGGCGCGTACAAGCTGCTCGAGGCGGTGCGGACGTTCCAGGAGAAGCACGGCTTCCAGGTACGGTACTACCAGGCGTCGAGCTCGGAGCAGTACGGCAAGGTGATGGAGGTCCCGCAGGTCGAGACCACGCCCTTCTACCCGCGGTCGCCCTACGCGGTCGCGAAGGTCGCGGCGCACTGGATCACGGTGAACTACCGCGAGAGCTACGGCATCCACGGCAGCTGCGGCATCCTGTTCAACCACGAGTCGCCTCGCCGCGGCGAGACGTTCGTGACCCGCAAGATCACGCGGGCGGTCGGCCGCATCAAGATGGGGCTGCAGGACAAGGTGTTCCTCGGCAATCTCGATTCGAAGCGCGACTGGGGCTTCGCGGGCGACTACGTCAAGATGATGTGGATGATGCTGCAGCAGGACGAGCCGGACGATTACGTGATCGCGACCAACCGCACGATCACGGTGCGCGAGTTCGCGGATCTGGCGTTCAGCCACGCGGGTCTGAAGTTCGAGGATCACGTCGAGTTCGATCCGCGGTACCTGCGTCCGGCGGAGGTCGATCTGCTCCTGGGCGATCCGAAGAAGGCTAAGGAGAAGCTGGGCTGGGAGCCCGAGACCTCGGTCGAGGAGCTCGCGGCGATGATGGTCGATCACGACATCGAGCTCGCGTCGCGCGAGAAGACGCTGCGCGACGCCGGGCACGAGATGCCGGCGTTCAGTGGGCACGACCAGTAATCCCGGGGTCTGCATCCCGCGAGCCACACGGCGGCGCTGTCCATGACGAAGAAGCAAGAAGTCCTTCGGAGTGACTTCCGGATGCCATCGGGCCTGCGGCTGCGGCAGCGGCTCGGGCGATGGCGGACCTACTCGCGATACCTGCGCGCTCGCTACGCCACGCTTGTGCGCGGCAAGCAGCGGATCCCGGCGTTTGTTCACGTTCCCAAGACGGGCGGCACGCACCTTGCCAGGTGGCACCAGGACGATCCGCCGACGCTCTGGCCGATCCGGTACTTCGCGCACGCTTACGTCGTGGGCGACGACGGCGCACTCGCGCCGCCCGGGATGGACTTCCAGCCCGCGTTCCACAAGAGCCTCGTCCAGCCCTACTTCGTGTTCTCGTCGGTGCGGAACCCGTTTGACTGGCTCGTGAGCTACGCCGGGCACGCGGGTGGGTGGACGGACCGCTACCGGAACCCGGACCACCCCGATTTCGAGATCGCGAACCGGCCGTTCCCCGAGTTCATCCGGATTCTTGCTGATCGGGAGGAGCGGTGGCCGAGCCGTCGGCTGATCCACGCCCAGATGTGGACGAGCGACGGCGATTTCCTGCCGAACTGGATCCACCGGATCGAGTCGCTCGACGACGACGCCGAGGCGATGGCGCAGCACCTTGGGTGCACGTTCCGGCGTCAGCAGCGGGCGCGGGTGGGCGACCGGGATCGCGACTACCGCACGTACTACGACGACGCGACACGGGAGCTCGTCGAGCGGACGTGGGGTCGCGAGCTGCGCTTGTTCGGCTACGACTTCGACGGGCCGACGGGCCGGCCCATCGCGGGTCCGGAGTCAAACATGCACCGGCTGCTCGATGATGGATTCCGCGACGGGCTGCGGTACAGCTGGGCGGATGACACGCTCATGCTCGACGGCACGGTGATCGAGTAGGCGGTGACCGGCGGGGGCCCGATGCGACCGGCGACGCTTCTCATCTTCAACTCCGCGGTCATGGTGACGCAGAAGATCGCGGCGATCGCGTTCTCGCTTGTTACCACGCGGCTCGTCTTTGCCGAGCTCGGGAAGATCGACTACGGCATCTTCGGCACCATCGGTGTGACCAGTGGGCTGCTGCTGGTGCTTTCTGATTCGCTCACGACGGCCGCGACGCGGCACATGGCGATCGATCGCGGCGCGGGCGATGACGAGAGTTTTGCGCGGACGTACAACACGGCGCTCGGCCTGCTCGGGAGCATCGGCATTGCCGTCATCGTGCTCGGTCTCGCGTTGGCGTACCCCGTGACCGCGGCGCTGGATATCCCGCCGGAACGTGAGTGGGCGACGAGGATTGTCTTCGTCACCGGGCTGAGTGTGCTCGCGGTTACGACGATGGGAACATCGGCGCGGAGCGCGGCGCTGGCGTCGCAGCAACACATCCTTGTGGCGGTCAACGACATCGTGAAGTCGGCGGCGAGGCTCGCGGCGGCGGTCGCGCTGATCTTTCTGCCGACCGATGGGCTGATCACCTGGTCGGTCTCGCTGCTCGTCATCGAGATCGGCATGACCTCGGTGCTCGTGTCGGTGATCGCAAAGAAGGTCCGCGGCGGCACGATGAACCTGCGGCTGTTCAGCCGCGAGAAGGTGCGCGCGCTGCTGGGGTTCGGCGGCTGGCAGATGCTGGGGTCAACGTCGTGGCGGATCCGATCCCTGGGTGCACAGGTGCTGCTGAACAAGACCTTCGGGCTCGGGCTCAACTCGGCGTACGCGCTCGCGATGCAGGCGGCGAGCTTCCAGAACACGCTGACCGCGTCGGTCCGGCAGGCGATCGCGCCCGCGGTCATCGCGGGTCACGGCGGCGGCAAGGCGGACCACGTGCGGCGGCTCGTGCTTGCCGCGAGCCGATTCGTCACGCTCTCGGGCGCGGCGGTCTCGATCCCGCTCGCGCTCGAGACCGAGACGCTGCTCAACCTCTGGCTCGGCACGGAGCGCGTCGCCGAGGTCCCGGAGCTGATCGGGCTCGCCCGGCTCATCGCGATCTGGATGACGATCGAGACGCTCGGCGGTACGTTCAACCCGGCGATGCAGGCGGTCGGGCGGATCGGGCTGTACACGTCGATCACGGTCCTGATCGACGTGCTCGTGCTGGTTGTGGCGGGTGTGCTGATCGTGTTCTTCGGGGCGACGCCCTTCGCGGTCCCGTGGTGCGCGCTCGGGGGGATGATCGTTCACACCGCGTTCCGCGTCGCGTATGTGGCGCCGAAGATCGGGCTTCGCCGTCGTGTGTGGCTCCGACGGGCGCTCGTTCCGACCCTCATCACCGCGATCCCGGCGGTCGCGTGCGGCTTGCTGGTCGTCGAGTTGCTCGATGCGACGATCGTGCGGGTCATTGTGACCGGCGCCGCGGTCGGGCTCTCGCTCGCGGCGGTGGGGTGGTTCACCGCGGTCGAGCCGTCTGAGCGGGTGCATCTGATCCGGATCGCCCGGTCGGTGCGCGGCCGGCTGACGGGCCGAGGCCGCAAGGGATCCGGCGAGGATCAGGTCAGCCCGGGTTCTTCGTGAGCTCGAACATCCCGCAGCCCCACTTGAGCCCGAACGTCCGCCCGGCGTCCTCGCCGCGGGGGTCGATCTCGTGGTGCATCTCGCCCTCGTCATCGACGTAGGCGAAGTCGTCGATCGTGAGCCGATCGCCGATCATCTCTTCGACGATGAAGGGGACGCTGAAGACGCGGTGGGCGTCGAACTCGATCCGCTGGCGCTCGCCGACCGGGACGGCGAAGTAGAACTTGCCGCCCGGGCGGAGCATGCGGAGCAGGTTGTCCCAGCCCTTGCGGTAGCCGTCGTAATCGAGCGGGTCGCCGTAGCGGCCCAGCCCGAAGTGCTCGAGCGCGTGCAGGCAGCTGAGCGAATCGGTGCACTCGACATAGTCGTCCGGGATGTCCATGAGGTCGCAGACCTCGAAGGAGAGGTTGCGGGCCGACGACCGTGTCGGGCGGATGTCGATGACGCGGATCGGCATGAAGACCGCGACGTGGGCGCAGAACCCGGCGACGGCCGACCCGACATCAACGTGCTCGGCGGGCTTGTTCCTGAACACCCGCTGCGCCGCCCAGAGATCCATGTGGAAGTACGCGCCGCCCGGGTGGCCGCCCGAGTCGGTCCGGTCGTGCAGGCAGGGGTAGGGCTTGCCCATCGGGAACTCGAGGGTGCCCGCGGCTTCGCGCTCGGCGACGATCGCCTTCATGTGTTTGCGGTTCCTGAAGTAGGGCGCGGTGTTGCGCGCGGCGCTGCCGAAGCGCGCGACGCTGATGCCGTACATGCCCGCGAGGCTCTTGAGCTTGCCGATCACGACCCGATTCCTCTCTTGTGCGGGGGCGAACCGATCTACGTCTGCGCGGCTTGCCACGCCTCGAACTGCTTCCTCACGCCCTCTTCGAAGGGCGTGCGCGGCTCATAGCCGAGCTCTGCGCGGGCGAGTGTAAGGTCGGCGAAGGTTCTGTCCACGTCCCCGGGCGGGATCGGGCGCTGATCGATGACCGGGTCCTTGCCGACGATGCGGCCGATGGTCGCGATCATGTCGCGGAGCGGCACGGGGCGGTCCGATCCGAGGTTCCAGATCCGATAACCGTGGCTCCCGATGCGATCCAATGCCGAAAGCACGCCGGTCGTGATGTCGTCGATGTAGGTGTAATCCCTCGACGTCGAGCCGTCGCCGAACATCGGGATGGGCTCGCCCGCGTCGATGAGGCGGATGAACTTCGCGATCGCGAGGTCGGGGCGCTGGCCGGGTCCGAAGACGGTGAAGTAGCGCAGGCAGGCGATGGGCATGCCGAACAGCTCGTGGTAGGTGCGGGCGAGCAGCTCGCAGGATCGCTTGGTCGCGGCGTAGGGGCTGATGGGCGCTTCGACGTCGTCCGATTCGGCGAAGGGGATTTTCTCGTTGTTGCCGTAGACCGAGGAGCTCGAGGCGAGCAGGAAGGGGCCGCTCGGGTGAGCGTCTTTCGCGGCTTCGAGCAGCACGGTGGTGCCGACGACGTTCACCGAGGCGTAGAGCGCCGGGTCGGCGATCGATGGACGCACGCCCGCGCGGGCCGCGAGGTGGATCGTGGCGTCGATGGCGCGGGCGTAGGTCTGCTTCACGGTCTCGGCGTCGCGGATGTCGCCCTCGATGATCTCGAAGTCGCCGCCGAGTAGTTGCAGCTGCTCAACGCGCGCGTGCTTGATGGCGGGGTCGTAGAAGGTGTCGAAGTTGTCGAGCCCGATGACGCGGTCGCCGCGCGCGAGAAGGGTCCTTGTCAGGTGCGACCCGATGAACCCGGCGGCTCCGGTGATGAGAACAGTGCGGGCGCTGGGCATCGGGCGATCTTACTCCCCGCCGGTCCACGCATCGGCGACGACGCGGCGCTGATCGCCGGTGATCTCGCCGCGCTCGGATGTTTCGATGACGAGTTCGGGTCGCTGGGGCTGGGTCATTTTGGTCACGCCCGGGTACCAGAGCGCCGGGATCTCGGCGAGCAGGCTTGCCCACAGGCTGAAGCTGCTGGTGGCGGTCCCGATCAGGATCTCGCCCTGCGCGAGAAGCAGAATGTCCACGATCGATGGGCTCGCGGGGGCGCGCACGGTGCCCGGCATGGCGAGCAGGTCGGCGAGTTCGTCGTCCGTGCCGTCGCTGAAGATGACAGCGGGTGCATCGGCGCCGATCGCGTCGCGGACGGAGGCGAGCGTGCTGGCGTACCACGCGTCGCGCATGACCCAGATCGATTCCTTGTTGACGTCCTTGTCCTCGCCCTCGGGCATGACTTTCTTGTCACCCCGGCGGACGTGCATCGCGATGTAGCGGTCCGGCAGGGTGGCGCGGGCGGCGTCGCGGGTGCGCTTCATGTTGCTCGAGAGCCGCTGCTCGAGGGCGGTCGAGATGATCTCGCGGTGCTCGGGCCCGTCGCCTCCGAAGAACTCGTCGCCCCACTCCGGGAACCTGAACACAACGAGGTGGTCCGTGCCCGGGTCGGCTTTGGCCGCCTCGACGGCGGCTTCGGCCTCGGTGTGGGGGTACCGCTTCGCGCTGCGGAGAAGCAACCAGCGGCGCGGGCCCCGGATCGTGCCGGCGTTCGAGAAGAAGCCCCAGTAGAGCCGGAGGTCACGCTCGCGGCGGAGGATCGGCCCGATCTTGGGCTGGACCCAGCGAGGGGCGAGCAGCCGGGCCCCGGTTTGGGCGGCAAAGACCTCCGACCGCGCCCACGGGATCATCACGTTGCCGAGACCGAACCTCGGCAGGTCGGCGTACGCAAAGAGGTTGTCGGGTCGGTCTACCATCGGGCTCGATCGCGGTCGGGGTCCGGTTGTTCTGGATTCGATCGGTATTTGAAGCCGATCGAGCCCGTTGCGGCCGCGATCGTAGGGACGGCGGGCCGTTCACCCCGCACGCAGGATCACGTCACGCGGCCGAACGGTCGATGCAGCACGCAGGAACGCGTTCCCGCTTGGAATGAGAAGACACCCGCACGATCGGTCGAACCCCGTATGGCTCTCCTGCTCTCCGTCATCCTGATCGCGCTGATTGTGCTGATCCTCGGCGTGGTGCTGAACGACTATCTGACGGGCCGGACGGAGCTCTTCACGCACCGCAACATCTTCCTCGCGGGGATGATCTACTTCCAGATCTACAACGCGATCCCGGTGCTGTTCAATCCCGTGGCGGAGCGGTACACGGTGCAGGACGTTGAATCGGCCGGGCAGATCTACGTGCTCTGGGCGACGATCTCGGTGATCACATACCTGGTCGCGTACAACCGCGTGGACACCATCGGTCGGGTTGTCAACAAGATCCGGACCCCGGCGACGCTGCCGAGCGATACGACGATCTGGCTCATCATTCTGACCGCGATCCCGCTCTCGGCCGGGCTGCGCTTCGGCGTGCAGGTGCCCTACCTCGGCGTGCTGCTGAGCTTCATCGGCCTCGCGCTGACCTGCGCCGCGGCGGGTCTTGCCGCGTGGCAATGGTCGGTGCGGTTCCTGAATCCGGTCGTGGCGTTCCTCACGCTCGGCGTCTTCGTGAGCTCGGCGACGATCTCATCGATCGGTGAGTTCAGTCGCCGCCCGCTGCTGAGCGTGATCTTCGTGATCGGTTGGGGGTTCTATTACGGACGGTTCCGCTATCTGCGGCCGCTGCAGGTGCTGCCGCGGGTCGCGGTTCTTGGCTCGGTGGGGGTGATCGCGATCTCGCTCTTCACTGTCGGCGGCCGCAGTCTCACGGGCTTCACCAAGCTCCTGAACCCGCGCGAGGCGATCCAGTCGGTCGAGTATGTCACCGAGACCTACTCGACGGCTCGGTACGCGCTGTGGCTTATCGACGCGAACTACGAGCAGGACCGGGAACTCACGACGCCGCCGCTGCTGACGATCACGTATGCGTTCCTGCTTCCCGTCCCGCGGGCGATCTGGGTGGATAAGCCCTACACCGTGAGCACCTACATGGCCGACTGGTCGGACCAGCAGGGCGTGAAACGCGGACGCGGCGGCGTGACACAGCCGGCGGGCATGCTCGGTAATTCCGCCGCGGAGGGCGGGACGTGGACGGTGCCGCTCATCGCGATCTTCCTGGCGCTGCTGACGCGGTTCTTCGATGTGCTCACGCTGCGCGACCCGACGCACCCGATCGTCGCGATCGGCGCGGCGACGATGCTGGGGCAGGCGTTCGGTCTGGCGCGCGGCGAGACGCCCGTGCTTGCCTTCAGCTACTGGTTCGGCCAGCTCAGCGCGTTCTTTATCCTTCTCTTTGTCGCCAAGACCATCGATCGCATCCTCGGCAAGGATCATCCATCGAACGCTGTGTTTGTCGATGCGGATGACGGGTTCGATGAGGGCGGTGAGTTCGACGACGGCGACGGGCCTTGGCTCGATGAAGCCCAGGACGCCGCCGAGGACGAGCTGCAGCATGAGCACGCGCAGGTGGGTTCGGGCGAGGGCGTGGTCTGGGCGGACGAGCGGTACGGCGACTGGGCCGGTGACGAGACCCGTCATGACACGGGCGACGACGGGGAGCAGTCGTCGTGACCGGTTCATCTTCCGATTGGCCTTCCGATGCGTCGTCTGATCGCGACGAGACGCAGCCTGAGCTGAGCCCTGCGGCGTCCGACTCGAGCTCGGTCGCGACGGGTCCTTTGTTTACGGTCGCGATCCCGGTCTACAACCGCGCGGATCTGGTCGGCAAGACGATCGAGTCGGTCTTCGCGCAGACGTTCGATGACTACGAGATTGTTTGCGTCAACGACGGCAGCAGCGACGATTCGCTCAGTGTGCTCCGGTCGTATGAGCCGCGGGTCCGCGTGATCGATCAGGAGAACAAAGGGCTGTCCGGGGCGCGGAACGCCGGCGCCGAGCACGCGCAGGGCGAGTACCTGCTCTTTCTTGACTCGGACGACCTGCTCTTCCCGTGGTCGCTCGAGGTGATGGCCGAGGCGATCCGGAAACACGACCGCCCCGCGATGGTCTCCGGGGTGTTTCCTCCCTTTGACAACGAGGCCGACCTCGCGTCGCACGTCAAGACCGCGCCGCGGATGCGGGCGTTCAAGGATTACCTCTCGACACGGGCGCGCAAGACCGGCGTCGCGCCCTCGGGCACGGCCGTGCTCGCGGATGCTTATCGCGAGACCGGGGCGTCCGATGACGTGCGCGTGATGTTCGAGGACGTGGACATCTGGTTCAAGGTCGGCGCTCGGCCCGGGTACGTGCACATCGACGAGCCGCCGATCGTGGGGTACCGCGTCGGGCACGCTCAGATGATGGGCAACATGAAGAAGCAGCTCGACGGCTTCGACTGGATCGAGGGCAAGGTCGAGCGGGGTGAGTACCCGACCGGCCACGCGCGTAAGAAGGAGATGCAGGACGCGCTCGCCCTGCACGCCAAGAGCTGCGCGATCCGGTGCCTGCACGCGGGCGACCGCGGGCGCGGCTGGGCGTTCTACCGCCGGACGCTGGGGGCGCAGATCCGCAACGGTGAGTGGAAATTCGTGCTGGCGTACCCGATGCTGTGGCTGACCGGCAAGGGCGTCGCGGCGAAGCAGATGCGCGACCGCAAGAAGCAGGTTGTGACCGACGGCTGAGCGGCGATCCGCGAACGGGAGATGCAGGCGTGGGGGGTTCCGACAAGCTCATCAACCAGCTGCTTCGTGCACCGGACGGGCTTGCCCGCCGCGTCCGCATCGCTCGGCTCAAGGCGATGGGCGCGCAGATCGGGCCGCGCTGCTGGGTGCGGCGCGTCGATCTGCCGCGCAACCCGTGGGACGTGAAGCTCGAGGCGAGGGTCAGCCTCGATCTGGGCGTCATCCTGCTCTCGACGGGCCCCCGTTCGCCCGACGGCCCGCGGATCGTCTTCCGCGAGGGCGTCTACTGCAACCGGTACACGATGTTCGATGCGTCGGAGCGCATCGAGATCGGTGCACGGACGATGATCGGGCCGCACTGCTACATCACCGATCACGATCACGGGATGGCGAAGGACACGCCCATCCCGCAGCAGCCTTTGCAGGGAGCGCCGGTCGTCATCGGGCCCGACTGCTGGCTCGGCGCGGGCGTGACGGTCTTGAAGGGCGTCACGATCGGCGAGGGCGCGGTGGTTGCGGCAGGTGCGGTGGTGACCAGGGACATCGAGCCGTTCGCGATCGCGGGCGGCATCCCGGCGAAGACGATCAAGTTCCGTGAGTAACCTCGGCGCTGGCATGCCCAAGCAAACGTTTGGTACGCTTGCAGCATCCGGCGGGGGAACTCACGATGACCACGGGAGCTCGTGCGCAACGAAAGAGGCGGCGCGGACTGCACAACGCGATCGGCGACCGACTCGCGGACCGGAAGCGATTCGGCTCGACGCTCTCGTGGCTCAAGTTCTGCTACCACCGGCTCTGCGTGCGGTGGAATCTGCCCGGCAGCCGCAAGCCGACGACGGTGCGCTTCGCCGGTCACGGGGCCCCGGTACATCTGCGCCGCGGGACGGTGGACTTCATCATCTGGGAGCACTTGTTCGAGCGGGGTGAGTACTCCAACGCCCGCGCGGCACTGGGCGAGGGCGTCCGCAACATCCTCGATCTTGGCGCCAATGTCGGCGTTTCGGTGCGGCTGTGGCGCCAGTGGTGGCCCAAGGCGACCGTCGTCGCGTGCGAGCCCGACAGGACCAACTTCGCGCTCGCAGAGCGCAACATCATCGAGATCAAGCCCACGCCGAACGTTCATCTTGTGCAGGCGGCCGCGGTGGGCAACGCGCGGCGTGTCTCGTTGCGTCGTGGGGGTCTCGATGACTCGAGCTTCGAGATCACCGACGACGGCCCGAGCGACGTGGAGGGCATGACGGTCCCGCAGTTGCTCGAGTCGGCGGGGATCGAGGGCGAGATCGACTTGCTCAAGTGCGACATCGAGGGCGCCGAGGAGGAGCTGTTCGCTGATTGTCGCGACTGGATCGGGTGCGTCCGGGCGATCGTGGTCGAGATCCACAACGCGTACACGCAGGACCGTCTTGAGGCCGATCTGAGCCGCAACGGGTGGAAAGGGAGCGCCGAGATCCTCCACGACTTCGACGGCGGCCGCGTGCTGCTGCTGCAGCGGGCCGGGTGAGCCGGTGCCGCGTGACTCCGCCTAGCTTTGCCGGGAGCCACGCCGTGCCCGACTACCTCGCCACCCTCGCCATCACGACGCACAACCGCAAGGACGAGCTGCCTGCTGCGCTCGACTCGGCGCTCGCGCAGTCGCTGGGCGAGAAGCTGCAGATCGTCGTGATCGATGACGGCAGCTCCGACGGCACGTTCGAGATGCTCGAACGCGACTACGCGAAGTACCCGAACGTGCGGCTCGATTCGATGCAGCCCGGCATCGGGCTCATCGCGGAACGTAACCGGTTCCCGGAGCTGTGCGACGCGCCGGTGATCGTCTCGATGGACGACGACGCGGTCTTTGACTCCAAACACACCATCGAGCAGACGCTCGCGGACTTTGACCAGCCCGGCGCGAACATCGCGGCCGTCGCGATCCCGTACATCGACGTCAAGATCCGGCCCGGCGTCGTCCTGCAGCGCTCGCCCGAGGAGGGCGTGGTCTACGCCGCCGAGCAGTACCGGGGCACCGCGCACGCGATCAAGAAAGAGCCGTTCGTCGAGGTCGGCCGCTACCGCGGGCAGCTGTGGCGCCAGGGCGAGGAGCAGGACTGCTGCTGCCGGCTCTACGACGCGGGGTACGCCGTGGTGCTTGGGACGGCCGATCCGATCCACCACATGGAGAGCCCGAAGCGCTCCAAGTCGGCGATCTTCCGCTACACCGCGCGCAACAACCTGTGGTACGCGTGGCACAACGTGCCGAAGCCCGCGCTCGCGTCGCACCTGTTCGGCGGCACGGCCAACCTGCTCCTCGACGGTGTGAAGCACCCGAGCCGTTTCATGCCGCGCGTGCAGGGTGTGTGGCAGGGCTACGCCGGCATCCTGGGCAAGGAACGCGGCGAGCGGAAGCCGATCTCGATGGAGACCTACAGGCTCGTCCGCGAGCTGCGCAAGGGCGGGCCGCGGCGGCTCGCGGAGGTTGCTCCGCGGATTCGCCAGAAGACGGATTGAGCAGTCCGGATTGACGGCTCTGGGTAATTCAACAAGTTTCGTTGGTGGTGGAATGACCGATCGAGCCGGCCCGTTCGCATAGTGGCACAAAGCAGGAAAGGAACGCCACCATGCGACGTCTCACAGCCAAAGCACTCGCCTTCGCGACCGCTCTTGCCTTCGCGGCGCCGGCCTTCGGGCAGGCGTTCGCGAATAGCCGAGCCGAGCGGACGTCCGATCAGCCCCGGCTCTCGTTCGCCCAGCGGCTCGCCCGCAGCAACGCCGAGAACGTCCGGCGTCACGACGAGATCACGTCGCGTCGGGCCGACCGCTTTGTCGTGAGCAACCCCGTCCGCAGCACGTTCATCGTCACGGGCGACCGGCACGTTCACCGCGGTTTCGGCTACCGCGCCCGCCGCGGCCACAGCCCGATCGTCCGCCGGCGTGTGATCGACGGCTTCGTCGTGAGCCCGGGCTTCAACAGCCACGGCCGCTTCAATCAGTTCAACCGATTCGATCGCTTTGGGCACGTCAACAGCTTCAGGCACGCCGACCGCTTCGGCACGTTCAACCGTCGCAGCGGCGTGCACTTTGGCTCGAACGATTTCGGGCTGACCCTTCGCTTTGGCAATGACAACTTCGGAC
>JBCDKU010000074.1:0-13496 GCA_038746265.1 Planctomycetota bacterium
CAAGCAGCGGGTCGGGCTCGCGGCCGCGCTGCTGGGTGAACCCGAAGTGCTCATCCTCGACGAGCCCTCTTCGGGGCTTGACCCGGGCCAGAACGCCGCGTTCCTCGCGCTGCTCCGGGAACTGGCCGAGATGCGGACGGTCATGCTCTCGACCCATGTGCTCCGCGATGTCGAGGCGGTGTGCGGCCGGGTGGTGATCATTAACCGCGGCCGCGTGCTCGCGGACGGTGAACCGGATCGGCTTGCGCAGCAGGCGGGCGGCAGCCGCGAGGTGCTTCTCGAGTGCCGGGGCATCGAGCCGTTGGTACTTGAGACCCTTTCAGGGGTGGACCGGGTGACGACCGAGACGCTCCCGGACGGGTGGCTGTCGCTTCGGGTTGCGTCGCGATCCTCGGAAGATCTTCGCGGCACGCTCATGCACGCGATCACCAACGCGGGCGGTGAGGTCCGCTCGCTGCACCGGGACGCGGCGTCGCTGGACGGGGTGTTCTCGCAGTTGCTCGCGTCGGAGGACGGAGCCGCGTGAGTTCGATCCTCGCGATCGCGTTGCGGGAGCTCGGGGCGATCTGGCGGACGCCGATCGGGTGGGTCGCGGCCGCGCTGTACGCGTTCCTGACCGGGCTGGTCTTCGTCGAGACGAGCCTCGCACCGGGTGAACCCGCGTCGCTGCGGTATTTCTTCGGACCGTCCGGGTGGCTCCTCGTTGCGGTCGCGCCGGCGCTCTCGATGCGGCTGTTCAGCAACGAATCGCCGCTCGGCGCGATCGACATGCTGCGTGCGTCGCCGGTCTCGGCGGGGTCGGTCGCGTCGGGCAAGGTCCTCGGAGCGGCGGCATCGCTGCCGCTGCTTCTCGCGCCGACGCTCGGGTTCCCGATCGTGCTGTTCGTGGTCGCGGCACCGGCACCGGACCTCGGCCCGATCGTGGCGGGCTATGCCGGGCTGCTGCTCATCGGCTTGCTGTATGTCTGCGTCGGCGGGCTCGCGTCGGCGCTGTTCGATAGCCCGATCCTCGCGTTCCTCGCGGCGTTAATCGTCCTGATCGCGCTGCAGATCGCAGCCGCTCTCATGCCCGCCCGGCTCCCCGCGGACGCGGCGGAGGTTGTCGCGTCGATCGCGATCCAGCCTCGGCTCGCGGACTTTGCGCGCGGCATCATCGACACGAGGCACGTCGCGACGCTGCTCATGGCTTCCGTCTGGCTCGTTGCGCTGTGCGCTGTGGTGACCGCGGTCCGGAGGCCCCGATCCTGATGCTCTCCCTCCGCTCGGCCAACCGGTGGATCTCGGCAACGCTCTTTACCGTCGCGATCACGGCGCTCGCGGGGGCGCTCGTCACGCTCGGGGAGCGGCACCACGCGCGGATCGATCTCACGGCATCGGGCAGTCACAAGCTGGGTGATCGGGCGCAAGCCGTCGTCGATCAGCTCACCGCGCCGATCGAGATCGTCGCGGCACTCCAGGCGACGCCCGATCGCGCCCGGGTCAACGACCGCGTCGGCGACGTCCTCGACGCGTTCGACTCGGATTCGGACCTTGTCTCTGTCACTCGGGTTGATCTCGGGAAGCCTGAATCGGGTGAGGCGGTGGCCGACCTGATCACCCGGCTCACCGAACGCGAACGGGTCGCGATCGACGCCGGGAGGCTTGAGGTCGTGCGCGGCGTCTCGTCGGTGCGCTCGATCGCAGGCGAGCTGCTCGCGGTGATCCTGAACACGGATCGCAACCGGGCGGCGCTGCTGCGGGCGTTCGCGACGGAACTCGGACGCTTCGCGGGCGAAGCCGAGGCGTTGCTCGATGTACCCTCAACAGCAGCCCTGAACCCGCGGGCCGCGGCGGAGCCCTTGCTGGTCCCGCTCCGTACGCTCGCGGAGCGCCTCGATCAGGAGTCGGCTGCTCTGAACGCACAGGGAAACGCGGCGCTCGCGGGGACTCTTGCAGACATCGCGGGTTCTGCGCGCGCCACGCGTGACCGCTTGCTGCTGATCCCGACCACCGACGTCTCGAGGCTCGCGGCCGAACTCGCCAGCGGCGAGGCGGTCATCGTGCTCGGGGATGTCGATCGATCTGTCTCGCTCGCACCGATCGATACCGCGCAGCTCGCACCGAATGAGCGGGCGCTGCGGGCGCTGGGCGTCACGGGCCTGCCCGAGATCACGGCGCGGGCCGAGGAGCTGCTAACGAGCGGCGTCGCCGCGGTCTCGCGGAACGATGCGCCGATCGTGGTGATCACGCACGCCGAGGTCTCAGCGTCGGGGCAGCGGCTCGGGACGCTGATCGCTTTGTCGCAGCGGCTGCGCGGGCGGGGCGTCGATCTGTTCGTCTGGCACGTCCCGAGCTCGCCCGAGCCGCCGAGCTTCGCGGCGGTCGATCCTGACGGGACGCGCCCCGTTGTGTTCATGGCGTTCTCGCCTGACTCTTCCGAATCGCTCCGCGGCGAGACGGCTTCGGGCGCGGTGCGCGCGCAGACGCTCGCTGATGCCCTCGCGGTACGGCTCGATGCCGGTGACGGCGTGCTGCTTTCGGTCGGGCCGTCGTATCTTGAAACCATCGGCGGCCGCGATCCGCTTGCGGAGCTTGCCGATCGCTACGGGGTTGAGGTCGCGTCAGGCACGACGGTGCTCGGCGATGTTGTTGATGCGAGCGGGCGACAGATTGTCACCGCGACCCGGGCCACGGCTGAGGGCGATCACCCGGTCGCGCTGGCGGTCGGCGGACTGCCGGTCGCGCTGGACTGGGCGGTGCCGCTCGGGGCGCGTTCTCGGACGGGCGTTCGGGCCGATGTGGTGCTCGGCGCGGATCCGGGCGATCGGGCGTGGGCGGAGACGCGGTGGCTCGGGATCTGGAGGACGCCGGAGCAGGCCCGCGCGGCGCTGCCGAGTCTGCCGGAGTTCGACGAAGAGACGGGCGATGCACGCGGGCCGTTCGGGCTCGCTGCGGCGTCGGAGATCGACCTGCCGACGGGCGGGGCGTCGCGGCTTGTCGTTGTCGGCGCCTCGGCGTGGGCGTCGGACCGCTGGTGGGCGCCGTCGCAGCAGGTCGCGGGCCGGCTTGTGCGCACAAACCCGGGCAATATCGAGCTCATCGAGGCGTCGATCGAGTGGCTCGCTGGGCGGGATGAGCTAGTCGGGCAGAGCGCTGCGGCGGCGCCGATCTCACGCGTGGGTCCGATCACGCCCGAGCGTTTCGGGCTGCTCCGCTGGATCCTGCTGGCCGCGGTGCCAGGCGGTGTGCTCGGGCTCTGGCTCGTGTTCAGGCTTCTTGCCGGATAACGCGTTCGAGCGCGTGGACCACGTGATGCGCGGGTCGATCTCCGCGCCCTGGTGCGAGAGCGCCTCGGGCGTCATCGGCAGGCCCGCCTCGGCGGCGCTCACGCCCGAGGGTCGGTAGGCGTTGCGGCGCGACTGCGGCTCGCCGCACTCGGGGCAGACGAGGGGCGTGTCGGGGTCCTTGGTGGACAGCCCTGCGAGGTCGTAGCCGCAGCGCCAGCAGCCGTGCGTATGGCGGCGCGGGATGAGCGCGAGCCAGATGCCGACGCCGGTCACGAGCGCGGTGTAGGGATACATAAGGGCTTGGATCTGCGGGAGGTCGATCGCCCCGTTGGTTGCCTTCGAGACGAAGAGATGCAGGATGTTGATGCCGAGCAGTCCCGTGGTTCCGATGACGAGCGGGATCAGCGCGCGGAGTGTGCGTCGGTTGCGGATGATGAACACCCACATGACGACGGCATATCCCACGAAGAAGATCGGCAACGGTCGGTCTCCCGGGCTCGCGTGCGCGTTCGGAGGGTAGGTTCGGTCGGATTCGGTTCGTGCTTTCGGCGAATCTCGCTTAGCTAGCGGCCCTGCTTGAAGAAGGTGCGGAGGGCGTCGTAGATGTGGTCCTTGTCGTCCACTTTGCTGGAGATGATGCGCGGGCCGTCCTCGTCGGCGCGGCCGTCAGGGAAGGCCTCGCGGAGAACGTTGATGAAGTTGCCCGAGCCGTAGGCGGAGGTGACCTGGCAGTACCCGAACATGTTGGAATTGGGGATCAGGTGCTCGTCGAGGAGCTTGACGCAGAGGCGGTTGTCGGCTTCGGAGGAGTTGTCGCCGTCGGAGAAGTGGAAGAGGTAGACGTTCCAGTCGGCGGGGTCGTAGCCCTGGTCGAGGATCTCCTTGCAGAGCGCGAAGGCGGACGAGATGCGGGTGCCGCCGTCCTCGCGGAGGCTGAAGAAGGTCTTCTTATCGACCTCGCCTGCTCGCACATCGTGGACGATGTAGCGGCTCTCGATGCCCTCGTAGTTGCGGCGGAGCCAGGTGTCGATCCAGAAGGCGACCATGCGGACGAGCTCTTTCTGCTCGTCGCCCATGGAGCCCGAGACGTCCATCATGTAGACGATGACCGCGTTGGACTGCGGCATTTTGACCTCGGTCCACGAGCGGTACCGGAAGTCGTCGCGGACGGGGATGATGACGGGGTCGTCGGGGTCGTAGTCGCCCATCGCGAGCTGGCGCTTGAGGGCTTCCTTGTAGCTGCGTTTGAAGTGGCGGAGGGAGTTGGGGCCCACCGGGCGGATGCCCGAGTATTTGTCCTTGGTTGAGGTGATGCGGTGCGCGCCCTTGGGCTCGATGCGGGGGAGCTCGAGCTCGTCGGCGAGGATGTCGGCGAGATCCTCGAGGGTGACATCGACCTCGGTGATGTGCTTGCCTTCTTCTTCGCCGCCCGGGTTCTCGCCGCCGCCGGGCTGGCCCACGGCGTCGCCCTCCTCGCCCTCGCCCATGCCGACGCCGCCCGAGTTGTCGCCGTAGCGGAAGGTAGGGATATCGAGGTCGTGAACGGGGATGGAGACGACCTTCTTGCCTTCGCGGCCGAGGAGTTCGTCGCGCGAGAGGAAGCGCCGGAGGTCCTTGCGGATCTTGCCGCGGACGATCTGGCGGAAGCGTTGCTGGTCTTGCTCGATCTTGCTGACCATCGAATGGCGGGCCGAGCCGGTAGACCGGGCCCTGCTCTAGGTACGTGCGTCGCCCACCGGGAGATCGGTCGATTCCGGGGGCGGGCTCGAAGATGGAGCGGGCTGAATCGGGGCGGCAACCGCGTTTTTCGTCCGTCTGGCGATGTAGAGCCATCCCAGGATGCCCAGAGGGAGGGACACGATCAGCTCGGCGCCGCGGTTGATGACGTCGGCGGCGAGGCCGATCTCGGCGGCGGAGAAGCCGATCTGGTTGGCGGCCACGCCCACGGCCCACTCGCGGGCGCCGAGTCCGTTGCCGGCGATCGGGATGGCGATGGCGGCCTGGGAGATGACGGCGAGCAGGGCGGCGCTGGCGGGCTCGAGATCGACGCCGACGAGCTTGAACGTGGCCCAGTAGCGTGCGGTCCAGATGAGCATGTCGAGGTAGCGGAGGTTGAGCGCGGTGGCGTAGCGCCACCAGTGACCGCCCCTCGCGATCGCGGCGGGGATCAGCAGGCCGAACGGGATGAGGGGCGCGAGAAGGAGGGCGTAGGCGAAGCTCGTGCCCCGCGCGAAGACGCCGACGGCTAAGAGTAGCGCGGTGCAGATCGCGGTGAAGCTGGCGGTCCACGCGATGACGCGCGCGGAGTCCTTGTAGCGGATTCCGTTAACTTTCTTGTGGTAGGCGAAGCGGCCGACCATGCCGGGCTTCATGGGGAGGTAGTTGAGAAGCCACGCGGTGCCGATGAGACCGCACATCTCCACGGGCCCGACACGGCCGTAGCGGGCGGTGATGACCCAGAAGCTCAGGGAGACCGTGAGCCAGTTGAGGACGGGCAGAAGCAGGACGAGCGCGCCGAGCCAGAGCGGGGCCTGCTTAATGGATTCCCACGCGGACTTGAGATCGTCGCCGCCCTGCGCGACGGCGACGATCGCGGCGGAGAAGAGCAGGAACCCGATGACGAAGCCAATAATGCCGCGCCACCTGGACTTCTTGTGCTCGGGCGCTTCGGCGGGCGTTGCCGCTGGCTGTGAGCCTTCGTCGCTCACCGGCGGCCGTTCCCCGTCGCGCCGTTGTCGTTGCGGAGGATCGGCGCCGCTGGTGCTTCGCGCGGCTGCCGCGAGTTGGTCGCGAACGCACCGGTCGAGATGATGGCCTCGACGCCCGGACCGACGGTGGCACGGGCCGGCACGCTGCGTTCGAAGCGGAAGGTGATGAGATCGGCGAGTCTTGTGATGTCGGGATCGCCCGTCGAGACGGCGGTGTCGAGGAAGGGGTGGTTGACGCTGTCCACGCGGGTCGTGAGCGTCAGTGCCACCTCGGCGGTGCTGAAGGACGATCCGCTCTCAATGAGCTCGGTCTGGACGTCGAGGGCGGCCCGATCGAAGGGCGTCATCTCGTCGATCTGCTTCGAGGACGGGAGCGCCGCGAGCATAAAGATGCGTTCGGCGCTCGGAGCGCTGCGGAAGCGTTCTGCGAGGGCGTCGATGAGCACGGGCAGATCGGCGCGGGTGGCGCGGGTGTCGCCGGCCGCCTCGGCGCCGGACGCGAGACGCAGCACAACCGACGCGCTGCCCATCAGGGCGCGCCGCGCGGGTTCTCCGGTCGTGGTGCGGAGCAGGTCGGCGAGTTCTGCCGGTGTTCTGCGCGCCTCGGCGAGCGGGAGGCTTAGAGCGATCTCGGTGCGGTCGGTCAGGCCGAACGCGCCGGCGATGACGGTCTGGAGCGAGCCGATGCCGAAGCTCTGGACGATGTTCCAGCTCGAGCGTGTGAGCTGGTCGGCGTTAATGAGCGAAAGCAGCTTGTCGGGCCCCGCGTCGGGCCGGAGCTCGGCGACGATCGCTTCGCCCGAGCCCAGGCTGAGCCGGCGGTTGAGCTCGACCACGAACGCGCCGCCCGCACCGACGAGGGGGCGGGTGCCGTTGGATGTCGAGGTGACGAGCATGAGGCTGCCGATCGGGCGATCGGCACCGATCGCGAGGCGGAGCGGCGAGACGTTGCGGAGCGTGACGCGGACGGTCGGGCTCTCGGTTCCGGCGATGGTCTCGGCGGTGCGCTCGATGCCGAGGCTCATCATCGAGAACGGGTCTTTGTGCAGGTCGTGGATCCAGTCCGGCACGGCGCGGCTGATCTCGGCGAGGCGCTCGCCGGTCGCCGACGCGACGCGGTCAGAGCCGAGGATGTCGCGGAGGGTGTGCCGCGCCCAGGCACCAAAGATCCCGAGCGGGTCCTGGGCGGCGAGCCGGCGGCAGGAGCGGACGGCGCGTTCGTCATCGCCCACGGCCCGCGCGGCGACGGCCTCGAGCATGCGGTCGTACGGAAGGTTCTGGTCGGCGTTGTCGATGTACCGCAGTGCTTCTCGGGCACCGGCGCGGCGGAGACTGATCCAGCCCAGCGTAACCGGGGAGAGCAGCTCGTCGTTGCCCTCTCTGCGGAGGTCATCGATCTGGCGATCGAGCGCTTCGCGCTGACGGTCTGCCAGCAGGCGCATGATCATCAGGTCGGAGGTCGAGCGGATGGCTTCGGTGCGGATTGCGCGGTTCGTGCCGTCCCGCAGCAGCGCCTGGATCCGCAAGCGGTTGATTGCGGCGAGCTCGTCGAGCCCGGCGTCTACCTCTTCGGTGTTGCCGGTCTCGATCGCGGCGATCGTGCGGGTGATCTCGGTGATCGCGGGGAGGTGCAGGTCTTCGGGCTTGAGCAGCTGGTCTTCGGGGACGTCGCGCTCGATGTCGAGCTCGTATTTGAGCTGTGCGCGTTCCCTGAACTGCTCGAGGCGGAGCGCGATGTCGCTTGAGATCGCGCCCGGCCCCTGCTCGTCCCACAGCAGCGCGTAACGCTGCTGGAAGAGCTCGGCGTCGGGCTCGCCGCTCTGCAGCGTGATGATCACGAGGTCCCATGCGAGGTCGTGGTAGCGGCGGGCCTCGACCATGGCGGCCTCGGACGCGAGCAGCGTCGAGATGCGGAGGGCGGTTGTTGCATCGAGCGGGTCGGCGTAGAGCAGGCGGATCAGCAGGCGGAGCGTGCCTTCCTTGTCGCCGACCTGTTCCTCGTAGTAGGTGAGCGCGAGGAGGATCGCTTCCTTGTTGGATGGGTCGAGACGGATCGCCTCGGAAAGCCTGTTGGCGAACGCCCGTGTCTGCCCGAGCTCGCGGTTCAGCAGTGCGGCGTCGAGCGCGAGACGGCTTCTGACCGCGGGATGCAGGGAGTCGCCTCGCTCACCGAGGAGGGCGTCCAGCTTCTCGAGCCGACCACCGACGGTCTGAGTTCGGCCCAGCGACGCGGAGATGAGACGGAGCTGCGCGACGGTGTCGGAGGGATCGAGCGAGACGACGCGGCGGGTTGCGCCGATCAGTTCGTCGCGGCGTCCCGCGGACCAGGCTGCCTCGGCCCAGCGCCGGGCGAGCTCGACACTCGATGGGTCGAGATCGGACGCGAGCCCGAGGCTGATCGCGGCGATCTCGAAGTCCTCGGCGACGGATTCTGGCGCGAGGCGCAGGTCGATCAGTGCGCTCGCCTCGGCAAAGGCGGCGGCGGTCTGCTCGATCGTCGTGAGCGGGAGCGGATCCGGGGCTGGTTGGGTCCCTGAGGCCAGGCTGGTGGCGGCGGTGAGGACCGCTACCAGGCGTAGAGCGAGGCGGTGCGGAGAGCGAAGACGGCGAGTCCGGCGAGAAGCACAAGGCACGAGACGAGCTCCACGGCTGCGCCGACCCGGCGGCCGGCAATCGGGAAGACCCGATCGGCGACGAGTGAACAGAACACAAGCTGGGCTCCCGCGAGCAAGGTCCAGCCCAAGATCAGCATAGGGAAGCCCACGGGCGCGGTCGTCGCGGTGCCCAGAACAAGGGCGTGGATGCCGATCGCGCCGAGGGAGAGCGACCACAGGCCACCAACGGCCGGGACAACGAAACGCAGGAGCGACACCGCAGCAATCGCGCGCGGCACGGACGGCCTCCCGTCGGTTGCCCTGCTATCGGTCATACCGCGCGTGCGGCTTGTGAGTTCGCGCGGGCCGTCCCGGAATCGGTGGTTCGAACGCGGCTTATCCCAGCGCCATGGTCATCAGGAACTCGGCGTTGGTCTTGGCCTTCTTCATCTTGCTCTTGAGCAGCTCCATGGCCTCGACGACGTTCATGTCGCTCAGGACCTTGCGGAGACGATGGGCGAGCTCGAGCTCCTTGGGATCCATGAGCAGCTCCTCGCGGCGGGTGCCGGAGGCGCCGACATCGATCGCGGGGAGCACACGCTTCTCGATGAGGCGGCGGTCGAGGTGCAGCTCGGAGTTGCCGGTGCCCTTGAACTCCTCGAAGATCACCTCGTCCATCTTGGAGCCGGTATCGACGAGCGCGGTGCCGATGATCGTGAGCGAGCCGCCCCGCTCGATCGCGCGGGCGGCGCCGAAGAACTTCTTGGGTCGTTGGAGCGCGTTGGAGTCGAGGCCGCCGGTCATGATCTTGCCGGAGTGCGGCATCTCGGTGTTGTACGCGCGGGCGAGTCGCGTGATGGAGTCGAGGAAGATGACGACGTCGTCGCCGAACTCGACCATCCGCTTGGCCTTCTCGATCACGACCTCGGCGATCGCGACGTGGCGGCTCGACTGCTCGTCGAAGGTCGAGGCGACCACCTCGACGTCCTTGGAGGTGTTGCGGCGGAAGTCGGTGACCTCCTCGGGGCGCTCGTCCACGAGCAGGACGAAG
This sequence comes from Planctomycetota bacterium, assembly GCA_038746265.1. Taxonomy (GTDB): domain Bacteria; phylum Planctomycetota; class Phycisphaerae; order Phycisphaerales; family UBA1924; genus JBCBKP01. Next base: position 9,620 of record JBCDKU010000074.1, read on the forward strand.
ATCTTGACATCGGGGTAGTTGGTGCTGATCGCCTGGGTCATGCGCTGCATGAGCACGGTCTTGCCCGTGCGCGGCGGCGCGACGATCAGCGCGCGCTGGCCCTTACCGATCGGCGCGACGAGATCGACGACGCGGGTCTCGATCTTGTCGGGCGTCGTCTCGAGGACGAACCGCTCCTCGGGGTGCAGCGGGGTCAGATCCTCGAAGTTGACGAGGTCGTGGATGATCTTGGGTTCGCGGTGGTTGACCTCGTCCACGCGGAGCAGCGCGAAGTAGCGCTCGGACTCCTTGGGAGGCCTCACGGCGCCGCGGACGGACATGCCGCGGCGGAGGCCGTAGCGGCGGATGTGCGTGGGCGAGACGTAGATGTCGTCGGGACCCGGGAGGTAGCTGAGCTCGGGGCTTCGGAGGAAGCCGAACCCGTCGGACATGATCTCGAGCGTGCCCTCGCCGAACATGATGCCGAGGCGGGTAGCGCGGGTCTTCAGGATCTTGAAGATCAGCTCCTGCTTGGGCGTGTCCTTGAAGTCTTCGAGGCCTTCCTTCTCGGCCACGTCGAAGAGCTCGTCGAGGTTCATCCGCTGGAGCTCGGTGATCGTGATCTTCTCGGCTTCGTCCACCGGGCCCTTCTCGGCGGCGATCTGCTCAAGCTCGGCGGCCTCGCGTTCGAGCTCGTCGTCGGAGGGCAGGCCCTCGCCATAGCGGAAACCTCCGCCCCCACCGCCGCCGCCGTGGTGGCCGCCGCCGCCGCCGGGCGAACCCTTGCGCTTCTTGCGTTTGCGTCGGCGACCGCCGTCGCGGTTGTTGTCTCCGCCGGACTGCTGACCGGAGCTCTGGTTGTTCTGCTGCCGGTTGCCGCCGGACTGGTTCTGGTCTTGCTTCTGGTCTGCCTTGGCTTCGGGCTTCGGCTCAGTCGTCGAGTCGGCCTTGGCTTCGGTCTTCGCTGCCGGCTTGGCCTCGGGCTTGGATTCCGGCTTTAGCTCGGGCTTTGACTCCGACTTGGGCTCCGGCTGCGCGTCCGCACCCTTGGCGGCGTCGGTCAGCTCTTTCGGCGCGACCTTCTTTGTCGTGGTCTTGCGGCGGGTCTTCTTCTTCGGAGCGCCGGTGTCGGAGGTCGAGGCGGCTTTGGCCATCGCAGAGATTCCTGTCAGGGGTGGTCGCGAGTGCGATTCCGGGTATGCCGTGATGAGGGCGGGCACCGGGATCGGATGGATCACGGAAAGAGCATGCCGAGCGACCCGCGCCTTTGGGAGAGGACCTCTCCTCTTCCGCTGCTCTGATTCGACGGGGTTGATCGACGGGAGCGTGTGACGCCGCGGGCACGATGCCGAGCGGCACAACCGTCCAACCACAGTCTAGCCGTTTGCCGATGGCCGGGTGAGCAGTTCCTGGAGGATCCGGGCGACCTGCTCGCAGAGGGCTTCTTCTGTTCCATCGTTCGAGACGATGTGGCTCGATCGGCGGCGTTTCTCGTCCACCGGGATCTGGGCCGCCTCGCGGCGGTCGAGCTCGGCCTCCGACCAGCCGCGGTTGGCCGAGACGCGGGCGAGCCGCTGCTCGCGGGGACAGTCCACGAAGACGACGGCGTCGCACTCGCCGTCGATGCCGGCCTCGAAGAGCAGCGGCGCATCGACGATCACGGCGGGGAGGCCCTCCTCGGTCGCGCGGGCGATGGCCACGGCGCGGGCCTCGTGGACCAGCGGGTGGATCAGGGCTTCGAGGCGTTCACGCTGCTCCGGGTCGGCGAAGACGATGCCGGCCACGGCTTTGCGATCGACGGCGCCCGCCTCGTCGAGCACCGCGGCCCCCCACCACTCGACAAGTGTTTCCTTGACATCGGGGCGGGTCAGGGCGGCCTTGGCTTCGGTGTCGGAGTCGCTGATGAGGCAGCCCTCGCGCTCGAAGCAGCGGGCGGCAGCGCTCTTGCCGCTGCCGATGCCGCCGGCGATGCCGATCACGAGCGGTCGGGAGACGTTGGTGTCGCGTGCGGGCATGATTGGGCTGCTTCTCGGCGGGCTCTCGCTCGTTCGCGGGGGTGCTTGCGGGGTCTGTAGGATAGATCGAGCGGATGGACGACCACACGGAACACCCGACGTACGAAGAGGCTGCGACGGCCGGAGCGCCGTCGGACACGCCGATCTCCGCGGAGGAGGCCTCCGCCGCGGTCCACGCGTCGTACGCGCACCCCGAGCGGGTGGGCGGGTACGAGATCGTGGACGTCCTGGGCGAGGGCGGGTTCGGGCTGGTCTATCTGGCCGAGCAGCGCGACAAAGTCGCGCGGCGGGTGGCGCTCAAGGTCATCAAGCCCGGCATGGATTCCAAGAGCGTGCTGACGCGGTTCAGCGCCGAGCGGCAGACGCTCGCGCTCATGAACCATCCGGGGCTCGCGAAGGTCTTCGACGCCGGGATGACCGAGGACGGACGGCCCTACTTCGTCATGGAGCTCGTCCACGGCGACGCGATCAACCGCTTCTGCGACAAGAAGAAGCTCACGATCGAGGACCGGCTCGAGCTGTTCATGCAGGTGTGCGACGCGATCCAGCACGCGCACATGAAGGGTGTGATCCACCGCGACCTCAAGCCCGGCAACATCCTCGTTGAGACGCCCGAGGGCGGCCCGCGGGTGCGGGTGATCGATTTCGGTGTCGCGAAGGCGCTGCACACCAAGCCGGGCGAGGTGCTCGCGACCGAGGCCGGGCAAGTGATCGGCACGCCCGAGTTCATGAGCCCCGAGCAGGCGCGTGGGTCGGACGCGATCGATACGCGGTCGGATGTCTACGCCCTCGGCGTCGTGCTGTACGAGCTGCTCACGGGCCGGCTGCCCTTCGACTCGCGCGAGATGCGCGAAACGGGGCCGCTCGGGATGATCCGGTTCATCGAGGAAGTGGAGCCGCCCAAGCCCAGTGTCACCGTGACCGGCAAGCGGAAGAAGGCGTCGGCCGAGTCCGAGATCCGCGAGCTGGGCGAGGTGAATTGGAAGGCGGCGGCCGAGAAGCGCGGGCTCGACGAGAAGAAGCTGCACGACCGGCTCAAGGGCGACCTCGACTGGATCGTGATGAAGTGCCTCGCGAAGGACCAGGAGCGCCGGTACGAGTCCCCCAGCGCGCTCGCGCGGGATATCAAAAACTATCTCGACGACCGGCCCGTCTCGGCGGGGCCGCCGAGCCTGCGGTACCAGGCGGGGAAGTTCCTGAAGCGCAACCGTGTCGGTGTCAGTGCAGCGCTGCTGGTGCTGCTGGCGCTGGTGCTCGGGTTCGGGACTGCTGTGGTCGGGTTCGTCCGCGCGAGCAATGAGGCGGACCGGGCCCGGCTCGCCGAGGCGGAGGCGGAGCGTCGGGCGGATGAGCTCGCGAAGACGGTGGAGTTCCAGGCGGCGACCTTTTCAGAGGTTGATATCGAGCAACTTGGGAGGTTCGTCGGCGATCGGATTCTCTCGCGGCTCGCGACGGATCTCCAGCGGAGCGGCGTGAGCGCTGCCGAATCGACCGAACAGCTTCAGCCGATCAAAGAAGCGTTGCAGCTCATCAACCTGACGGATCTCGGCCGCGACGTGATCAACGAGGGCGTCTTTCGCCGCGCGGTCGAGTCGCTTTCGACAGCGTTCTCGGATGAGCCGCTTGTAGAAGCGTCGCTCAGACACACGCTGGCGGAGACGTGCCGTGAACTCGGGCTGATCGATCTGGCGCTCGAGAATGTCGGGCGAGCGCTCGACCTCCGCCGCGAACACGCCGGAGGTGAGGCGCGGTCGACACTCGATTCTCGCGACCTCCGCGCGATGGTGCTCGTGAGCCAGAGCCGGACGGATGAGGCGCGAGCGATCGTCGAAGAAACACTCGAAGCGCGCGAGAGACTCTTCGGCCCCGATGACCCGGACACG
>JBCDKU010000075.1:0-13470 GCA_038746265.1 Planctomycetota bacterium
CCAGCGCCGAATCAGATGATGGCGGCTCCGAGGCCGAGGACGCCCTCGCCGCGGCGAAGGCGGCTATTTCCTCAGCGGGCGACGCGACCACCGAGGACGCCGCACCCGACGCCGAGGCCGAAGCCGCGCTCGAAGCCGCGAAGCAGTCGGTCTCCGACACCAGCTCCGCCGCGGCGGCCGCCGCCGGCAGCGACCCGCAGCCCTTCGAAGCGCCCGACTTCGGCGGCGCCCAGCCCGCCGAGAACAAGACCGACATCAACCTGCTCGGCGACGTCGATCTCGACGTGAAGATCGAGCTGGGGCGTACCAAGATGGTCGTCGAGGACGTCCTGAAGCTCTCCGACGGCGCTGTTGTCGAGCTCGACAAGCTCGCGGGCGACCCCGTAGACGTCTTCGTCAACGACCGCCACGTCGCTCGCGGCGAGGTGCTGGTCCTGAACGACCAGTTCTGTGTCCGAGTCAACGAGATCATCGACCCGCTCGCCGACAAGCTCTCTGGCAACGCGCAGCCCGCGGCCGGCGACGCCCAACCCGAGGCGGGCTGAACATGAAGCGACTGGCCTGTGTGACAGCCGTGCTTCTGACCTCGCTCGCGGCGGCCCAGCCGATCGTTGAGCGGGAGTCGATGCCGTTGGGCGGCACCGACGAGACCACGCCGCTCTTGAGCGGCGAGCAGGCACCCGAGCGTTCATCGGTCGGCGAACTGCTGACCGCCGCCGGCCCGCTCGCGCTCGTGCTGGGTTTGATCGCGGTCGTCGCGATCGGCGGCCGCGCGTACGCGAAATCCAAGGGGGGCTTGCTCACGCAGATGTCCGCCGGCGGCCGCGCACCCGCGGGGATTCTCACCGTGCTCGGCCGCTACCCCGTGGGCCGGGGTCAGACCTACGTCCTGCTCCGCTGCGACAACCGCGTTCTGCTCATCTGCCAGACCGCGGGCAAGGCCGGCACCTCGGCGACGCTCGCTGAGTTCACCGATGCAAGCGAGGTCGCGTCGATCACCGCCAAGGCAGAAGCCGCCGGCGGCAACGGCTCGCAGGCCGCCTTCGGCTCCCTGCTCGGCAGCGCCCGGGGAGAGCTCGAGACCAAGCCGATCAAGCCCACGAAGCAGACCCGAACCGAGCCAGCCCGCCGCGTGATCGAATCCCCCGAGGGCGACCGCGTCGAGCTTCTCAACACCGCACCGCGAACCAGCGGCGACGCAGAATCGCCCGCCGCCGCGCTCGCACGGCAGCTCGCCGCGATGCAGACCAAGTCCTTCAGCGAGGCCGGCAACGCATGAGCCGCACACTCGCGATCGTGACAGCATTCCTGCTGACGGCTCTCCCGGCAGCAGCGCAGACCGGCCTCATGGGCCCGCCCGACCCGCTCGCGCCGGCGATCCCGACCGCGGAACCCTTCCTGCTGCCGGGTACGCCCAACACCGAATCCGGTCTCAACCCCATGCGTCTCATCGGCGACGCCGCGGCGCTCCTGCCGGGCCTGAGCCAGCAGCCGACTGACATCGCCGCCTCGAACGACGCGCCGCCCGGCGCCGTCCCGCCGCCAGCGAGCAACGGGTCGCCCTCCGAGTCGGACCGCAAGGGTTTCAGCGTCGCGCTGAACATCATGGTCCTGATGACGGTGCTCTCGCTCGTGCCCGCCATCATGCTCATGACGACCTGCTTCGTGCGCATCCTCGTCGTCATGGCCCTGCTCCGCCAGGCGCTCGGCACGCAGTCCGTCCCGCCGGCCCAAGTCGTGTCGGGCCTCGCGCTCATCATGACGATGCTCGTGATGTCGCCCACGATCGACCGCGTCTGGAACGAGGCCGTCCAGCCCTGGCAGGCGGGCGAGATTGCCGACTACGACGAGCTCTGGGTCCGCGCCAAGCAGCCGCTCCGCGATTACATGTTCGACCAGATCGAGGCGACCCAGAACTGGTCGAGCGTCTACATGATCCTCAACTACCGCGGCGTGGACACCTCCGAGCCGGGCGAGCTCACCCGAGCCGACGTGGACATGATCAGCCTCGTCCCCGCCTATATGCTCAGTGAGCTCAAGACCGCGTTCCTGCTGGGATTCCGGGTCTACCTGCCCTTCCTCGTCATCGACATGGTCATCGCGAGCATCCTGATCTCCATGAGCATGATGATGCTCCCGCCGATCCTGATCTCGGTCCCGTTCAAGCTGCTGCTGTTCGTCCTCGCCGACGGCTGGCAGCTCGTTGTCGGAAGCCTCTTGCAGAGCTTCGTGCAGGACGGCTACTCGAGCCGGCTCTCCGCCGAGCCCGCGACCGGCGCACTCATGTTCCTCATCCTGCTCGTCCGCCCCGCCAGGAAGGCACCCACGGCGGGCGAGCAGCTGCCGATACTCACACACACGAACAGCCAGGGAGGGCGACACCCGTGGAGTACGACGAGACCGCTATCTACATCGTCCGCGAGACGCTGATCGCCGTCCTGTTCATCGCCGCGCCGATCCTCGGCGCGGGCGTGGTGATCGGGCTCGCGATCTCGCTGTTCCAATCTGTGACGAGCATCCAGGACCAGACGCTGACCTTCGTCCCGAAGATCTTCGTCATGGTCATCGTCGCGAGCGTCCTGCTCCCCTGGATCTTCGGCGGCCTCCTCCAGATCGCCCGCGACGCGTTCCTCTTGTTCTAGACCCCGAGAGACGAAGCCCACGCCCGTGGAAGACGCCCCCGTCAACCTCGTCCCGATCCTGCACTACATGTCCGCGTGGACGCTGGTGATGCTGCGCTTCCTCGGGCTCATGTTCGCGATCCCGCTGCTCTCCGCGGGCATGATGCCCGCCCGCGTCCGGGGCATGCTCGCCGCGATGTTCGCGGTCGCGGCCTTCGGGCTGATCCCGCCCCAGGCGCGCGAGGTGCCCTCGCTCGACCTGCTCGAACTCGTCCCGCTCATGCTGGGCGAGGTCGGCATCGGCTACGTCATCGGGCTTGCCGCGTTCCTGCCCTTTCTCGCGATCGAGATCGGCGGCTACCTCATCGGCTACCAGATGGGCTTCTCGCTCGCGCAGGCCTTCAACCCCGCGATCGAGACCAACCTCAACTCCATCGGCTCGATGATCTTCTATCTCGCCGTCGCCGCGTTCGTCTTCCTGGGCGGCTTCGACCGCATCTTCGGTGCTGTCCTGCTCACCTACGACACCATCCCGATCGGCCTCTACCGACCGGGCACGACCGCGCTCGACCTCATCGTCGCGCTGGTATCGAGCGCGACCGAGACCGGCGTCCGCCTCTCGGGCCCCGCGTTCGGGTCGGCGATGGTCGTCCTCGTCGCGATCGGCTTCGTCATGAAGACCATGCCGCAGCTCAACGTCATGAGCGTGGGTTTCGCGCTCAAGATCATCGTGGGCATCGCGATGGTCGCGGTCTCGATCTTCGTGCTGTCCGAGGTCATCGACGAGGAAGTCCTCCGGGCCGTCAACGCCATCGAGGCGTGGGCCTCAAGCCCCGACCCCAACGCGTGGGGTGACGCCAACCCGCTCCTGAATGGGCAGGAGGGCGCCGATGGCCGATGACATGGGCGAGAAGACCGAGGCTCCCACCCCGCGCCGCAAGAGCCAGGCCCGCAGCCGCGGTCAGGTCCCCAAGAGCCAGGATCTCGCCGCCTCGCTGGGGCTGCTCACCGCGACCATCGTGCTGGTCATGATGGGCGGCGGCATGCTGGGCGAGCTGGGCGACGAGATGCGCCGCGTTCTCGCGTTCGAGGACGACGGCGCGTTGCCCTACGACGAGGACGACCTCCGGGGCCTCGCAAGCCGCACGTTCGGACGCGCCGCCGCCGTCGCGTGGCCCCCGATGGCCATCGTGCTGGGTGTCGCGTGGCTCGTGCAGTTCGCGCAGGTGGGCCCGCTCTTCACGCTCAAGCCCATCAAGCCCAAGCTCAGCAAGCTCAACCCGATCTCGGGCATCAAGAAGCTCTTCAGCACCCGCAACCTCGTCAAGTCAGGTGTCAACTCGCTCAAGCTCGCGGTGATGGTCGCGGGTTGCTGGATTGCGCTGAGCACCCGCATGGGCACCCTCGCCGCGGTGCCCAAGCTCGAAGCCGTCAACGGCGTCCTCACGATCGGGCGCATCGTGCTCGAGCTCGCGATCATCCTCGTGATCATCCTGATCCTGATCGGGGCGATCGACTACATCTACCAGCGCTGGCAGCACCACAAGGACCTCAAGATGACCAAGTTCGAGGTCAAGGACGAACGCCGCTCCATGGAGGGCGACCCGCAGATCAAGAAGAAGCAATTCGGCCTCTACCAGCAGATCGTCATGCAGCAGACCCGCTCGGGCACGCAGCAGGCAGACGTTATCGTGACCAACCCCACGCACTACGCCGTCGCGATCAAGTACGACCCCGACGAGATGCGCGCACCCAAGATCGTCGCCAAAGGCGCGGACTGGCTCGCGCTGCAGATGCGCCAGCTGGCCCGGACCGCTGGCATCCCGATCGTCGAACGCCCGCCGCTCGCGCGGGCGCTGTACGCGGGCGTCGAGGTGGGGGAGCTGATCTCACCCGAGCACTACGAGGCGGTCGCCGACGTTCTTGCGTACGTCTACCGCATGGATACCGAGGCACGCCGCAGGCACAACGACACCGTTTCTGCAGAAGCCGAGCAGCAAGCCGCGATGGCGGCCTAGAAGGAGCACCTGACCCGTGGCGGACGCAGCCGCAGCCAGCTTGGATCAGCCCCAGACCGGCATCGCCGGCGTGCTGCAGAAGCTCGACCGCTTCCGCGGCCTCCTCGTGCCCGTCGCGTTCGTGCTGCTGCTGGGCGTGGTCCTCGTGCCGCTGCCGCCGGTCATCCTCGACCTCTTGATCAGCTTCAACATCTCCCTCGCGGTCATCATCCTGATGACCACGCTCTACATGTCCAAGCCGCTGGATTTCAGCGTCTTCCCCTCGCTGCTGCTCGCGACGACGCTGCTCCGACTCGTGCTCAACATCGCCTCGACGCGCCTCATCCTCACCGCCGATGCCAACAGCCCCGAGGAAGCCGCCGATGTCGCGGGCAAGGTCGTCTCCGCGTTCGGCGAGTTCGTCGCGGGCGGCGAGCTCTTCGTCGGCATCATCATCTTCGCGATCCTCATGATCGTGCAGTTCATGGTCATCACCAAGGGTGCCGGCCGCATCTCCGAGGTCACCGCACGATTCACACTCGACGCCATGCCCGGCAAGCAGATGGCGATCGATTCCGACCTTAACGCCGGCATCATCAACGAGGAAGAAGCCAAGGAACGCCGAGCCGAGATCGCCCGCGAGGCCGACTTCTACGGTGCCATGGACGGTGCGTCCAAGTTCGTCAAGGGCGACGTCACCGCGGGCCTGATCATCACCGCGATCAACATCCTCGGCGGCTTCGCCGTCGGCATGATCCAGCGCGGCTGGGACGCGGGACAGACCGCCGAGGTCTTCACCATCCTTACGATCGGCGACGGCATCGCCAGCTCCATCCCCAGCTTCATCATCGCGATCGCCTCCGCTCTCGTCGTCACGCAGGCGGGCCAGAAGGACGAGCTGGGCTTCGAACTCACGGGCCAGCTCACCAGCCAGCCGAAGGGCCTCATCATCACCGCCGGATTCCTCGCCGTCCTCGCGGCGACGCCCCTCCCGACGGTCCCGCTCCTCGCGACCGCGATCATGCTGGGCGGGCTGGGGTACCTCGGCGTGCGCACCGCCAAGCGCCGCGCCGCCGAGGAAGCTCACAAGGACCACGCCGAGGCCCTCGAACAGGCCGGCCCGCCGCCCGTTGAAGAGCTCCTGAAGGTGGACACCATGGAGCTCGAGGTCGGCTACGGCCTCGTCCGCCTCGTGGACAAAACCCAGGGCGGCGACCTCCTCGACCGCATCACCTCGGTCCGCCGCCAGCTCGCCGTCGAGACGGGCCTCGTCATGCCGCCCGTCCGCATCCGCGACAACGTCCAGCTCGCGCCCAACGAGTACCGCATCAAGATCCGCGGCAACCCCGTCGCGACCGCGAACGTCGAGCCCGACCGCCTGCTCGCGATGGACTCGGGCATCGCCTCGGGTGATCTCCAGGGCATCAACACCACCGAGCCCGCGTTCGGCCTCCCCGCCCGCTGGATCGACCCCAACCTCCGCGGCAGAGCCGAGGCCCAGAACTACACGGTCGTCGAGCCATCGAGCGTCGTTGCCACCCACCTCACCGAGGTCACCAAGTCCTTCGGCGACGAGCTCCTCACCCGGGGCGAGGTCTCCAACCTCGTCGAGCAGGCACGACAGACGTCACCCAAGCTCGTCGAGGACGTCGTCGGGCCCATCGTCAAGCTGGGCGAGATCCACCGCGTCATCCAGAACCTCGTCCGCGAGCGCGTGTCCATCCGCGACATCGAGACGATCCTCGAGGTCCTGGGCGACTGGGGCCCCAAGACCAAGGACCTCGACGTGCTCACCGAATACGTCCGTCACGGCCTCCGCCGCGCGATCTGCAACCAGTACGCGTCGCCGGGCGAGGCCGGCAAGGACCGAATTGTCTGCGTCACCCTCGACCCGCAGTTCGAGGACGCCGTCAACGGCTACGTCGATCGCACCGCCGCCGGCACCACTATCTCGATGCCCGCCCGCGTGTCTGCCGCGATGTCTGCCCGCGTGGGCCAAGAGCTCGAGAAGGTCACTCGCACTGGGCATCCACCGGTCGTGATCGCCAGCCCGCAGGTCCGGGGCGTGGTGAAGCAGATGCTCGAGCCGCACATCCCGCAGGTCGCCGTGCTGGGATACAACGAAATCGTCAATGACATCGAAGTCCAGAGCCTCGCACTGGTTTCGATCTCGGACACCCCGCAACAAGCTGAGCAAAATACCGATGAACCCGGTGCCCACTTCTCGCGGCCCGTCGGTTCAACAGCCGCGGCTTAGGCACGCCCGATGCGTGACTTTCGCTCAAGACGCAAGATCGCGCAAGGCACGCCTGATCTTGAGCCGATACGACCCGCGGAGAGCGCATGGAACACACCAGCAGGATCATCGCGAGCATCCTCGGACTCAGCGGCTTCGTCATCGCCGCCCTGGCTGGCCTGTTCACCAGCGCCGATACCTCTGATCTTCTTACCCGCGCTCTGGTTGCATCTGTGAGCTGCTACGCCGTCGGCACCTTTCTTGGGTACGCCGCCGAGCGCTGCGTGCGCGAGTTCGTGGAATCCCACATCGAGTCCAATCCCATCCCAGATCCACCGGCGCCGATCGATTATCCGGGCGCGTCACCGAATCCAGCCCCCGAGATCATCGCCGAGCCGATCGACTGATCCCCCAGCTTCAAAGAAATCCAGACTTTCTGCATTGCAAGCTGGCGCGAAATGAGAGAACAAAGTATTCTCCGTGTTGTGGTGCTAGGACGGCGTCACTCGACGGCTTCCGAGTTCTGCTGAAAGGCGAAACGATTCGCCAATCAGGAGGGCTCAAAACCGGGGGATAGGAATCCCCCAGACAGCCATGTCGAACGGTCAAGGAGTTGGACCATGGGTACGGCCAGAATCTCAGTTCGTGGGTCCGCGCGCGGAAGCAGAGCGGCATTCCGATCAGCGGCCCGTCACGCCGAGCCTTCAGGCAAGGCATCCCCCTACGACAAGTTCGACCAGAAGGACCTCTGGGCCGAGTACCGCTCGACGCCTTCGAAGGCGCTGCGCAACCACCTCATGGAGATGTTCCTCCATCTGGTGCGGTACAACGCCGAGCGGATCTACGCTCGCCTCCCCGACGAAGTGGACATTGAGGACCTGATGTCCGCGGGCCTCTTCGGCCTGATGGACGCCATCGATGCCTACGACCCCGACCGGGGCGTCAAGTTCGAGACCTACTGCGCCCCGCGTATCCGCGGCGCGATCCTCGATGAGCTTCGTTCGATGGACTGGGTCCCGCGTCTCGTCCGTCACCGCACCAGCAAGGTCGAGTCCACGCGGCAGTCGATCGAGATGGAAACGGGCGTGCCCGCGACCGACGACCAGGTCGCCCAGCGCCTCGAGATCGACCCCGACGAGTTCGAGAAGTACAAGCGCGACTCCAAGGCAGTCAGCATGTCCTCCATCACCCGCAAGACCACGGGCGACGAGGACGGCCGCGAGACCCGCGAGATCGACGTCGTGAAAGACGACGACATGGGCTCGCCCGTGCAGTCGCTCCAGCGCCGCGACCTCAAGGAACTGATCACCAAGGGCCTCAGCCGCGCCGAGCGCCTCATCGTCGTCCTCTACTACTACGAGGGCATGACGATGAAGGAGATCGGGCAGACGCTCGACCTCTCCGAGTCCCGCGTCTCCCAGATGCACAGCTCCATCCTGCAGCGTCTCAAGGCCCAGATGCAGCACCGCATGCGGGAGCTCGAGCCCATCAGCGGGTAAGACGACCACGCACCTCGAATCACTCCTGAAGCCCAGGGATCCCGAGTCCCTGGGCTTCTTTCGTTTTCCGTCTCCTACCCTTGGGCGTGACCCGCTCAACCGCCCTCATCGCCCTCGGATCCAATCTGGGCGACCGCAGCGCGCACCTCAGCGCGGCCCTCGACGCGATCGCGCAGCTCCCGGACACCGCGATCATCGCGACCAGCTCGATCCACGAGACCGACCCCGTCGGGCCTCCGGGGCAGGGACCGTATCTCAACGCCGTCTGCCGCATCGAGACCGCCATCGAGCCGCGCGAATTGCTGGAGACGCTGCTCGATATCGAGCGGTCCCGGGGTCGCGACCGCGATCAGGAGCAGCGGTGGGGCTCCCGCACGCTCGACCTCGACCTCATCCTCTACGCCGACCGCGTCATCGACGAGCCGGGCCTCACGCTCCCGCACCCACGCCTGCACGAGCGCGCGTTCGTGCTCGACCCTGCTGCGGAAGTCGCGAGCGAGCTGGTCGTTCCCACGCTCGGCTGCTCCATCGCCGACCTCGTCCAACGTCTCCGGGCGTCCGCACCGGTATCTTGAGCCATGCGCTGGGTCGCGTTCTCGATCGTGTTCACCGCCTCGCACGCCGCCGCGCAGCCAGCGGCAACACCCAGCTTCACCGAACTCCTGACCCAGGACCGCTGGGCGCTCATGCAGCACACCACGATCACACCGCAAGCGCCGGGAGCTCAGCCAACCTCCGCGTCGCTCACCATCCGCTACGCCCACGGCAACGCCGACACCGAGACCCCGCCGCGCCTCCGCCTTGACCTCGGCGAGATCGCCGTCCACGCTGCCGGCGGCGAGTTGATCGCGTGGCACCGCCGCGACCGCTCGCGCGCGTTTATCGCAACTGATCGCAACACCACGATCCAGCAGCTCCTCGCACGCCACCTCCCACCCCTCGACGTCCCACCCCTCCGGTGGCTGTCGGACCAGAACCTCCGCGGCAGGCTCGAGTGGTCGCCCGAGCACCAGACCTTCACCATGCAGCGCGGCGACGGCGAGCCCAGCGGCCTTACGCCGCGTTGGCGCACCGAGTTCATCTGGACCGAGCTCGAGCCGGGCGACCCCGAGTCATGGTCACTCGACTCGGCCTCTGTCCTACCCGTCGCATCGATCGCCGATCTCGCGCCGCCCCCGAGCCCCGTCGCCACGGGTGACATCTTCCCCGACCTCGCGATCACCGACACGCTCGGCAAGCGCTGGCTCGTGAAGACCCCCTTCAGGCTCGACGCTGATTCCGCAGCCCCCGGCCGCGGCAGGCTCGAAGCCGTCGCCCTCGTCCTCGCCCACTCCTCGACCGCCGAGATCTCCGTCGCCGCCGAAGCCGTCCGCCGCGCCCGCGTCGCGATCGAGGTCCGTGCCGCCGAGATCGGTGTCGATCCCGAAGCCGTCACGCGGATCCTCGCCCGCGCCGTCACCACCGCCGCCGACGGCATCGACATCGCCGCCCCGGCCGCGGGCCTCGCATCGATCGAGTTCGCGACGCCGCAGGTTCTCCGCGCCCCGAGCCGTGACTCCATCGACCGATTCGTGCGCGGTGCCGCCGCCGTGCTGGTCCTGATCGACCGCAACGGCATCGTCCGCCTCGCAACGGATCTTTCCCGGATGACAGAATCGGATACCGACCGCGTCGCGCGCGAGATCGAGCGTGTCGTCAGCGAACTCGCGCCGATCGCGCCGCCCGATTAGCTGGCTGCGCGCGGGTGCGCGTCGTCGTAGGCGTCCCGCACGCGCTGCGTGCTGAGATGCGTGTACACCTGCGTCGTCGAGAGCGACTGGTGACCCAGGAGCTCCTGCACGCTCCGCAGATCCGCGCCGTTGTCGAGCAGGTGCGTCGCGAAGCTGTGACGCAGTGTGTGCGGCGAGATCGAGGGATCCAGCCCCGCCTCGCGCAGGTACTTATCCAGCTTTCTGCGCACAGAACGCGAGCTCAGCCGCCCGCCGTGCTTGTTGACGAACAGCGCGTGCCCGTCGCCGCCGTTCTGCTCGGCCTCGCGGTACGCGGGCCCGAACTTCTGATCCTGCGAAAGCATCGTGGTGTAGTTACGGATCGCGTCGAGCGCGTGCGAGCCGAGCGGGACGAGCCGCTCCTTCTTGCCCTTGCCGCGCACCAGAAGGGCGCTCTGCTCGATGTCGAGATCCCCGATGTCGAGACCGACAAGCTCCGACACACGCACGCCCGTCGAGTACAGCGTCTCGAGCATCGCCCGGTCGCGAAGCCCCAGCACCTCGTCCTGGGGCGGCGTCGAGAGCAGCCGCTCGATCTGCTCGATCGTGATCGCCTTGGGCAGCCTTTTGTCCTGCTTGGGCGAGCGGATCAGCGTCATCGGGTTCCGACGGCACGCCCCCACACGCTCGGCCCACTTATAAAAGGAACGCAGCGTCGCGATCTTCCGCGCCATCGTCGCAGGCGAGTATTTCTGCTCGCCCAGGAACGCGAGGTACGAGCGGATCAGCTCCGCGTCCGCACCGAGGATCACGCCGGTCAGGGTCGTCTGCCCCTCGGCCGACTGCGGCGGGTTGCCACTGATCGCGGTCTGGTAGGTCTCCCGCTCAGCGGTCTCGTTGAACGAGAGTGAGCGTATATCGATCAGGAACTCGGTCATCTGCCGCAGGTCGGCCGAGTAGCACCGCGCGGTGTAGGGGCTGAATCGCCGCTCGCTGGTGAGGTAGTCGGCGAAGTGCTCGGTGATGGGCAGAGTCGTCATGTAATGCACCCTGTTTGAGTGATATTTCGGTCCAGTGTGATCGGCCCGTGAGGCGGGACGATCAATCCGGTGTAACCCGGCGGACGCTCATCGGTCCAAGCCTGAAGCAAGCCTCAACCATTCACCCTCGATCAAGTCCTTCACGGCTTGATGCGCAACGAACTCCCCGTACAGCCCCATGCTCACGAGGTACCCCCGCCAGCCAAAGGGGGAATTCGGTTCGGTGCGGCCCTCGGCGTACTGCTGCACCGCCGCGATCGTGTCGTGGGCCCGGGCGTCGTAGAGCCCGCCGCCTAGAGCCGCGGGCCGGCCCGGCAGGTTCTCGAGGTCCTCCGCGAGATCGGTCGCTTGGAGCTGGAAGAGCCTGGGATCGAACAGCCGTGACTCGGCATCCTGGATCGGCGCATCCCGGAGGAAGAGCGCGAGCGTGAGCCCCATCGAGGGCGGGTCGTACGGGTCGTAGGCGGTCACGCTGCCCACGATGATTGCGTCGGCCCCAAGCCGTGTCGCGAGCTTGCGGGCGTCGGCGGGCGTCTCGACGGTTTGCAGTCCAAGATCGCGCATCGCGCCGAGCGTGCGGTTGATCGGGAGGCACCGAAGCCCGCGGACCTGCTGGCACGCATCGACGATCTTGTCGCCGACGGCGGCCGTATCCACGATCGAGAGCCCCGACTCGTTCCGGGGCGGGACGACCGCCCAGAGCGCGTCGGATGGGCTGCCGTAGGGCGAGACGAGCGGCTCGACGGTGGTGTAACGGGAGGGCGCCTGGCACGCGGTCAGGGCCATCACGCCGAAGGCCGCGAGCAGTGCGCAGCACACCGCCGCGGCTCGGTGCGTTCCCTGACGGCCCGAGAGCCGCGGCGGCGGGTTGGTGTTCTTCATGTGGGTCACACGATCGGCGGTCATCCTGGTCGCCGGTTCCCTTCCTTGGGCATCGTTGAGACAAGCCGGGCTCCGCCCGACACCATTCAGAGCAACGGCGATTCGATCAGCCGTCGCTGTCGGTCGGCACGTCCGCGATCACCGGGCGCGGCGAGGGCGAGGGCCAGAGCTGCTGCGAGTTCTGGAAGAAGGGCGTCACCTCGCGGATCGGCGCGGGCTGCTGCACGGGCGGCACGCCCTGCTTTGACTGCAGGTTCGAGACCACGCGGGGCTGGCCGAAGCCCTGCTGCGGCTGGCCCTGCGCGAAGCCCTGCTGCGGCTGCAGCGGCTGGCTCGGCGCGGGACGCGAGACGACCTCGGTGCGGTTCGGGCGCACGCCGTTCGCGAACGGGTTGCCGCCGCTTGCGGTGAGCAGTGCGGGGGCGATGTCGATCGACCACAGGTTCTCGGCCCCGTTGCGGTTGGAGACGAAGAACAGCTGGCCCATCGGGCTCCACGCCGGCATCATGTCGATCGAGTCGCCCGCGGTGAGCGGCAGCTCGCCGCGGCCGTCCACGCCGATCATCCAGACGCCAGCCGAGGGCGGCAGCGCCTCGTTGCCCTTGCCGATCCACTTCTCGGGGTTCGGCACCGCCGAGAAGGTGATCCACTGGGCGTCGGGCGACCACGTCGGGTTGATCAGCGCTGCCTCGGGGTTCGAGACGATCTGCGTCTCGTTGCCAGCCTGCAGCGTCTGCTTGTTGAAATCGATTGTCCAGACCGCAAACGTGCGCTTACCGCGCTCGCGGCTGCGCTGGAACAGGATCTGATCCCAGCCGTTGATGCCCGTCGAGGCGATCGGCGACCACTCGGGGAACAGCCCGTAGCCGATGAACTGCGTGCGGACGTTGTTGAAGACGTCGGCGACCCACAGCTCCCAGCGGCCAGAGGTCGTGCCGAGGCGGCTGAAGACCAGGTGCTGCCCATCGGGCGACCAGCTCGGGTGCAGGTCGTGCCCGCCGTCGGTCGTGATCTGGATCGCCTTGCCGCCGGTCGCGGGCATCACCCAGATGTCCCAGTTGCCGGCGCGGTTGCTGGCGAACGCGATTCGCGTCCCGTCGGGGCTGATCGCGGGCATGACGTCCTGCGCACTGTCGTTGGTCAGGCGCGTGATCACACGGCTGCCGACTTCCTGCACATAGACATCAGCGGTGGGGCGGTGCTGCGTCGAGGAGAAGAACAGGTGGCGCCCGTCGCGGCTGACGACGGGATCAAAGACCGAGCCGTCATCGGTGTAGGTCACCTGACGCATGTTGGTGGTGTGCTGCGCGAGCAGGTCGCCCTCGAACGGGATCTCCATGTCGAGGAGCTGCCCGTAGAGCGTCGAAGCCATGTTCGGGCCCTGCTGCGGGTTCTGGGGCTGCGGCGCCGGCTCGGGCGTCCGCTCAGCAGAGCCCGTGGCGTCCACGAACTGCCAGCCGTCCGAGCCCTCGGGGCCCGCGAAGGC
>JBCDKU010000076.1:0-13426 GCA_038746265.1 Planctomycetota bacterium
CCTCGTGCTCGACGAAGTCCTTGTTGAGCATGGTCGCCGCGATGGCGGCCTCGTTGATGATCGCGGAGAGGTCGGCGCCCGAGAACATGGGTGTGCCGCGGGCGATCTTCTCAAGGTTCACGTTGGGACCCAGCTTGATCTTCTTGGCGTGGACCTTGAGGATCTCGAGGCGGCCCTTGAGGTCGGGCAGCGGGACGTTGATGGAGCGGTCGAAGCGGCACGGGCGGATGAGCGCGGGGTCGAGGACGTCCTGGCGGTTGGTGGCGGCGATGACGATGACGCCGTCGCCCGAGTTGAAGCCGTCCCTCTCGACGAGGATCGCGTTGAGCGTCTGCTCACGCTCGTCGTGGCCGCCCGAGCTGAACCCGCCGCCCCGGCGACGCCCGACGGCGTCGATCTCGTCAAGGAAGATGATGCAGGGGGCGGACTCTTTGGCCTGTTTGAAAAGGTCGCGGACACGGCTCGCGCCGACGCCGACGAACATCTCGACGAAGTCGGAGCCCGAGATCGAGAAGAAGGGGACGTCGGCCTCGCCCGCGATCGCCTTGGCGAGCAGGGTCTTGCCGCAGCCGGGCTCGCCGATGAGCAGGACCCCGCGGGGGATGCGGCCGCCGAGGCGGGTGAACTTCTTGGGGTTCTTGAGGAACTCGATGATCTCGGTGACTTCGTCCTTGGCTTCCTCGATGCCGGCGACGTCGTCGAAGGTGACGCCGGTCATCTCCTTCGTGAGGCGCTGG
The DNA here is from genome assembly GCA_038746265.1 of Planctomycetota bacterium. GTDB lineage: Bacteria > Planctomycetota > Phycisphaerae > Phycisphaerales > UBA1924 > JBCBKP01. Next base: position 738 of record JBCDKU010000076.1, read on the forward strand.
TGCTTGGACTTGCCGAAGTTGCCGAGCATGCCCGCGCCGCCGCCGGCCGAGCGGAGTCCGCGGGAGATGAAGAACCACATGATCAGGACGAGCAGGAGGATGGGCCCGAAGAAGTAGAGCAGCTGGATGAGCGGCGACTGGCCGACGGCGTTGTAGTTGTTGCCGGTCAGCTCGCCCAGCTGCTTGGAGATCGCTTCCTTGTTGGCGGTGTTGATCGCGACGGTGACGGTGTGGGGCTTGTCCTGGGCCTCGTAGGGCTTGTGGGTCGCGACGATCGAGGACTCGGTGAGGCGGATGGAGTCTTCCTCGATCAGGTCCTGGGTGTAGGCCTGCTCAAACTCGGCGTAGTTGATCTTCTTGCCCGCGCTGACGCTGTTGAAGACCATGACGAGCGTCAGAACGATGAGCAGGATGAGGACGACGCCCACGAAGCCGCGGCCGCCGCCGGGCTTGGCGCCGTTGGGTCCGCCGGGCCCGCCCTGGCCGTTGGGGGTGTTGGGGTCGTTGCCGCCCTCGCCCTTGTTGTTGCCGTTGTTCTCGGGCGTGGGGCCACTCGGGGTGTCGTTGTGCTCGAGACGGAGGAGGCTGTTGATGCTGGTGGTCATGTGTGTCCGTATGTTCGTCGGGAGTCGCTCGGGCGTTTCAGTCTTGCCCGGGACGGCCTTGATCGGAACCATGCTCGGAACCATCGGGCCGACGCGGCGTCGGGATCGGGGCGGACGAGATTCGGTGGTGAAACTCTAGGGAAACGGGCGGCGGAAACCTTGCCTCTCGAGCGGATATTCCGATCGGGTCCCGAACAGGTGTGCTTCGTGCCGCCGGGTGGCATTCACCAGCGGGACCGCATGTTGTCCACGACGGCCTCGGCGAGTTCGGCGATCACGTCGCGTTGCCCGATCTCGGGGCGTTCGCCGATCGAGCCGTCGGAGCCGCGGACGGGGATGACGGCGGTGGAGGCGGCGAATCGGGACGCCTGCGAGAGGGTTTCGCCCGTGCGGTTGTCGCGCCAGGTGTAGGTGATCTCGATGGTCACGGCCTGGTCTTGTACGAATCCCGATTCGGGCGAGTTCGAGAGGATGCGACGGCGGACGTTGGTGATCTCGCCGACGAGGGTGGTGTCGGCGTTGCGCTGCGTGACGGCCCACGGGGTGCGGGACTGGATGCGCTTGATGATCGCGTCGGTGAGAGTCGCCTCGATGCCCGTGACATAGGTGCGGTTCTCGAACATCGGGACGGAGACGGTCTCGATGGAGTCGTCGAAGGACCAGCCGAGGCTGTAGCCCTTGGTTGGGTCGCTGGCGCAGGCGCCGAGGAACAGCACGAGCAGGAGCGAGAGGGCCGCGCGGATCACGGGGTGCCGTCCTCGGTGGTGTCGGCGGGCTGGACCGGCTGAGCCGGCTCGGCTTCGCGGAAGGCGTCGGGGATCTGGGCGTCCTCGATCCAGTCGTTCTCGAGCATTAGATCGAGCGCGGCCCGCGCGGCGCTGGTGCGGGGGTGCTTTCTCAGGAGCCGACGCATGACGAAGCGTGCGGAGGTGACGTCGTTCTGCGTGATGTACCAGCGGGCGGTCGCGAGCATCTGGGCGGCCTGCGATTCGTCGATGCGGGCGGTGAGGCCCTCGCCGATGCCGTCGCGGTAGGCCTCGGCGGGGTAGCGGTTGATGTAGCGCTCGATGAGGACGCGGGCCTCGATCAGTCCGGAGGCGTCGTACTCGGGGCCCTTGAAGCGGGCGACGTTGGCGAAGATCTGGTTGAGCTGGGCGCGGCGGTTCTCTTCGGACCGCGGGTAGTTGACGGTGAAGATCTCGTACATATCGCTCGCGAGCCGGAGCTGGCGTTCGCTGTAGTAGTAATCGGCGAGGCGGATGCCCGCGAGCTCGCCCAGGTCCGAGCCGGGCATGCGTTCCTGGGCTCGGATCATGAGTTCCTCGCCCACGCCCTCTGCGGCCTGGAGTCGAAGACCAAGGAACTTGCGCTTCTTCCCGTTGAGGTAGTCGGTGGCGATCTCGATCTCGCGCTCGACGGCGATCGGGAACTCGGGGGCATCCGGGAACTGGCGGATGATGGCCTCGTAGTCGTAGAGCGCGGCGTACTCGTCGCCCGCCATGACCTTGGCGTCGGCGAGCAGGAGGTAGGCCTGCGGGAGCCAAGGGCTGCCGGTGAGCCGGTTTCGGTCGATCCAGCGTCGCAGGATCTTGCGTGCGGCGCCTGGGCGTTCGTCGGCGAGCTCGCGGCGCGCCTCGGCGAGGACCGCTTCTGCAGATCCGGGCTCGGGCTCACTCACCTGGACGAACTCGCCGTTGGGGTCGAGCTCGAACTCGACCTGCGCGGCGGCGAGGGGCGCGGCGAGGGCCAGTGCGGCGAGGATCGTCGGTGCGCGACGGTTCATACCGCGAGGATAGCCGGACGCGGCATGGCCCGGGAATTGGATACGCTCGTCGTTCATGCAGGATGCACAGACGACGCGCGCGGCGAGGGGAGCGGCGTCTATTACAGGTATCGGGGCGGTGAGCCCGAACGGCATCGGGATCCCGGCGTTCGGGGAGGCGCTGCGGGCGGGCCGGTCGGGCGTCGGCCTGCTGCCGTTCAGCCATCCGCGGATGAAGTCCACGGTGGCGGCCGCGTGCGAGGACTTTGACCCGGCGAGCGTGCTCGAGGAGGCGGACCTGAAGCGGCTTCCTCGAGCCGTGCCGATGGGGCTGGCGGCGGCGCAGGAAGCGCTCGCGATGGCGGGGCTCGGGCCTTTCGAGGGTGAGTCAGAGAAAACGATCGAGGGCGCGCGGCGTGTGGGACTGATCCTCGGCACGGGCGGCGGCGGGATCGACTTCACGCTCGAGCAGGCGGCGATCGCGGCGAAGGGCGAGCGGCCGTCGCTGTGGACGATCACGAACGCGACGCATGGGAACCTCGCGGGCGAGCTGTCGATCAAGCTCGGGCTGCGCGGGCCGTCGCTGTGCGTGTCTACGGGGTGCGCATCGAGCACCGACGCGATCGGGCTCGCGTTCGATCAGCTTCGTTTGAACCGGCCCGGCTCACCCGACGCGTGGGTGGTGGTCGGCGCGGACTCGCACCTGCGGTGGGAGCCCATGGTGAGCATGGAGCTGCTCAAGGTGATCTCGACGCGCGATTGGTCGGGTGATCCCGGCAACGCTCACACGGCGTCGCGCCCGTTCTGCCAGACGCGGGACGGGTTCGTGCTGGGCGAGGGGGCGTGGGGGGTGGTGATCGAGCGGCAAGACTTCGCGGCGTCGCGCGAGCGCGAGCCGGTGGCGGAGCTGCTTGGGTACGGCGCGACGTGCGATGCGTACCACCGCGTGCGGCCCGACCCCGAGATGACCGAGAGCGTGCGGGCGATGCGGCTGGCGATCGAGGACGCCGGGCTTGCGCCCGAGGACGTTTCCGTTGTCCATTACCACGGCACCGGGACGCAGCTCAACGACGCGGCCGAGACGGCGGCGGTGAAACGGGCGTTCGGCGGGCACGCGGATCGGCTCGTCGGGTCGAGCGTGAAGAGCATGGTGGGCCACCCGCAGGGCGCGGGCGGGATGGCGTCGGTGGTCGCGACGCTCACCAGTCTGTGCGCGGCTCGGCTCGGCTTGGGCGAGGCGTTCTGCCCGCCGACGATCAACGTGATCGAGCGCGACGAGGCGTGCGGCCTGGAGTACTGCGCGGACGGGGCGCGGGAGTTGACACCGGATCAGCGGGTGGCGCTGGTGAACTGTCTGGCGTTCGGGGCGAAGAATAATGCGTTGGTGGTGCGGTCAGGCGGCTGACGAAGATTCCTGACGCTTCGACCGCTGCTTCTTCGCAATCAGGTCGAAGAAACCGGACTTGCGCAGAAATTCAATGCGCTCTTTCTGGGGCCGTGATGCGAATCGGTCCGCGGCGGCTCGGAACGCCTTGGCACTGCTTTGCGACGCGGCGGTACTCGCCGTCGTCGATTTCTTCACAACTCTTCCGGTTTTGCGAGCCATACACCGAGTATACACGACACATCCCTTACGCACAACTGAATGTGCGTGTCTTGGTAGAGCCAACTGCTCGGCCAGAGGCGGTCCTTCGACTGCGTTGGTACATAGACCGCTCTTGAGGTCTGGATCTGATTTCCCTCTGCAGACTGAGTGCGGTAGAAATACTCGAACGTGGCACAATCGAGATACTTCTTCGAGAGTGCGTTCTTCTTCGGCGTGATCCCGCTTGCCTGCAGATCCTTGAGCATCTTCTTGTGCTCACGCTGGAGCGTCTTTGCATTGTCCGGGTCGAGCAGGTCGAAGCAGGAACCGAGTCGGATCATGGCGCCTAGCACGGCGGTGGCTTGCTTTTGCTTCTTGTAGCGACGCTCTGCCCACCGTAGTGCTTGCTTCGGTGCGTACTCCCAGAAATAGACACCGTTGCCGAGCCAGTCATCATCGTTGCGACTTGGCGAGAAAGGGCGTTCACCCTGAACGATGGCCAGCGCGGTATCGCGTCGCGTGCCGTGATAGCCGACAACGGTTCTGTGATAGTCGCGGAATTCATTCACGTGATCAAGCTATCACACCGTCTGCTTCGCCTCATTCAGCTTCTTGCGGATCACCGTCTGCAGGATGCCGCCGTTCTTGTAGTACTCGATCTCGACAGGGGTGTCGAGGCGGGACTTGGCCTGGAACTCGAAGGTGCGGCCGTCGGGGGCGGTCGCCTTGACGGTGATCTCCTGGCCCGGCTCGACGGTGTCGGGCAGGTCGATGTCGAAGGTCTCGTCGCCCTTGATGTTGAGGACCTCGGCGTTCTGGCCGTCGGTGAAGACGAGGGGGAGGACGCCCATGAAGACGAGGTTGGAGCGGTGGATGCGCTCGAAGCTCTCGGCGATGACGGCCTTGACGCCCAGGAGCAGCGTGCCCTTGGCGGCCCAGTCACGGCTGGAGCCCATGCCGTAGTCCTTGCCGGCGATGACGACGAGGGGCGTGCCGTGCTTCTTGTAGCTCTGGGCGGCGTCGTAGATGTACTCGACGGGGGCCTGCTCGACCGTGTCACCCTTGGTGAAGTTGCGGGTCCAGCCGCCCTCGGGGATGGAGCCCGACTCGTCCTTGGCGAGCTGGTTGCGGACGCGAACGTTGGCGAACGTGCCGCGGGTCATGACGCGGTCGTTGCCTCGGCGTGAGCCGTAGCTGTTGAACTGGGCCTTGCCGACGCCCTTGGAGATCAGGAACTGGCCCGCGGGGGTCTCGGGCTCGATGCGGCCCGCGGGTGAGATGTGGTCGGTCGTGACCGAGTCGGCGAGCAGGCAGAGCACGCGGGCGCCCTTGACCGACGGGAAGCCGGGCGGGGTCTCTTCCATGCCCTCGAAGAAGGGCGGGTTCTGGATGTAGGTGGAGTCATCGTCCCACGGGTAGAGTTCGGACGACGACACCGGGACCTGGTTCCAGGTCTCGTTCTCGGTGTAGACGCCCGCGTACTTCTCCTTGAACTGCTCGGGCGTGATGGCGTCCTTGACGACGTCCGCGATCTCGGCGTGCGTCGGCCAGATGTCCTTGAGATAGACATCGGTGCCGTCGTCGGTCTGCGTGATCGGGTCGTTGACGAGGTCGATGTCCACCGTGCCGGCGAGCGCGTAGGCGACGACGAGCGGCGGGGAGGCGAGGTAGTTGGCCTTCACCAGCGGATGGACGCGGCCCTCGAAGTTGCGGTTGCCCGAGAGGACCGACGCGACCGCGAGGTCGCCCTCGGCGATGGCGGCCTCGATCTCGGGCGGCAGCGGGCCCGAGTTGCCGATGCAGGTCGTGCAGCCGTAGCCGACGAGGTGGAAGCCGAGGGCCTCGAGGTCATCGGTGAGCCCCGCCTTCTCGTAGTACTCGGTGACGACCTTCGAGCCCGGCGCGAGGGAGGTCTTGACCCAGGGCTTGCGGGTCAGGCCGAGGGCGCGGGCTTTCTTCGCGACGAGGCCCGCGGCGATCATGACGTCGGGGTTGGAGGTGTTGGTGCAGCTCGTGATTGCAGCGATCACGACGTTGCCGTGCGTGATCGTTGATTCGGTGCCGGGCGTCTCGCCCGGGCGCTCGGTGACGTGCTGGACGGTGCCGACGGAGTCGGTCTTGTCGGGGTCCACGCCGAGCCCGTGCGGGCCGGGCGGGGTGGTCAGCGCCTTCTTGAAGGCGGGCTGCATGTCGGTGAGCTCGATGCGGTCCTGCGGGCGCTTGGGTCCGGCGAGGGAGGGCTGGACGGTCGAGAGATCGAGCTCGAGGACGTCGGTGAACTCGGGATCGGGCATGCCCGGCTCCCAGAAGAGCTGGTTGGCCTTGGCGTACGCTTCGGTGAGCTCGACCTCCCAGGGCTCGCGGCTGGTGAACTTGAGGTAGTCGATGCACTTGGCATCGATCGGGAAGAAGCCCATGGTCGCGCCGTACTCGGGGGCCATGTTCGCGATCGTCGCGCGGTCGGGGATGGAGAGCGCCGCCATGCCTTCGCCGAAAAACTCGACGAACTTCTCGACGACGCCGCGCTTGCGGAGCATCTCGGTGACGGTGAGGACGAGGTCGGTCGCGGTTGCGCCCTCGGGGAGCTTGCCGGTGAGCCTGAAGCCGATCACCTCGGGCGTGAGCATGTACACGGGCTGGCCGAGCATGACGGCTTCTGCCTCGATGCCGCCCACGCCCCAGCCGACGACGCCCAGCGCGTCGATCATGGTGGTGTGGCTGTCGGTGCCGACGAGCGAGTCGGGGTAGACCTCGGTCACGCCGTCGATCTCGCGCGTGAGCACGCCGCGGGCGAGGTACTCGAGGTTGACCTGGTGGACGATGCCGGTCGCGGGCGGGACGACGGTGAAGTTGCTGAGCGACTCCTGGCCCCACTTGAGGAACTTGTACCGCTCGTTGTTGCGCTCGAACTCCTTCTGGGCGTTGATCGTCAGCGCGACACGGCTGGCGAAGTCATCGACCTGCACCGAGTGGTCGATGACGAGGTCGCACTTGACGGCCGGGTTGATCTCGTTGGGATCGCCGCCGAGCGACTTCATGGCGTCGCGCATCGCGGCGAGGTCCACGACGCACGGCACGCCCGTGAAGTCCTGGAGGACGACGCGGCCCGGCATGAAGGGCATCTCGACGCGGTTGACGTCCTTGGCGTTGTAGTTGGCGAGCCCGGCGATGTCGTCGGAGGTGACGATGAACCCGTCGAGGTTGCGGAGCATCGCCTCGAGCAGGACGCGGATGGAGTAGGGGAGCTTGGCAACGCCCACTCCGAGCTTCTGCTCGTCGAGGGCGGCGAGCCGGGCGTAGCGGTAGGACTTGCCGCCGACGTCGAGTGTGGCGGAGCTGTTGAAGGGGTCGGATGCCATGGCCGGTTCTCCTGCGTGGGTGTGGCGGATCTCGCTCGCCGCATTCTTGCAGGGGGCTGGCGCGGTTTCTCGCGGGGGGAATCAGTACCAGTCCACGTGGCCGTCCCAGAAGACGGCGTTGCCGGCTTTCGATTCCGGAGGCGTCTGGATGTGGAAGTAGCGGCCGGTCGGGCCCTGCGGGGTGGGGGCTTCTGGAGTCCAGATCCGGTCCATGAACATCGGGAGCGAGATGATCCCGTCTTCGAAAGCCCGATAGACCTCGCTCGAGTCAAACAGAGGGCCCACCATGTTCCCCGCGACGTAGGTGTAGCTCGATCCCGTCCGTTCGTAGATGTCGGGGTCTGACGGGCAGATCGTGAAGTGGCGGTCCGGCGGTTCGCCCTCGTCCGCGGGCGCAGGGACAACGGCGAGGCCGGCCCGCACGGAGAGCATCTGGAAGACATCGATCCCGCTCGGGTACCCCGGATGCCAATCACCCTTGTACCGTGAAGGCGGTACGCGGCCTTCTGATTCCTCGTCCATATAGATGTGAAGCGTCGCCATCAATTGCCGCAGGTTACTTCGGCATGCGGTCGAGCGAGCGGATTCGACTGCACTTCGGAGGGTTGGGACCGCGAGCGCGATAAGGAGCATCACGATCGCGATCGATACCAGAAGCTCGACGATTGTGAAACCCCGACAACTCGGCTTTGTCGATCGCCGGGTCATTCACGCTCCTCCAACGATTTCTTCTTCAGGTACGCCTCAACTTCGTTGATTCGGCCGAGCATCGCCGACGCTGCGGATCGGATGGACTCGTCCGGGTCTTCTTCCAGTTGACGCAGCATCATGTATCCGGTCGATTCTGGTTTGAGTAGATCGCAGTTATATGATGCCTGCATCGCGATTAATCGCGTCTGCGGATGTCCCCTGCTCATGCATTCGAGCAATCCATCGGCGAGCGCTTCTCTGGCGTGAGCACTCATAGATTCTTCGGTTTGGAGCTGCAGAGACGCAACAGATATTGTGAGAAGGCCAAGTGAATCGTCATCCTGTCCGCTGGCGGCCGCCGCGGCACCGGCATCTGCAACCGAAGTGAGCCGGAAGGCGACTTCCTCAGCCATCTCATCCGTGAAGTCGCGAGTTTGGCCGAAAGCCAGCAGCCGCCCGGGTTCGGTCTGCTGCTCGGGAGCCGGACTGGGAGGGTTCGAAGCTGCCGGTCCTGTGGTCACGTTGGCCGGTCGCGACGAATCCGATCGGTATGTCGAATCGGATGGCTGACGAAGGCGCGAGAGAAGAAATGACGCGGACAACACGACCGCAATAACAGCAAGACCGACTGAAATCAGGCGTGATCGTGCCATGCTCACGCTTTACGACTCGCCACCGGGCGGTGCCAAGAAACTACGGCACCACTCACCGCAGTAGCCGCGATCCGTCGTGCAGCCCTCGTCGTCGGGCCCTGCCTGGTAACAACACGCAAGGCACTCGATCGTTCGAATCTCAGGTGATGTTCCGAGCGGTAGATTGACCGCGTCGAGCCAGCAGCAGTAGGCGCAGATCCACACGCTCCCCGATGTATCGTCAGCAACCGCGATCGTTGTTGCGACGGCTGTCAGTGAAAGGGACGCAGCGGCGAGTTGTCTTGCGGCTGATTTCTTCACCTGGAACCTCGCTTTGATGCGAGCTTTCAGACTATATAGAAACCCTGCTTGGCGACAGGTGCTTTCGCGAAATGGCACTGTTTTTCTTTGGTTTTAAGGTGCACAATCACGGCGGCATCGATGCAAAATCAGGACGTAGAGACTCTAACTCCCGCGAGCCAGCCTAGTTCTGGCGGTCTGGCATCGCCCCCGCCTTGCCCTTGGGCCGGCCGAGGGTGCCGACGCGCATCTGGAGCAGGTCCACGCAGAACGCGAACGCCATCGCGAAGTAGATGTAGCCGCGGTTGAGGTGCTCGCCGAGGCCCTCGGCGACGAGCAGGACGCCGATCAGGATGAGGAAGCTCAGGGCGAGGATCTTCATTTCGGGGTGGCGGTCCACGAAGCGGCTCACCGGGCCCGCGAAGGCCATCATCACGCCGACGGCGATGAGCACGGCCACGATCATCACGGGGATCTGGTCGGTCATGCCGGCGGCCGTGATGACCGAGTCCAGACTAAAGATGAGATCGAGCAGCAGGATCTGCCCGATCGCGGCTCCGAAACTGGCGACCTTTCTTGCGCCGCTCTCGCTCGCGTGGTGGCCCGAGACCTGATGCCGGATCTCCCAGACGCTCTTGGCGATCAGGAACATCCCGCCGCCGAGCAGGATGAGGCTCTTGCCGGACAGGTCGTAGCCGGCGATGCTGAACAAGGGCTCGGTGAGCCGGAGGACCCACGCGATCGCGAGCAGCAGCAGCACCCGCATGCCGGCGGCGAGGGCGAGGCCCGTCGTGCGTGCCTTGGCTTGCTGCTCCTTCGGCAGCTTGCCGGCAACGATCGCGATGAAGACGACGTTGTCGATGCCGAGCACGATCTCGAGCGAGGCGAGCGTGACGAGGGCGATGAGCGAGGTGATCGACCAGAGCTGCGTCGGCTCTTCGGAGCCCGTCGCGGCGGCGGCTTCTTCAGCGAGGGTGAGGAGGGGGAGGATGGTGTCAAGCATGGGGGGAGGTTACTGGGTTGGGTTGGTGTCTATCGACGAGAGCTCGTTGATTCGGTGGGCGACGGTATCGCGCATGCGATACAGCTCGGCGATTCCTCGGCTTGCAAGTGCGCCGCTCGCGAACACGATGACAGCCGTGATGCCGCAGAGCGCTGCAAAGACAAATGCTGAGACGAGGAGCGAGGTTGTAGGGGCCGCGTCTGGCGACAATTCGTTCGTTGCGACGCCGGCTGCAAGTGACGCAAGGATCGCGAAGGCACTCATTCCAGCTCGCTGAACAACTGAGATCTCGATCGACACCGCGGTTCGTCTAGCTCTTGCTCGTAAGCCCACCGCCAGCACCGCCCCCATAAATGCGAATGGGTAGATCAGAATCTCGTTGTTCGATTCGATAACGCGCCATCCTGATCGAGGAGATGCGTGGACGACCTCATCAACGGCCGCTCGGACCGTATGAAGATCGACTTCGTTAACGCATTTATGCCAGTCCGGACCCAACACGAACAAACGAAGCGCGTCGATGGGGTCCGCTTCGGCTGTTTTGGGTGGTCGCGTCACGCCGCATCGTAGAAGCCGGCCCGGCTACGCTGGCTGTCGTGGGAAGTGAACCGCTCGAATCCGTCATCCGCGAAGTCTGGGGCTTCGACACGCTACGGCCCATGCAGGCCGCGGCGATCGGGGCGACGCTCGATGGGCGGGACAGCCTCGTGGTGCTGCCGACGGGCGGGGGCAAGAGCCTGTGTTATCAGGCGCCGCCGCTGGTGACGGGGTCGTGCACGCTCGTCGTGAGCCCGCTGATCGCGCTGATGGAAGATCAGGTGCGGTCGCTGACGGCGGCGGGCGTCGAGGCGGCGGCGCTGCACGGGCAGACGGCGGACAAGGACGCCGACCGGGCGTGGTCGATGCTCGGGTCTGGCGAGCTGCGGCTGCTCTACACCAGCCCGGAGCGGGCGCTGACGTGGTCGTTCCGGCAGGCGCTGCGGCGGGAGGCCGAGGCGGGGCGGATCCGCGCGGTCGCGATCGACGAGGCGCACTGCATCAGCCACTGGGGCCACGACTTCCGGCCCGAGTACCGGCGGCTCACGGAGCTGCGCGCCGATGTGGGCTCGATCCCATGGCAGGCGCTCACGGCGACCGCGACGCCCCAGGTCCGGTCGGATATCGCCGACCAGCTCGGGCTCTCGGACGCGGACGTGATGGTGGGGGACTTCCGGCGTCCGAACCTCACCTACCGCGTGGTCCGCAAGCACAAGCCGATCGAGCAGATCGCGGCGGCCTGCCAGCGGCACGTGGGCGAGGGCGCAATCGTCTACTGCATCTCGCGCGCCGAGACCGAGCGAACAGCAGAAGCCCTCGACAAGCGCGGCATCAAGGCGAAGGCATACCACGCGGGCCTGCAGGCGCGCACGCGGGCGCGGGTGCAGGAGGCGTTCCTCTCCGAAGAGCTCGACGTGGTGTGCGCCACGGTCGCGTTCGGCATGGGCATCGACCGGCCCAACGTGCGGCTCGTCGCGCACGCGGCGATGCCGAAATCGATCGAGGCGTACCAGCAGGAGTCGGGCCGCGCGGGGCGTGACGGCTTGCCCGCGGAGTGCCTGCTGCTGTATTCCGCGGCGGACGCGGGTCGGTGGCGGCGGCTGCTCGATGAATCGGCGATGAACGGCGATGCGATGGTCCTGCGGGCGCAGCTCGACCAGCTCAAGCGCATGCAGCGGCTCGCGACGAACCTGCAATGCCGACACGCGCAGCTCTTGGAGCACTTCGGGCAGGACGCGTCGGAGTTGGGCCCTTGCGGGGCGTGCGACGTGTGCCTGGGCGAGACGCGCGAGGTGCCGGGCTCGCAGACGATCGCGCGGAAGGTCATGTCCGCGGTCGCGCGGCTCGACCAGGGCTACGGCGCGAAGCATGTGGGCGAGGTCCTGCGCGGCAGGCGGACCGAGCGGGTGCTGCAGAAGGGTCACGACGAGCTGTCTGTCTTCGGCCTCCTGCGCGATCACTCGACTGCCGAGGTCTCGAGCTTCATCGATCAGCTGCTCGAACAGAGCGCGCTCGAGGTGATGTCGGACGACTTGCCCGTGCTTCAGTTCGGTGACGCCGGCCGCGAGGTCCTGCGGGGCGAGCGGGACATCCGGTTCAGCGCCGTCGCGGCCTCGGCGGAGCGGAAGCCCTCGAAGTCGGGCGACCAGGACCTGGCGCCGCTGGGCGACGAGGGCCGGCGACTGTTCGAGACGCTCAAGTCGCTGCGGACCTCGATCGCCCGCGAGAACGAGGTACCGGCGTACGTCGTGTTCTCCGATCGCACGCTCCGCGACATGGCCCGCCAGCGGCCCGCGACCTCGACCGACCTGCTCCGCTGCCACGGCGTGGGTAAGGCCAAGCTCGAGCGGTTCGGGGAGCAGTTCCTGGAGGCGATCGCGGGGTTCGAGGAGGACGTCGCCGCTGATTCCGTCTCGGGGTCGCCCGCCGAATCCGGGTGAGGCGGGCCGCGAGATTTCTGCGCGGTTCCGCGCAGAAATGGGCGTGTGCGCATACCCGAAAACTCAGTGTCTGCGCGGCCCGCGGTCGAAACGGGGTGTGCCGGTTGGCGGCGTCCGCGGTGGAGCAGCGGGCCAGCCGGCGGCGCCCGGCCCGTGGACGGGCGGCGTCGAAGAACGACTACCCGTGAAGGAGGCCCGGGCGATGGCAGCGAGAACGAACACCACGGATCCCAGCGAGCTGACGGTCATCGGTCGCGAGACCAAGATCAAGGGCGA
>JBCDKU010000077.1:0-13241 GCA_038746265.1 Planctomycetota bacterium
CGGGTACTACGTCTCGGCGTTCCAGTCGGCGATCTTCAACCGCGTGCTCGACGAGCGCGTGTCCAGCGGTACGCTCGGTGCCTTCATCGCGGGCGACGTGGCCATCTTCCACGACAACCAGTCGGTGTTCGACGTGGACGAGGTCACGCTCAACGAGCAGAGCACGATCGACCGTCTCAGAGAGTTCGACATCAGCCCCTCGGGCCCGATGTGGGGCGCGACCATGAAGCGCGCGGGCGGCAGCGTCGGCGAGACCGAACTCGCGGCTTTGCACTCGTTCGGCGTCGATCTTGAGGACCTCGAACACGCGACGGATATCGACGTCGAGATGATCGGCGGCACGCGGCGACCCCTGCGCGTGCCGGTGCGCAACGTCGAGGTCGAGGGCGGCGTGGACGAGCACGGGAGCTACGTCCGCTGCGCGTTCGACCTGCCGCGCGGGGCGTTCGCGACCGTGGTCATGGGCGAGATCATGAAGCTCGACCGCCTGAAGCCCAACGATCCGCGGATCAGGGCGGCGGGCGTGGCGGCCGAGGACGACGATCACGAGGACGAGAGAGAGGGCGGGGATGAGCACGCGTGACGTCGGGATCGTCGTCTTTGATTGGGGCGGCGTGCTGGTGCGGATCTGCCGGTCGCTGGCAGAGGGCTGCGAGCGGGCGGGGCTGCCGCTACCTCCGAACCACGACGATCCGGAATCAATCGAGATGCGGCGCGCCCTGAGCCGGCCGCTGCAGATGGGCGAGCTCACCGAGATCGAGTACTTCGATCGGCTCGCGCGACTCTCGGGCGGGGTCTGGACGCCGCAGGATTGCGCGACGCTCCATCACGCGTGGGTCATCGAGGAGTACCCCGGCGCGAACGAGCTGACCGATGCGCTCGCGAAGCACGACGGCGTCAAGACGGGCATGCTCAGCAACACGAACCATTCCCATTGGGTCCGGCAGTTCCCGGGCGTGGACGGCTCGGCACCCGAATTCACGGCCCCGACCCGGCTCGATGTGCGGCTCGCGAGCCACGAGATGGGCATGCTCAAGCCCAACGAGGACATCTACCGCGCGGCCGCCGAGTCGTTCAGCTTCGCCGGTGATCCGGGCGCGATCCTGTTCTTTGATGATCTCGCGGACAACATCGAGACGGCGCGGGCGTGCGGCTGGCAGGCCGAGCAGATCGACCACACGGGCGACACCGCCGCGCAGGTCCGAGAGCACCTTGCGTCGCGCGGGATTCAACTCGGGTAGTCTGAGCCGAACATCGGTACAGGGGAACCACAGATGAATCGATCGCATGTGACCGCCGCCGCGCTGGCATCACTCGCTCTTGGTCTTGGGCTTGGAGGCTGCGCCTCCCAGTACGTCGGCACCTGGCAGGGCGCCACGCCGCCCGGCGATGACTTCCAGGTCGGCGGCATGACGCTCAGCCCCGACGGCACCTACACCGCGTACGCGACCTACGCCAACTCGACCCGCGGCTTCACCGGCAACTGGGATATCGGCACCGACGCCGACGGCGACGATGTCCTCCGCCTTGGCAGCGGTCAGGAGTACGCGATCCTCCGGGACGCGGAGAACCCGGACGTCATCACGCTCGTCGATGCCAAGACCGGCCTGAGCACCAAGCTCAACCGGATCGACTAAGCCAGATCGATCGCGACATCGAGCTCAACGGTCTTCGGCTCGCGGCACGCGGTCTCCGTGCACGCCTGGAACGTCACGCCCATGATCGGCGTGCCCTCGTCCACGCCCACGCCATCGGCACGCTCGAGCGCGACGGTCAGACGGACCTCGTCGGTGTGCACAAGGACACGGCCGTCACCGCCGAGATCGGGCCCGTACGGCTCGCCCTCGGGGTAATCGGCGTACACCGCCACGCCCATGCCCGAGACGAGCCCGACGCGCAGCGGGATCAACCCCGGGATCGGCTTGGCCCCCTCGGGAATCGGATCCGCGGCGAGGATGTGATACCCCTCCTTAATCCTGAGCACCAGCTCAAACGACGCGGGCGAGCCCTCGCCGACCGCGACGCGATCGGTCGAGGCGAAGATCTCGACGGGCGTGAAGTCGGCAGGTTCGTTCTGTTGCGGAGCGAACGCGGCCCCATCCGCGAGCCGGGCCGCGATGCCGCTTGTCAGCGCCCGGAGCAGACCGCGCGTTGAGCCCGCGATGGCGACGCCGCGCTCGGCGATCACCGGGCTGACCGCGCGGAGCTGCGCGAGCGCCCGATCGAGCCACGGGCCGTCGATTTCGGCCTCGGCGAGATCGAGCAGCGCTTCGAGCATCTGCGACGACCCGCTCGGCGTTGCGCCGTCGTAGGTCGAGCGCGGGCGGATAAACAGATCACCGCGGCCCGCGCGGGCGTCGAAGAAACCGCCGCCCTCGGAGTCACCGAACAGATCATCGGCGCGATTCGCTAGGTCGATCGCGGCTTCAAGGTGCCTGCCGTCCCCGCGACCTGCCCGTTGCAGCGCGACGAGCCCCCGGATCATCGCCGCGGAGTCCTCGAGCACGCCCTCGCCATCAGACGCCCCGGCGCGGTGCGAGCGGAGCAGGTGGCCGTCGGCGTCGCGCATCGCCCCGAGGACAAACGCCGCGGCTCGCTCGGCGGCGTCGAGCAGCGATGAATCATCCAACACTGCCGCGGCGTCAGCGAGCCCCTTGATCATCATGCCGTTCCACGCCGCGAGGACCTTGTCATCGAGGTGCGGCTGCTTGCGCTCATCGCGTGCGGCGAGCAGGGTCGCATTGATCTGTGTGAGACGTTCATCGAACGCCCCGGGCTCAAGCCCGAGCTTCTCGGCGACGAGCGCCGGTCGGTCTTCGAGGCGGAGCACGGACTTCGGCCCTTCGTCGGGATAATGCGGGTCGCGGAAATTTGGAGCGTCAAGGCCGTACACCTTGATCGCGAAGTCGGCGTCGTCACCAAGCACGTCGGGGGCCTGGTCCTCGGTCCAGATGTAGTTGAGCCCCTCACGGTGATCGACCTCGGCGTCCTGCGCGCTGTAGAAGCCGCCGTCGGGCGAGGTCATTTCGCGGAGGACGTACGCCGCGGTCTGGCGTGTGATACTGCGATAGAAACCATCGTCATACGTCGCCGCCGCCCGCGCATAGACGCTGAGGAGCTGGGCATTGTCGTAGAGCATCTTCTCAAAGTGCGGCACGGTCCACGTCGCGTCCACGCAGTACCGGTGGAAGCCGCCGCCGACCTGGTCGAAGAGGCCCCCCACCGCCATGCGGTCGAGCGTGAACTTCACGCACGCATCGATCGCGGTGCGGGTGTTCTGGTCACCAGCGTGATCGCGCGCCGCCTGCAGGAGCTCGAGATACACCGGCTGCGGGAACTTGGGCTGGCCGCCAAACCCGCCCTCGCGGGCGTCGTGCTGCTGGAGCAGTGCGCCGACGGCGGCCGCGACATGCTCGTGGTTCAAGGCGACTGGCTCGGCCCGCTCGCTGAGCTGCGAGCGGACGGCGTCCGCAAGCTGCTCGGCCTGCGCGATCACGTCATCGCGCTTGGTCACGTAGGCGTCCGCCATGCCCTTGAGTACCTGCTTGAAGCTGGGCAGGCCCTGCCTCGGCTCGCGCGGGAAGTAGGTCCCGCACCAGAACGGCCGCAGCTGCTCGGGCTCGAGGAAGACGCTCATGGGCCAGCCGCCCGAGCCGGTCATCAGCTGCGTTGCGGTCATGTAGACGTCGTCGATCTCGGGCCGCTGCTCGCGGTCGAGCTTGATCGCGATGAAGTGCTCGTTGAGCACGGCCGCGGTGGCGTCGTCCTCGAACGACTCCCGCTCCATCACGTGGCACCAGTAGCACGTCGAGTAGCCAATCGAAAGAAAGATCGGCTTGTCTGCGGCCCGCGCGGCGGCGAAGGCCTCGTCGCCCCACGGGTACCAATCGACCGGGTTGTGGGCGTGCTGCAGGAGGTAGGGGCTCGTCTCGCCCGCGAGCCGGTTGGGTGCTTTCGGCATGACGCAGGCTAGCGCCGGCCGCGGCCCACCACCTTGATCACCAGCGACACCAGCCCCTCGCCCGTTGCGACGCCCTCGCCTGACTCGCGGTGGTTCTGCAGCGAACGTGCGGCCGCCGCGCTCGAACGCAGCACGGCGTCCACCGGCATTGACTGAGCCTGGACGGTGACGGTGCCCGCGATCGTGCGGACCTCGTCCTCCTCGAACGCCCCGGGCGGCGAGAGCAGGTCCTCGCGCTCGCGGTCAAAGGCATCCGCATACGCGGACGCCGCCTCGCGAACCGCGTTCACGTCGCCCCCCGCGTCGATCGCGTCGAGCATCGCATCGCGGAGGGCGATGAGCTCTTCTTCGAGCAGCGCCCGGGCGAGCAGGAGGCGGTCGGCCGAGGCCTGCACGAGCGCCGGGATCGCGACACCGAACATGGGCGTGGCGAGGCGCGATTCGGTCTTCTGCGCGACCGAGCTGGGCTCGGCCCGGGCGACCAGCAGCCCGTGCCGCGCTGCGAACGAGTCCAGACCCGCGGCGACCGGCACCGAGATCCCGGGATCGGGACCCGCCTTGAGCACGTCGCGCGCCACCGCGGCGAGGTAGCTGGCTTCATCCTCAAACAGCGCCTGCCGCATCAATGGTCGCAGCGGACCGAAGCGGTCGTCATCATTGACCAGCTCGCACGCGGCTCGGACATCTCCCGAGGCGTCCTCGCCCTGGAAGACCGAGCCGAGCACGTTCTCTTCGAACAGCGGCGCAGCCCACGCCCACGATTCGATGAACTCGAGGTACTCGGGCGCCGACTGCACCGCGCGGCCCACGTCGTTCTTCGAGACCGTCACGCCCGCCGTGAAGGGCGTGGGCAGCATCGTGACAACGTGATCCGCCAGGACGATCGACGCCATGGCGGCCGCCTCGCGCGTCGTCAGGTGGTACGGGCTGAGCGCGATCGCCAGCACTACGGGCGATCCTCGTTCACGCCCGCGATGCGGCCCGCGATCTTGCGGTCGAGCCAGTCGAGCACACGGCCGGTCTTGGTGTGCAGCGTCAGGAAAATCAGCGTGTGACCGATCGGGTCGGACCACCGCTCGGGCCGGCCGAGCCGTTCCCAGAGCAGGTTGCCGTTCCCGGCGGGCACGACGCCGTCCTTTGCGGCGTGGATCATCAGCGTCGGCACGCCGTACAAGGCCGCGCCCGCGTGGTACGGATCGAGGCTGCTCTCGCGGAGGTACGCCCGCTCGAGCTCAGCGATGACCATGTCCGGCAAGGCTTCCGTCGGGTCGCCAGCCCACTCGAACTGCACCGAGTCCACCATCGACGCGAAGCCGCTGCGTTCGGCGATCGAGACAAGCCCCGCCCCGCCCGCAACGAGGACGGCCGCATCGATCACGCCCGCGAGCCGCGTTGCGACGGCGGGCCCCGCAAGTGCGCTGCCGCTCGATGCGTACATCGCAACCGGGAACGCCCGCAGGAAGTTCTTCCGCGCGTGCACACGCTCGAGCGCTGCCTCCGCGGCGTACGCGATCTCGGCGACGCGCGAATCGAGCACGCGGGCCGCCTCGCGTCCCGCCGCCGGGATCGCGTCCCAGTCCGGCACCTTGATCACACGCCGCTGCGTGAACCGCGAGGGCGGCGCGAGCATCCGGATCACCGTCCACCCGTCGCGGTTCGCCTCGCCCACGATCTCGTCGTTGATCCCGGTCGGCGCGCCGTACAGCCCCGGCAGGAACAGCACCGTCCCCTTCACGGGCTTCGATTCGTCCGCGTCGTACACCGCGAACCACGTCCGCTGGATCTCGATCCGGTCCCGCGCGAACGCCGGGCCCTCCTCGGCCTCGCTCGCCGAGACGAACGCGAACAGCTCGTCGGGCTCGTCGCCGGCCGGCGTGCTCGGCTCGCGCTGGAACCGCTCGGGCATCCGCTGATCGGGACGCAGGAACACGAACGAGCTCGGCCCCTCGAAGCGATACCCGTACGGCCCGCGTGCACGGCCGTCCGCGAGCGCGAGCACCTGCGCTTCATCAATCGGATCGGCCCGGAGGCGTCCGTTGGGACCGATGCGGCCTGCCGCCCAGTCGCCGAGCGGGCCGTCGAGCGCGACGGTCACCCCCTGCGAGCCGGTCCGCCGGCTCCCCCACCGCGCGGGCCACACGAGCGGCGGCGCGTCGATCTGCTCGTCCATCGCGATCGGCAGCGCCGGCTGCGTCGTGCGCGACGCCGATCGCCCGCCCGGCGGCTCGATGGTCGTGCACCCGGCGACCGCGAACGCGATGAGCACCGCACACACCGAGATCGCCGTCGAGCGGATCGTCATGCGTCGTAGCCCTTGGGGTTTGCCTCGAACCACCTCCACGCCGTCGCGACGGTCTCGTCGAGATCGGTGAACCGGGCCTCCCAGCCCAGCTCCGACTTGATGCGGCTCGGGTCGGCGAACAGCTTGGGTGGATCGCCCGGACGCCGCTCGCCCGCGACCTCGGGGATCGCGTGCCCCGTTACGCGGCGGGCCGACTCGATGACCTCGCGGACCGAATAGCCGTTGCCGATGCCGACGTTGTAGATCCGCTCGTCGCCCGGCTCGAGCTTGCCGAGCACCAGCGCATGGGCCTCGACCAGATCGGTGACGTGGACATAGTCGCGGATGCAGGTGCCGTCGGGCGTGTCGTAGTCCTCGCCGAAGACCGTGACCTTCTCGCGCTTGCCCTGAGCGACCTCGAGCACGATCGGGATCAGGTGCGACTCGGGCTGGTGCCACTCGCCGAGCACGCCCGTCGGGTCGGCGCCCGCGACATTGAAGTACCGGAGCGCCGCGTACCCGAACTTCTTTCCCGTCCGCCGGCACGCCTCGGCGTGGTCGTGCAGCACGCGCTCGACGTGCAGCTTCGACCAGCCGTAGGGGTTGATCGGCGACTGCTTCTCGGTCTCGGCGATCGGCACGGCGTCCGGCTCGCCGTAGGTCGCGCAGGTCGAGCTGAAGACGAACTTGCCGACCCCCGCCTCGTCGCACGCGCGGAGCAATTCGATCGCCGACCCGGTGTTGTTGTGGTGGTAGACCAGCGGCTCGGTCACGCTCTCGCCGACGTACGCGAGGGCCGCGAAGTGCATCACCGCCTCGATCGCGTGCTCGGCCATCAGCTTGGCCATCCGCGGGCGGTCGCCCATGTCGGCCTCGACGAAGTGGAACCGCTTCCGCGTCTCGCCGTCCACGGATTCGCGGAGCCGCTCGATCGCCCGGGCATGCCCGCGAAAGAGGTTATCCACGACGACCACCTTGTGCCCCTGGGCGAGCAGTGTCTGCGCAGCATGGCTGCCGATGTAGCCTGCACCGCCTGTCACGAGCACGTTCATGCCGATCTCCCCGCTGAACTTCTGCGCGGGCCCGCCGCGCGGGGCCCTGTTCGGGGCAACTATATCGACCGCACCGGGACCGCCCGGCCGCGTCCGCCTGTCCGCCACCTGTCCGGAACAAGGATCGAACGTGCCCGAACCCTCGCTTGAAACCGAACACCCCGGAACGCCCCCGAAAGGGCGATTCGCCGACGTCCCGCCCGCGCTGATCGCCCGGGCGACCGTCGGGGGCGGGCTCATGGGCCTTGCCAACCTCGTCCCCGGGATCTCGGGGGGCACGATGCTCGTCGCGGCAGGCGTGTATCAGCAGTTCATCGATGCCGTGAGCGACGTCACGCGGCTGCGGTTTTCGATCAAGGCAGTCGTCCTCCTCGGCTCCGTCCTCGTCGGCGCGGCGATCGCCATCGTCGCGTTCGTGAAACTCGTGACGCTGGGTCTTGTCGAGGCCCGCTGGGCGATGTACTCGGGTTTCATCGGGCTCACGCTCGGCGGCGTGCCGCTGATGGTCGGGCTCGTCCGACCGTTCACAACAGCCGCGTGGGCCGGCGTGGTTGGCGGCGTTGTGGTCATGGCCGGGCTGGTCGTGCTGCAGGAACGCGGGGCGATCGGTCCCGCGGGCGAGCCTGGGATCGTCATGCTTGTGCTGGGCGGTGTCGCGGGCGCGAGCGCGATGATCCTGCCGGGCATCAGCGGCGCGTACCTGCTTCTGCTACTCGGGCTCTACGAAACGCTCGTCACCGCGATCGATCAGACCAAGGACGCCGTCAAGGCCGCCGACATCAACGCGCTGATGGAGCCCTTGAAGGTCGTCGTCCCCGTCGGCATCGGCGTCGTTGTCGGCATCGCGGTCGTCGGCAACCTGCTCCGCTTCCTGCTCCATCGCTTCGAGAAAGCCACGCTCGGCGTGCTGCTGGGCCTTCTCATCGCAGCGCCCGCGGGCCTCTACCCCTTCCGCGAGGGCGTCCAGCCCGTTCCGGGCGATGTCATCAAGGGCGAAACCGTCACCGAGGAGAATCTCGCGGAGTTCGAGAGCGATCCGAAGGACTGGGAGCAGCGCACGTTCACGCCCTCGCCGATCCAGATCGCGGGTTCACTCGGCCTGATCGCTGTCGGCTTCGGGCTGACCTTCGGCCTCGCCCGCCTGAGCGCTCCCCGCCCAGCCGAGGAAACGCCGGCCGGCTGAACGGCTTGCGTAGATGACCAGCCCCGCGCCCGCGAGCACCATCACCGCGCTGAGCCACTGACCCCGCGTCAGACCCAGCGGCCGCGCATTCGCGAGGTGCGTATCGGGCAGACGGACGAACTCCGTCAGGACGCGCAGCACGCCGTAGCTGATCAGGAACCACCCTCCGACGAGCCCCGGACGCCGGGGCCGTCGCGCGACGAACCACACGACCAGCGCGACGATCACGCCCTCCGCGAGCGCCTGCACCAGCTGCGAGGCCAGGCGAGCCGACACCAGCGGCGCGAGCCGCTCCTCGATCCCGGGCACGCCTCGTTGCAGCATGCCGAGCAGCTTCTCGTATCGGATACCGAACGGCTCGTCCGTCGGCACGAACTCGTTCAGCAGCCGCGCCATCTCGATTTGCTGCTCGACCGTCAGCTCCGGCGCGTGCCCCGGGTCGAGGTGCTCCTGCGGGTACCGCACCGCGACGTAGCGATGAAAGCCGGCGACGCGATCACCCGGGTGCGCGATGACCTTGCCGAGCAGTTCACCGTTGATGAAGTTCGCGATCCGCCCGAGGAACAGCCCGAACGGCGCGACCAACGCGAGCGCATCCGCAACATGCAGCGGCGGGCAGACACCGACCCGTTCACCATCCTCGGTCTTGAACCCGCGCGAGATCCACCACGCCGCCACGATCACGCCGATGAGGCCGCCGTGGCTCGCCATGCCGCCGTCCCACACCTTCACCGCGCCCCACATCGGGACCTCGGCTCCGAACAGCACCATCGGCGAGAAATCGATCAGCAGCGACGGCCGATAGAACACGCAGTACCCGAGCCGCCCGCCGATCAGCACGCCCATGACGACGAGCATGATCGCGTCCGTCACGCGGTCCACGGGGATCGCGATCAGGTCGCGCTTCGCGAGCTGCTTGAGCCCGAACCACGCGAGCACAAAGCCGATCATGTAACTCACGCCGTACCACTTCGGGCCAAACCCGTTCGGCAGGCGGAAGACGTACGGCCCGAGATCGTGAAGCCAGCCGCCGAGATCAGTCGCGGTCTCCTGCAGCATCACGCCCCGGTCTCCACGCTCGACGGCACGCGGATCCCGAAGAACCGCTCGGTGTTGTCGTCGATGATCGACTCGAACGCCGCCCAGTCCTTCTCCTTCAGCTCCGCGAGGAACTCGGCCGTGTACCGCGAGAAGCCGGGCAAACACGGCCGCTGCTTGCGCACACGCCTCGGCGACAGAAACGGAGCGTCCGTCTCCGCCATCATCCGATCGAGCGGCGTGAGCCTCGCCGACTCCGCGACCTCCTGCGCGTTGTTGTACGTCACGATCCCCGTGAACGAGATCATCGCGCCGAAATCCAGCACCGCCCGAGCATCGTCGGGGCCCTCGGTGAAGCAGTGGAACACAAAGCGCGACGGATCGACCGTGCTCGACCGCAGGATCGGGATCAGCTCCCCCACCGCCTTCCGGCAATGGACGATGATCGGCTTGACCAGCCCGTCCGCGTCGCACTGCTCGATCAGCGCCAGCTGCTCCGCGAGCACCCGCTTCTGCAGATCGAGCGGCGGCTCGTCGTAGTGCATGTCGAGCCCCAGCTCGCCCCACGCCACGCACCGCTCGTGCTCCGCGACCTTCCGCATCCGCGCCCAGTCGTGCTCGCCCGCCTCGGCGTCTCGGTCCCCCCGCGCCGGGTCCGAGTACAACGGGTGCACACCCGACGAGCACCAGACGTTGTCGAACCGCTCCGCGAGTTCAAGACAGTCCACGCAGTTCGCCGTCGTCGTCGAGACCGTGATCATGCCGTTGACGCCGAGCGACTTCGCGTGCTCGATGATCCCCTCGACGTCGTGCGCAAGATCCGGGAACGTGAGATGGCAGTGCGTATCGATCACGCCGGGAGGGTACGCGAAGCAGATACGATCATCACATGACCGATGACGCCGGCCCGCTCCCGAAGCTCCCCCCGCGAGCCGCCGACAGCCACAAGGGCACGCACGGCACCGCGCTGATCCTCGGCGGCTGCGCCCGCCCCGCGTCCGCGATGCTCGGCGCCCCCACGCTGACCGCCCGCGCCGCCCTCCGCGCGGGCGTCGGGCTCGCCAGGCTCCTCGTCCCCAAGCCCCTGCTGATCCCCGCGCTCGAGCAGATCCCCGAAGCCACCGCGATCGGCCTCGCCGTCGATCGCGACCTCGCCGTCATCCCGCACGACGCTGCCGAGACACTTGACCACGCGCTCACAATCGCCGACTGCCTCGCCGTCGGCCCCGGTCTGGGTCCGGGCGACGAAGCCGAGTCACTGTCCGTCCGCGCGCTCGGCCAGCAGGACGTCCCCGTCGTCGCCGATGCCGACGCGCTCAACGCGCTCGCCCGCATCCGCAGCTACCCCGAGCTCATCCGGGCCGCGACGATCATCACGCCCCACCCCGGCGAATTCGCACGGCTCACCGACCGCCTCGGCATGGCCACCCTGGGCAAACGCGACCACGACGCCGCCGAACTCGCCCGCCGCCTCGGCATCATCGTCGTCCTCAAGGGCGCGGGCACCGTCGTCACCGACGGCCTCCGCACCTGGACCTGCCGGCGCGGCCACCCCTGCCTCGCCGTAGGCGGCACGGGCGATGTCCTCACCGGCGTCATCGCCGCTCTGGTCGCGCAGCACGTCGCGCCGGGCCCGCAGGCGATCGGGTCATTCACAATGCCGAAGCCACCGGACAAACCGCTCGACCTCTTCGACGCAGCAAGGCTCGGTGTCGAGGCGCACGCAATCGCGGGTGAGCGGTGGGCGGAGACCCACGAGGCGTCATCCGGCTTGCTCGCGCGTGAACTTGCGGATCTGATGCCGAGCTCGCTCGAAAGACTCTGAATGAGTGTCTAAGCGGGTGCCACTGGCGGCTTGCCCGCCAGTGCGAACGTCGGACGGCGTCCATCACTGGCGGGCAAGCCGCCAGTGCCACCCAAAGACTTCGACCTATTCGCGGTACCGCCAGCTCGTCAGATCCGCCCCAGCGGGTGCCGTCTTCTCGATCCGCTCAAGAATGTCATCGACGTACATCTGGTGGTACCGCAGACGGCTGATCGCGTTGGGCCGTTCGTGGTCGCCGTTCCAGCAGTGCTCGGCACCCGGCCCGTAGTCCACGACGCCGTCGTAGTACGGGTCGGTCGTGGACTCCAGGAACTCCTCAGCAAGCACTACGGCGTTGTTGAGGTAGTAGTTGTCCATCGTCCCGCAGTAGATGCGGATCTTGCCCTCGAGCTTCGGGCCCAGCTCGGCCCAGTCACGCTCCATGATGTGCCGCAGGTCGTAGTTCTCGCGCCAGAACGCCGCGACCTCGCGGTCGATCTCGCCCGTCTTCTTGTCCCAGATCGGCATCGGGTACCCGTCGGCCCCGACCGGGCTGTAGACCGCCTCCCAGATATCCCACTGATCGCCCGACCGCGAATGCGTGCCCAGCACCAGCTCGCGGTGGTTCATCTGCTCGAGCGTCGCCTGCAGGTGCCCCTTGCCGTCTCGGCGGCCGGGCCGCGCGACCTCGTTGAACACGCCGCGGTCGTAGTACGCATTCTCGTCCTCGTAGATGTTGACGACGGTGTACGCGCGGAAGTCGATCGGGTCCGGGCACGCCGCGAAGCAGCCGTTGAACTCGTCCGGGTAGAAGACCTGCACCGCGAGCGCCTCCCAGCCGCCCGTCGAGCCGCCATAGGTGAACCGCGCCCAGCCCTCGCCGATGCCGCGGAACTGTTCCTCGACGGCCGGGATCAGTTCGTGCATGATCGCGTCGCCGTAGGGACCGAGGTTCTGCGAGTTCACCGCGTAGGAGTCGTCGTAGTACGGGTTCGCGTGCTGCACCTGCATCACGATGAACCGCGGGAAATCGGGGCTCGTCCAGTCTTTGTAGAGCTGGTGCGCGAGCTCCTGCTGGATGATGTTGTACCCGTCGAGATCGAACCGCTCGCTGTACTCGGGCTCCAGATCCGGATCCGGCGGCTCCTCACGGAAGCCGCCGAACGTGTACGGGAAGTGCCCGTGATTCACGATGAGCGGGTACCGCGCCTCCGGGTGATCCTCCCACCCGTGCGGCAGCAGCACCACCGCCCCCAGTTCCATATCCCGACCCCAGAACTCGCTGAGCAGTTCGCTCTTGATCTTGATGTGCTTGATGTAGTCCGTGTCCTCGGGATCCGGGATCGGCGCGATCTCCTTGTCCAGCTCCACACGGATCGGCCCGCGGTTCGACACCCGGACCTTGCGGGGCGTGCTGTAGAGGTTGCCCGGCGACCGCGCCCACTGCTGCCCCTCGCCGTTGTCCATGGGGAGTTTGACCGTGTGCCCGTCGGAGCGGTTGAACGTCTCGTACCGGTGCAGCAGCGCCTGCACCCAGTATTCGCCCGGCTCGACATCGCGCAGGCTCTCGAGCGGGAAGCCGAAGACGTCCCGATCGATCAGCGCCCGCTGCCCGGGCCTGAGCCCGTTGACGTCGATCCCGAAGACCTGGGCCGTGAGCACACCGTCCCGCACCTGAAACCGCGGCTCCGAGTCCCCGTTCTTCGAGAGCATGACGAGCAATCGCCCGTCGATCGCCCCGCTCTCAACCTCACGCGGGAACGACACCTCGAACCGCTGCCCAAACGCAGCCGACCCGATCAACACCACAAGAAGAATCGCAAGTCGAGACACAGCAGCCCCCTTTCGGAAGCCACCAATCTACAACACAAAGGCGGGTGCGACCACACACCCAAGCGCGTGGCACTGGCGGCTCGCCCGCC
>JBCDKU010000078.1:0-13092 GCA_038746265.1 Planctomycetota bacterium
ACATCCCCACCAACGTCATCTCCATCACCGACGGCCAGATCTACCTCGAGCCCGACCTCTTCTACAAGGGCGTCCGCCCCGCCATCAACGTCGGCATCTCCGTTTCCCGCGTGGGCGGCAACGCGCAGATCAAGGCGATGAAGAAGATCGCCGGTTCCCTGCGTCTCGACCTCGCCGCCTTCCGCGAGCTCGAGGCCTTCGCCCAGCTCGGCACCGAGCTCGACCCCGCCACCCAGAAGCAGCTCGACCGCGGAGCCCGCATGGTCGAGCTCCTCAAGCAGCCCCAGTACCAGCCCTTCGAGGTCGTCGATCAGGTCCTCTCGATCTACGCCGCCTCCAAGAGCTTCATGGACGACGTCGATGTCAAGCACATCGCCGACTTCGAGAAGGCCATGCTCAACTACTTCGCCGGCTCCGGCAGAGCCGTCCGCGACGAGCTCGCAAGCTCCAAGGCCCTCGGCGACGACATCAACGCGAAGATCGACGAAACCCTGCGAGCCTTCAAGAGCACCTGGTCGGCTCCGGCGTAAGACCGATTCGAGCTCGCATCGCAGCGGCCACGAGTTAGAATCCAAGACCGATGACCAAGGGATGGTTCGCTTCGCGGACCATCCCTTTTTCGTTGCCCGAGCGCCTCGCCTCGCCTTGCCTGCTGGCAAGGCGAGGCGCGGAGAGCGTAGCAGCCCCAGGTCGCTGGCCGACGTATGAGCCCGCGTCCTGCAACCTCTCAGCAATGAGGTCCCGAAAAACCTGCATGCACCAACGCCCTCCGTGCGCCATCTCCCCGCGATACCCCGGAAAGCCCTTGCGTCGCTCCGCCGAGCGCGTAGATTTGTGGTGGACGGATACCAAGGCAGAGAAGCGCAAGGCCGAAAAACGCAGGACAGATCAGCGCAGGGAAGAGAACCACGAATGCCAAGAGCCCGAATCCAGCGAGCCATCGCCGCCCTCGGCATGACGGCCGTCGCCGTCACCACCCACGCCCAACCCGAGATCCACGTCCCCCCGGTAGCGTTCCCCACCGAGGAATTCCTCGCCGCCAACCCGGGCACGGTGATCTTTTTCGACGAGGGCGAACTCACCATCTTCGGCGGCACCGAAGACGACCGCCGCCCCCTCGACCTCAACGGCGCCACCATCCACGTCGCCCAGGGCCCACCCCCGCCCGACCCGGACCCGACAGACGACGTCCCGGAAAACTTCGACAACGCGGTCCTCGGGAGCGGCACCCAACTCCGTAACGGCACCATGATCCTTTACGAGGGCGCCAGCACGTCACCGAGTTCCACGTACGAGGGCATGACAGTCATCAACCGCGGCGGCCGAATCCGCGGATTTCTGCGGCAGCGCGCCACCGAAGATCTGTACGTGCCAATCGGAGTCTTCTTCTATCCCTCGGGTGACGTCGCCTTCGTGGACTCTGTCTTCGTTCAGGAGTTTGGCGCGATCACCAACGCAGATTTCGTCCGATCGACGCTCACGATCCGGGGCGGGATCGCCGGTCAGATCAACCTCTTCGATGGTGCAACCATCAGCTTCGACGGGCCCCTCGACGATCTTTCAGGTGACGAGCTTCCGCCGTACCTGCTCCCGCGCATCGAGACCTACTTCCGTAACGGCCTTAACCTCAACGCCGTGAATGCGGCGATAACTCTGGAGGACAAGCGGCTGGCGGGTGTCGCACTTGTCGGCGGCACGGCGATCCTCTCGTCTAGCGATCTTGTCGCACTCCGAGTGTGGGTTCGGCACGCGCAGAGGTTGATCAATCGGTCGTCGGCGGTTTGTTCGCAGTGTCGAATCGCTTTAATTCGGAAGGGCTTGCCGAGATCTATGCGTCGGAGTCTCGCATCGGTTCAGTCGGCACGGATGGCGACGCGCGTATAGAAGTCGTCAATGGTGTTCTGAACGGAAGACTCTCGCTCACCGGCGGCGAGGTTCTTCTTGATCAAGTCACTGCGCGTCGAGATGATGGCGAGCCGCTCTGGTTCGATACTGATCGTGGCGAAACCAGAGGCACACTAAGACTACGAGACAGCGAAGCCGATCTCGCATTTGAATCGGACGTGATCGAGTACTACACGTCTCTCGATATCGAGCGAAGTCGCGTAACAATCAGTTTGCGCGACGGTATCACATTCCAAGAATCGCAGTATTACCTTTACGGGACGCTACGCCTCGTGGAGAGCACGCTGGGGCTTAGGAGCTTCGAGTCGCTCACGCTCTCACGACCTTTCTTCGGGCCGGCGCCCGAAGAACCCGAAACGGTCGATGTCGTTGACAGTATCGTAAACGGTCGCCTCATCGCTCGAGACTTTGCTCGGGTCCGGGTTGATTCATCCGAGTTGCGGCCGCCGCTTCTAGAGCAGACCGAGGCCATCGAGTTCGGTGTTCCGTACGGCCGTTTCCGGGACGCACTTGCTCCAGGTGTCCCGCCTCTAGCGTCGGTTGGTGGCATCGCAGTCACGAGGGTAGCAGAGGTCGAACTGATCAACTCGGACATCGGCCGATTCCGCGGTGGATTCGACGACGACATCGAGCGTGTGTTGATCAGCGGATCGACGCTGAATGGTGCACTCTCGACACTATTCGCGGACGAAGTCATGATAGAGAACGGTGCCTGGATCCGTGGGCAATCCGGGATGGGTGCACGGCGATTTGTCATCGCTGGGGGGCTGATCGATCATCTCACGAATAGAGCGATCAATGAACTCGTCATCCGTGGAACAAACGTCACAATCAACGGGGTCGCCTACAGCCTTGGCGAGACTTGGGTTCCCGAAACAGACTTTGATATTCCAGCGATTTCGGCGATTCTGTCTGACGGCACGCCGCTCGCGTTGCAGGGCAATGGTGGCGCAGTAGATACCGCTACATACATCGGATCGGTCACCGTTGAAGCGCCCGAGAGCGTGATGCCTGAGATCGGCCAGGAAGCAGAGGAACGAATCATCCGGACGGGTGACCGAGTCGCGATTGCCGCGGGCGAGCGAGCTCCACCGCACACGTTGGTCGATCGCGGCGGCGAGATGGAGATCGACGAGGGCGGATCGGCGGAATGGGGGCTGCGAGCACTCGGATCCGTTGATGTTGCCGGCGATATTGGTCCCTACTCAGGTGTCTTCGACGGGGGTCAAGTGAAACTCAAGCCGAGCGGCTCGCTTGGCTTTGGATTCACCGTTCATCCGGGAGGCGAATTGGTGATCGAAGGCGGGCGCGTTGCTGAATCGATTTTCCTTGCACCAAGATCGATCACCCGTATGACTGCCGTCGAGGATCTGACTCAGCAGGATGGCTCGTTTTCTGGCTTCGGCGGTAACATTTTTACTGGAAGTCTGATCATCGATTCGCTGCTTGGTTTCAACAGGATCCTTGAAGACGGTGCACGGGCTCAGGGGTTTGATGTCCCGCTGATTGATCTCGCGCAGCCAGTTGATTTGGGGCGAGATCTACTGGCCGGACTGCTCGACGAGCCGATCTATGGAGGTCAGGCGATCGAACGTGCGATCGTAAGGATTCAAGACGGTGGGGTGTTTCGTCTCGGCGGTTTCAACTTCTTCGGTCCGCCATCGGACTACGGCCGAACCGTCAATGAGCTGCTCGCGGCACCGGAATCACCAATGTTTGTGCCTCGAAGAGGCACAGAAGAAAACCCGTTCGATCTGACCGCGTCGCCTGGCACACGGCTCATCCTCGATCTCACCCCAATTACCCTCGCCGCGGACTGGGATGGGAACAGGATGTTCGATATGGCGGACGTCCTTGCGTACATCGCCGACTTCACGGGGGCAGATCCTTCGGTCGCGGACTTTGATGGGAACGGGATCACGAACATCTCGGATCTGTTCGCGTTCATCGAGTCGTTCGAGACGTTCGGGCCGATCATCAATAACGGGTCGCTGCCGCCGGAGATGCCTTGAGATCGGCTCTGTTCACCGTTCGGTTCGCCGGCCCTGACGGGGCCCGACCGGGACGGGCTCTTGTGAAGCCTGCGGGCGTTCTGGGGGGCGGCGACGCTACCATGGTGCTGTGACGCGGATCCCTGAGCACGCCATCGATTCACTGCGCGCCAAGCTCGACGGCAAGCGGTGCTGCGTGACGGGCGGGGCGGGGTTCATCGGCGGGCACGTCGTGGACGCTCTGGTCTCGCTCGGGGCGTCGGTCTCGGTCATCGATGATCTGACGAACTCGGATCTTGGGCATCTCGGTCAGGTGATCGAGATGGAGCCCGGGCGCTGCCGGTTCCTGCAGGCGTCGATCCTGGATCCCGATGGGCTGGCTTCGGCAGTTGATGGTGCGCACCTGGTGCTGCACCTCGCGGCTCGGAGCTCGGTGTCGCGGTCGCTGGAGGATCCCGAGCGGACGTGGGCGATCAACGCGACCGGGACTCTGCGCGTGCTGCAGGCGGCGCGCGATCAGGGTGTGAAGCGTGTGGTGTACAGCGCGTCGTCCTCGGCGTACGGCGATGCGCCGGGCCTGCCCAAGCGCGAGACCTCGGCGCCGGAACCGCTCAGCCCGTACGCGGCGAGCAAGCTGGCGGGTGAGCATCTCGCGTCGGCGTACGCGGACAGCTACGGGTTGTCGGCGGTATCGCTGCGGTACTTCAACGTGTTCGGGCCCAGGCAGCCCGCCGACTCGCCCTACGCGGGTGTGATCCCGGCGTTCGCGAAGAAGCTCAAGGCGGGCGAGCGCCCGGTGATCTACGGCGACGGCGAGCAGACGCGCGACTTCACCTATGTCGCGAACATCGTCTACGCGAACCTGCTCGCGGCGACGGTCGATGCGCCGCTCGCGGGCGACACGATCAACATCGGGACCGGCGATTCGACCTCGATCAATACGCTGGCGCGGATCATGGCGTCGGCGCACGGGCGCGACGACCTGACGCCCGAGCACCGTCCGGTGCGGGCGGGCGACGTGCGGGATTCGCAGGCGGATCTTTCCCGGGCGCGGGACCTGCTGGGCTACGAGCCGTTCATTGACTTTGAGCAGGGACTCGAGCTGGCGGTGGACTGGTACCGCACGGCGGCGGCGGACGTGAGCTGATGCGGCTGCGGTCGCCCATCGACTTTCTTCGGGCGTGCGGGGGCCTGTTGGTGACGGCGGTCGCGATCCGGTTCCGGTTCGGCGGGGCGTACTGGCGGTGGCGGATGATGACGGCGATGGGGGATGGTGACCGTCCGGCTTCCGCGGCGCAGCGGAAGGCGGGGCTGGAGTACGGGCTGTGGGTGAGCCGGATGAGGCGGCTCTAGACTGCTCCGATGGGTGATCTCCGGCAACTCGTTGAACAGCACGCGATGACCAGCAAGCTCTTCGGGGTGGACTTTGTGCCGTGCTATCGGAGCGGCGACGGTGAGGACGGCTTTGAGGCTGTGCCGGCGGCGCCGGAAGTGGCGGATGCGTCGGACACGGCAACCGAGGCCGTCGCAGAGGTGAAGCCTCGGCCGGTCGCTCGCGGTGGGTCGAAGGCGGATCGCTTGGCGGCGTTGCGTGAGCGGTACGAGGCGGAGGCGCCGCACGCGGCGTTCGACACGAGCTTCACGAACATCGTTTTTGGCGAGGGCGATCCAGAGGCGCGGCTCATGTTCGTGGGCGAGGCGCCGGGGGCGGACGAGGACGCGTCGGGGCGTCCGTTTGTTGGTCGTGCGGGGCAGCTGCTCGAGAAGATGATCGTGGCGATGGGGCTGAGCCGTGAGTCGGTGTACATCGCGAACGTGCTGAAGACGCGTCCGCCGAACAACCGGACGCCGACGACGGAAGAGGTGCAGGCGTGCGCGCCGTATCTGTTCGAGCAGATCCGGATCATCGCGCCGTCGGTGATCGTGACGCTGGGGGCGCCGTCGAGCCGGCTGCTGCTGGATTCGACGGAGTCGATGGGCCGGCTGCGCGGGGTGTGGGCGGAGTTCCCGCCCTCGTCGATGATGCTGCCGATGCTGGATGGGGCGTGGGATCAGGAGGCGGTGGCGGTGATGCCGACGTACCACCCGGCGTTCTTTCTGCGGTCGTACACGCCCGAGAACCGCAAGAAGGTGTGGTCGGACCTGCAGCGGGCGATGGAACGGCTTGGGGTTGGGGTGGGGTCCTGAGCCTCGGTCTGAGTCCGGCTCTGAATCGGGTTTGCGACGGTGTCACCCACGAAGCGGGGCGGGCCCCTCTTTGGTGGAGTGACCGGTCAGCTGTTGCGACGGTTGATCTCAAGTCTGATTGACGTGGGATGGCGGACGAACCGACCTCTTTGGGTCCTTTGGCTGTGGTTGCCATGGGGGAGGAAGCCGTTCCATGTCCATTCGAATCAAGCTGTTGATCGGTCTGCTCGTTCCCGTCGTGCTGCTGGTCGTGACGATCGGTGCGACGACGGCGGTGCTCTCGACGCAGAAGAGTGATGCGCTCGTGGTCAACGTCGCGGGTCGGCAGCGGATGCTGTCGCAGCGGATGACCAAGCAGATGCTGATGACGGCGGCCGAGACGGAACCTGCTCGGTTTGCAGAGAACCTGGATCATTTTGAGGCAACGGTGGGTCTGTTTGACCGTTCGCTCGCGGCGCTGGTCGGGGGCGGTGAGGCGCCGTGGCCGGATGGGCCCGTGGTGATCTCGCCCAAGGCTTCGGGCGGCGCGGAAGAGGAGCTCTCGGCGGTGGTCTCGCGGTGGACGCCTCTGAAGCGGGTGCTGGAGGCGGCGAAGGGGGCGGCGACTGGTGAGGATCCGGCGTTTGTTGCGGCTCGGGATCGGCTGCTTGCGGAGAACGATGCGCTCTTGAAGGAGTCGAACGCAGCAGTGGGAGCATTGCAGCGGGCGTCGGAGGGGCGTGGGCGGACGATCTTCCTGATCCAGATCGGCTCGGTCATCTGCGCAGTCGGCGTGGTGTCGTTCGGATTCTTTTATCTGAAGCGTGCGGTGGTCGATCGTCTGCGGAACTTCGAGCATCAGCTGGGCGAGCTTTCCGGCGGCGACGGGAACCTGCTGCGGCGGGCGCAGGTTGAGGGCTCGGACGAGATCGCGATGGTTGGTTCGGAGCTGAACACGTTCCTTGAGAAGATCTACGACGTTGTGGTGAGCGTGACGGGGGTGAGCGATTCGCTGCGCGATAGCTCCGGGAAGGTGGCGAACGAGAACCATCAGATCGGGCAGCTCGTGCAGGCGCAGCAGCAGGAAGTCGAGAGCGTGCACCAGGCCGGCGAGCGGGTGCTGGAGTCGGCGGGCGGCGTGATGGGCGGCGTGAGCGAGGTCCGCAAGCGGATCGATATGGCCCGCGAGTGCGCGACGACCGGCGGGACGACGTTCCGGGCGTCGATCGATAAGCTCACCGACGCGCAGAGTAAGGTCACGGAGTGTGCGAACAGCGTGCGCGATCTGAGCACGGCGAGCGATCGGATCGGCGAGGTCATCAGCGTGATCGACGAGATTGCGTCGCAGACAAACCTGCTCGCGCTCAACGCGGCGATTGAGGCGGCGCGGGCGGGCGAGCACGGGCGTGGGTTCGCGGTTGTGGCGGACGAGGTCCGAAAGCTCGCGGAGCGGACGACCGGCGCGACGGCGGAGGTCACGGAGATCATCCAGCAGATCCAGTCCAGCGCAATGGCGGTGGGCGAGCGGATGGACGAGGGTGTGCAGAGCGTGTCGGACGGTGTCGAGACGGCGGGCGAGGCGGACATGGCGATCCGCGAGATCCTGTCCGAGACCGACATGGTCGCGGGGATGCTCAACGGCGTGATCGCGGCGGCGGACGAGCAGCGTGTGGCGTCGGAGGACGTGACCGAGTCGATCGGGAAGATCTCGGAGGTGCTGCGTCTGGCGGCGGCGGGCACGGAGGCATCGGCGACGGCGGTCGAGGCGATGGCGGCGAAGACGACGCAGCTCAGCGCGATCATCCGGAGGCACAACCTCAACACAGTGGATCGCCGGGCGGTCGAGATGAAGGTGGAGGATCTCGACCATCCCGATCGGCGACTGGATCCGACGGACTACGTCGAGGAGATCAGCGTCGAGCGGCTGCAGGAGCGGGTCTCGGAAGAGACCGAGGCTGAGCGCACCGGGCCCGAGCCCGAGGGCGCGGCGGCGGGTGTCTAGGCCCTGTTTGACGGATCATGTTTGCAAGGTGGGACGGGCTTCCAGCCCGTCTTTATGGTCTTCCGATGCCGCTCGGACGGGCAGGATGCCCGTCCCACCGATCCGCCAAACAGGGCCTAGAGCGTTTCGCCGCAGAACTTGCAGTGGACGGCGTCGGCGTCGTGCCCTTCGCGGGTGCAGCTCGGGCAGACCTGGGTGGTGAGCTTGCTTCTGGGTTTGTGTGGGGCGCTCAGCTCGGCGGAGATGATGCCGGTGGGGACGATGATCATCGCGTAGCCGGTGAGCGTGAGGGCGGCGGTGATGGCTTTGCCGATGCCGGTCTGCGGGGTGGCGTCGCCGTAGCCGACGGTGGTCATGGTGATGATCGCCCAGTACATCGCGTCGGGGATGGACTTGAAGCCCTCGTTGCCCGAGGCGCCCTCGACGACGTGCATCACGGCGCTGGCGATGACCACGATGATGAGCACCGCGGTGATGAAGACGGCGATCTTGTGCCGCGCGACGATGAGCGCTTGCTTGAGGCTGCTGGCTTCGGTGAGGAAGCGGGCGAGCTTGAAGACGCGGAAGACGCGGAGCAGCCTGAGCATGCGGACGACGAGCAGTTCGCTCCCGTTCGGAACGACGAGCCCGATGAACGCGGGCAGGATCGAGAGCAGGTCGATGATGCCGAAGAAGCTGGTGGCGTACTTGATCGGCTTCTTGACGATGATGAGGCGGATCAGGTACTCGATCGCGAAGACGCCCGTGAAGAACCATTCGAGCCCGTTGAAGACGACGTTGTAGTTGCTGGCCCAGTCGGTCGAGTGGATCACGACGGTGAGCACCGAGAGCAGGATCAGCGCGATGAGGGCGACGTCGAAGGCCTTGCCGAAGCGGGTGTCGGCTTCGAAGATGATCTCGTGGATGCGCTCACGGAGGGTTTGAGGTTCACGCGCCATCGGACTGCGCTCCGTCCTCTGCGTCCTCTGCGTCGTCGGCTTCTTCGAGCGCCTTGCGGATGGCGACGCCGTGGACGCTCTTGCTGGGTTCGTCCTCGCCGTAGGCCTCGACGACGCGTTGGACGAGGCCGTGGCGGACGACGTCGGTGCCGAGCAATTGGATAAACGCGATGCCCTTGAGGCGCGCGAGGCGTCGGGCGGCGTCGATGAGGCCCGACTGGGTGGGGTCGGGCAGGTCGATCTGGGTGGTGTCGCCCGTGACGATGACGCGGCTGCCGTGGCCCATGCGGGTGAGGAACATCTTCATCTGGCCCGGCGTGGTGTTCTGGGCTTCGTCGAGCAGGATGGCGGCGTTGTTGAGCGTGCGACCGCGCATGAAGGCGAGGGGCGCGATCTCGATGACGCCCGACTGCATGAAGCGGCTGACGGTGCCGAAGTCGAGCATGTCGTGCAGGGCGTCGAGCAGCGGGCGGAGGTAGGGGTTGACCTTCTCCTGGAGGTCGCCCGGGAGGAAGCCCAGTCGTTCGCCCGCTTCGACGGCGGGGCGCGCGAGGATGACGCGCTGGACGCGGCCGATCTGGAGCATGTGGACGGCGGCGGCGACGGCGAGGTAGGTCTTGCCGGTGCCGGCGGGGCCGACGCCGAAGACCATCTCGCTGGTGCGGATGGCTTCGAGGTAGGCTTTCTGGTTGTCGGTCTGCGGGCGGACGGGCCGCCCGGCGACGGAGACGGTCATGGGACCGTCCCAGGCGTGGCCCGCGAGTTCGCCCGAGGCTCGGGAGCGGCTGAAAGTTCTGCCGCGCTCGAGGGCGTCCGGATCGGTCTCGGGTGCGTCGCCCGCGCGGGCGAGTTCGTCGGAGATGACCTCGAGGACGCCCGGTCGGTCGAGGGGTTTGCCGGCCCGGGCTTCGGCGGCGAGGCGCTCGAGGACGGCCCGCGCGACGAGGGCGGCGGGGCGGTCCCCGGAGATGCGGACGGTGTCGTCGCGGGCGGCGATGTTGACGCCGACGGCTTCACGCACCATCTTGAGGTTCCGCTCGGCCGGTCCGAGCACCGCGACGCGTTCTGGACCTTGGGGGACTCTGACCGTGATATCCAAGCTGTCGGCCTTCCTCTGTCGTGGTGCGTCCGGGTGCGTGGTGCATGGTACAGCGGCGTTGTTGGTGGTTGGGGCCGCCGGGTGTGCGGCGCCGCCGCCCGCGGTGCCTCCGGTTTCGGAGGAGATCACGAGCCCGGTGGTGCGGACGGTCCGCGGGGACTGGGAGGACATCGGGGCGGCGCTGAATGTGGCGCTGCCGCGGTGCCGGGTGACGACGCTCGGACGGGAAGTCGAGTTCGGCGAGCCCGAGCACCCGGCGGACGTGAGGCTCGCGGGGGCGTCGCTGCCCGAGGTGAGCCGGGTCTACGCGCTGCTGACGGGCCGTGGTGCGGAGGGGGAGCTGTCGTTCCGGCGTGGTGCTGGCGTGGACGAGATTGTGATTACGTGCCGTGTGGGGCCGTTCGGGCAGCCGGCGGTGGAGTTCTGTCTTGTCGAGGAGCTGGCGCTTCGGCTCGGTGATCTGTACGGGGTAGGTGTCGCGCCGGTGAGGACACGCGCCCGCGCCACGGGTCGGGATACTGGTCGGGTTACTGGTCGGGCTGGTCCATGACGACGCCCCGGGTGGTGGCGCCGGACTCGTCCACGCAGCGCGGGATCTCGACGCGCATGGTCGTGCCTTCCTGGTAGACGGACTCGACGGTGATCTCGCCGCCGAGGCGGCGGACGGCGTGGCGGACGATCGCGAGCCCGAGCCCGGTTCCTCGGCGTGCGCCGGTGCGGACGCGGGAGGGATCGACCTGGTAGAAGCGCTCGAAGACGCGGTGCTGGTGCTTGAGGGGGATGCCCTGTCCCCGGTCGGCGACGGTGAAGATCGCGCCGATGAGCTTGGCGGCTTCGGGGTCTTCGGTGAGGTCGATACCGGTCTCGCCGACGCGTTCGATCTCGAGCTGGCCCACGGGGATAGCGCGGGCCTTGACGATGACCTCGGTGTCCTCGAAGGCGTGCTTGGTGGCGTTGTCGATCAGGTTGCGGAGGATGAGCATGAGCAGGCGCGCGTCGGTGCGGAGGTGCTCGAGCTTGGGATCGAGATCGAAGCGGATCGTGAGCCTGCGCGTCTCGCAGACGGAGTGGAAGATCGAGTCGAGCTGCTCGGCGAGTTCGGTCATGCGGACGGGCTTGCGGGGCGGGCGTTCGTCCTCGTTCTCGAGCTGGGCGAGATCGAGCAGGTCGGTGGTCATCTCCTCGAGCCGTGTGACGTTGGACTCGATCATCTGGGCGAGCCGCTCGCGCATGGCGGTGTCGTCGGCGGCGGCGCCCATCATCGTTTCGATGGCGCCGCGGATGGCGGCGATGGGTGTGCGGAGCTCGTGGCTGGCGTTGGCGACGAAGTCGGTGCGGAGCTTGGCGGTCTGGGCTTCCTCGGTGACCTCACGGAGCGTGAGGACGGCGCCCGCGCGCTGGGGTGAGCTGGCGGGCAGGTCGGCGATGTCCATGCGCACGGGCGTGGCGGCGACCTCGTAGACGCGGGCGTTGCCGTCGATGGAGGTGGTGACCTGGGCGCGGACGGCGTCGCCGGTCTGGGCGCGTTCGTGCAGGTCGAGCATCTGGCCGCTGGTGAAGAGCTCTTCGAGGGTCAGGCCCGCGAGGCGGCCCGCGCGGCGTCCGAAGAGGCGCTCGCCCGCGCGGTTGACGAGGCGGATCTGCCCCGATTCATCGGTGGCGAAGACGGGGGCGTCCACGCCGTCGAGTATGGAGCGCAGCGCGGCGCGGGCTTCGAGGAGCCAGACGAGTCGCTGCCCGAGCTCGGCGTCGCGGTCCTCGGCGAAGTCCTCGAGCCATTCGAGCGTGCAGCCCTCGGGGGCCGGCAGCGAGGCGACGGCGGGCGCGAGGGAGACGCCCGGGCGTGTGGACATCGCGATGGTGCCGAGGCGGGCGATGACGCCGCCGACCTCGCGGACACGAAGGCGGTGCCGGCGTTGGTAGCCGCGGACGACGAGCCAGGCGGCTCCGGTCGCGCCGAAGAAGGCCATGACGCGGAGGAGCCCGCCGACGGGGACGGCGATCGAGAGTGCGACGGCAACGAGGGCCGCGGCGGCCCAGAGCCCGACCACGAACGGCGTGCCGCTGGATTGCGGCGCGGCGAGCTTGGGTGTGGGGCGGGGTGGGCTGGCGTCGTCGGGCAGTCGGGGTGGTCCTTGGGAGGGCTGGGATGCGGTCAGGCGGTCGGTCAGGCGCTGCCGACGCGCATGACTTCGGAGGTCATGCGGTAGCCGACACCCCGGACGGTTTTGATGAGATTGGCCTCGTCGCCCAGCTTCTTTCGGATGGAGGTGACGTGGACATCGATGGTGCGCTCGGTGACGGTGACGCCCGGACCCATTGCCTGGGAGATCAGTGCCTGTCGGGAGAGGACGCGGCCGCCGGCTTCCATGAGGGAGAGCAGCAGGCGGAACTCGGTGTTGGTGAGCTGGAGCTCGCTTTCGCCGAGCCGGACTTCGTGGGTGCCTCGGTCGAGCTGGAGCTGTCCCGCGCGGAGGATCTGGCCCGCGCTTTCCGGGGCGGCGGCAGCGGCGGCGTTGCCGCCGGCGGCCTCGGCGCGGCGGAGGACGGCCTCGATGCGGGCCTCGAGGACCTTCATCGAGAAGGGCTTGGTGACGTAGTCGTCGGCGCCGGCGGAGAGGCCGTCGAGCTCGTCGCGCTCGTCGGAGCGGGCGGTGAGCATGATGATGGGCACACCCGCGAGGGCGGGGTCGCGTTTGACGCGGTCGGCGACCTCGAGGCCCGAGAGCTCGGGCATCATGACGTCGAGGATCATGAGGTCGGGCTGGAAGGTCCGGGCGGCCTCGACGGCCTTGACGCCGTCGTGCTCGACGCGGGTGACGTAGCCGCCGCGTTCGAGGTTGTACGCGAGGAGCTCGGAGAGGTCCGGCTCATCGTCCACGATCAGGACCCGCTTTCCGGTCGTCATGGTGATCCCCTCCGCGCCTCCCCCGGCGCGTGTCCCCCGGCACGTCGGCACCGGGGAGGCGTGGTTCGCTCCCCGGTGGCACC
>JBCDKU010000079.1:0-13048 GCA_038746265.1 Planctomycetota bacterium
CGCCGCGACGAGAAGATCGAGCACCTCGACGAGCAGCGGCGTCTCTTCTATGTCGCGCCATCGGCGGCGATGACGGCGAGCCGGGCCGAGGCTTCGGCAAGGCGTTGGTTCGCGCTCGCGAGGTCGTCGGAATCGAGGTCGGGGCGGTCGGCCTCGTCGAGCGCGACGGCGGCGAGGCGGCGGGCCTCGCGGCGGGCGGCGGCGAGGCGGGCGCCGCGGTCCTGCTCGGCTTGCCACGCCTTGATCTCGCGTTCGAGCTCGTCGCCCTCGCCGCGGGCGAGCGGGTCGTTTGCGAGGACTTCGTCGGCGGGCGTGACGCGGTTGAGTGCGCCTACCGCGTTCTCGAGCTCCAGCAGGAAGTTCATGCTGGTGGTCTTCCTGGATTTCAGCGGCTTGCCCAGCAGGACGGCACGGCGTTTCGCGCGGGTGAGCGCGACATAGAAGAGACGCCGCTGCTCGTCGAGGTGCTCGATCTTCTCGTCGCGGCGGTCTTCGTCGTCGTCCTCGGTGAGCCAGTGGGGGACCGCATCGCCCGAAGGCTTGTGGACCTGCGGGAAGCCCCGCGACTCGACGCGGGCGAGAAAGACGGTGTCGAACTCGAGGCCCTTGGAGCTGTGCGCGGTGATGAGCGTCACGACGTTGTCGTCGTTTGCGGCGTCATCAGAATCGGGATCGCTCGACTGCTCGACGGGCTTGAGGACATCGGGCTGGCCGAACGAATTGGCGGACATCGAGCGGGCGTCTTCGAGGTAGTCGAGCAGGGCTCTGATATCGCCCGGTTGGTCGAGGCGGTCCTGGCGGTCGCGGGCGAAGCTGAGAAGCGCGACGAGCGAGCGGATGCGGCGGGCGCGGTCGCGGCCGCTGAGCAGCTCGGCGTGCACGGGGTCGGTGAGATCGATGACGCGCTCGATGAAGCGGTCGGCGCGGAGTTCGAGGGCGGCTTTGGCAAGCTCGGTGTGCTGCTCGATGAGCCGACCGAGCTTCGCGGCGGTCTGCGGGTCGTTGTCGCGCTCGAGCGCCCAAGCGGCGACGGATTCGTTGACGGTCTCGTCGCGCGAACGGGCGGCTTTCCACGCGCGGTCGATCTGCGCGACCTCGGCGTGCCCGAGGTTGGCGGGCGCGCGGAGCATGAGGCGTCGCCAGAGCCAGGACTTTGCGGGATCGAGCGCGAGCTCGGCCCACGCGAGGACGTCCTGCACGCCCTCGTCCGCGTCGGCGGCGGGCGTCCGCGACCACCTGACCGGGATGCCCTCGAGCGTGAGCGTCGAGCCGATGGATTCGAGGTCCTTGTGCGAGTTCGCGAGGACGGCGAAGCGGCTGTAGGGGACGTCGTCATCAACGCGCGCGGCGCGGATCATCGAGGCAATGACCTGGCCCGCCTGCTCGTGGTGCTCAAGGTGGACGGCTTCGACCGCCGCGCCCTCGGTCGGCGCGTCGCTCGCGTCGCCCCGGCGGACGGTCTTGGTGTCATCGAAGCGGCGGTCGGCCCGCGTGATGATCGTGTTGGCGGCGGCCAGCACGGGCTCGGCGCTGCGGTAGTTCTCCTCGAGCGCGATCGTGCGGACGGTCTCGGGCCCCCACCGCTCCTCGAAGCGGGCGAAGGCGCGTGGGTCGGAGCCGCGGAAGCCGTAGATCGCCTGGTCGTCGTCGCCCACGACGCACAGGTCGGGCGGCGCGAGCTTCGAGGGCGGGGCGATCAGGCTCAGGAGATCGATCTGAGCGGCGTTGACGTCCTGGAACTCGTCCACAAGCAAATGCCGTGTTTCGGTGCGGACGATCGATGCGGCCGCGTCGCTTTCTTGCAGCAGGCGGATCGCCTCGGAGATCTGATGGTCGAACGCCATCAGGCCCCGCTTGCGGCAGGCGTCGTCGAAGGCGTCCCAGAGTCGGCACGCCTCGGCGATCCGCCGCGCGGTCTCGCGCTCGCCGGCGGCTTCGTTGTCGTCCTCGTTCTCGAGTTGGGCGAGCCGCGCGTCGATGCGGCGGCGCGCCACGGTGGACGTGAGCCCGGCGCAGAACATCGCATTGATCCACGACATCGCGAGGTCGCACGCGGCGTCGATGCCGGTTGCCTGCGCGAACTTGAACAGGCCCTTCTCCGCGACGATCTCGCGGCAGAGCCGGATGCGCTGGGCGTCGTCGATGAGCTGGGCGTTTGGTCGCAGGCCCGCGAGATCCGGGAAGCGGCGGAGCAGGGACTGGCCGTAGGCGTTGAACGTGGTCGCGTTGATCGCGGCGGCGGGACCGAAGCCCAGCATGCCGGTGAGCCGCTCGCGCATCTCGGCGGCGGCTTTGTTGGTGAACGTCAGCGCGAGGATGGTTCGGGGGTCCGCGCCGCGGTGCGCGACGAAATACGCGATGCGCGCGGTGATGGCGAACGTCTTGCCCGTGCCGGGGCCGGCGAGGACGATCAGCGGCCCGCCCTCGTGCGTGACGGCGTCGCGCTGAGCGGTATTGAGCTTGTCGAGATCGAGCGGGTTGGTCGGGGCACTCACGCCGAGAGCGTAGTGGCCCC
Organism: Planctomycetota bacterium; assembly: GCA_038746265.1. Lineage (GTDB taxonomy): Bacteria > Planctomycetota > Phycisphaerae > Phycisphaerales > UBA1924 > JBCBKP01. The sequence goes on from JBCDKU010000079.1 coordinate 2,516, forward strand.
TGTGCGGACGTTCAGCGAGATCCGATCGAGCTCGCCCACACGGCGGACGGCGGCGGCGATCTGGTCGCTGCGCCTCGCCCAGGTATGAGAAGAGAGCGTGCGGACGCGGCCCGCCTCGGCGATCCGGGCTCGCTCGTCCGGGCCGTCAAGGAGGCGGCGGGCGGTGTCGAGTGCGTCAGCCGGGGTGTCGAAGGCGGCGATCTCTTCATCGGGTGTCCAGATGTCGGAAAGGCCTGCGCGGTTGGTGCACAGACAGGCCGCGCCGGACGCGGTGATCTCGAAGGGCTTGAGGTTGAGACCCTGGTCGTCCTGCCATCGCATGACGTTGAGCGCGAGTCGTGATCGGGAGTAGACGCGGGGCATCTCGGCCTCGGGGACGTTGCCGAGCCTCTCGGCGCGTATGGGCCAGTCGCCGAAGTCCGCACCGCCCATGACCGCGCAGCCGAGCCGATTCGAGAGGTACGCGAGTGTGAACGCACGCTCCCAGTTCTCGATCGCGCGGAGGCGGGCGGTGTTGTCGATGAATCGTGCGGGATCGGAGAGGAGCCGATCGAGGACGGCCGTGGATTCCTCGCTCAGGCTCGGTCGGATCGATTCGATCTTGTCGAGCACGGGCGCGTGGCGGTTCTCGAGCTGCGCATCGACAAGGGCGTTTGCGATCGGCCGATCGCCCAGGTGCTTGGTGAGCTTGAGTCGCACGCGGTCGGCGACGCTCCGGCGGATCATCTCGATGTCGGGCGCGTCGGATTCCAGCTCGCGGAGCATCATCTCGTTGGGCGGCGGATCGCCCGGGCCCGAGGCGAAGACGAGGTCATAGCGCGCGGTCTCGGCGTGCGGCGAGAACGTGGTCTCGTCGATGCCGTAGGGCAGGCTGATGACCTCGCCGAAGCCCATGACGCGGCGCATCTCGGCGGCGGTCGCGGGGTTGTTAATCAGGCTGATGACCTTGTCGGACGCGAGCAGCGGTGTGTTGAACAGCGGCTGCATGACCTCGCGCTGGCACCAGTGCGGGGCGTCGAGCCACCACATGACGAGCGGCACGCCCGCGATCTCGTAGAAGCTCGCGGGCCGTCCTTCCTTGGTGCCGTTGGTGACGCCGAGCAGGCCGTTGGCCCACATGCCGACGCACAGCTCGATGTTGTTGGCGTCGATGAGCGAACGCAGAAGCTGCGTGAGGTGCGCTTGGATCGCGAAGCGGTTCGGCGCGGGCGATGCCTGGATGATCTGCATGGGCGGCGCGAGCTCGTAGACGATCACGCCGTGGCCAGCGCGGCGGAAGCCCTCGATCATGCCGCGGAAGATGTCGCGGGAGTTCGTGCCCTGGTGCAGCAGGAAGAGGACGTTCACGCGGCGGCCACCTTCGTCTCGAGGATGTGCTCCAGCGCGAGCGCCTTCAGCGCACGCTCGCCGACCGCTTCGAGCAGCGCGTCGGACTGCTCCTGGGTCATCTGGCCCAGCTCGGCGAAGCGCTCGATCGACTTGGTGTGCGGGCGGGCGTGCCGCTTGGTGAGATGGTCGCCCCAGCCTTCGTGGTGGACGGACATGCCGTAGTCGGACATCGTCGCGCAGGGCTCGACGCCGAGGAACTCGGTGATCTCGGCGGCGACCGACTGCGGCTCGCGGCACAGGCGTTCATAGTGCACCAGCAGCTTGCGGTCGGCGCCGCCCTCGGTGAAATCGGCGAGCGCACGCGTGTCGCGGGCGGCGCTGTCGGCGAGGATCGAGTAGTCCTCCTGCGTGTTGTGCTCCCAGGTCCAGCGGCTCCACAGCACCGCGCGCGGGTCGCGGGCGAGCAGGATGAACCGGGCCTTCGGGAACAGCGTCGGGAGCAGGTGCGCGATCTCGAGATAGCGCGGCGTCTTATCTACGAACCACGACGCGCCCGGCTTCGTCGAGCGTGCGAGCGTCTGCGCGTAGAACGCGCCGGCGTAGGCGGCGATCGGGCCGCGCTGGCTCTGCACGTCGAGGTGGTGGCTGATGGCGACGGCGGTCTGCTTGAACAGGTTGTTCTTGCTCGTGCCGTCGATCATCCGCAGCAGCGGCAGCAGGAACCACGTCTCGGCCGGGCTGTAGAGGGCCGGGTGGGAATCGATGACCTTGCGGAGCAGGGTCGTGCCGCCCCGGAACGGACCGATCACGAAGGCGAGGTTCTGTCCGCAGGCGAGGTCGTCGGCTGTCAGCATCCGGGGAGGATCGGTGTCCGAGAACGCGCGGCTCAACACGAGCCCGGAGCGGCGGGGCGATCGGCAGGATCTGCGCGGGCCGACGGGCTGGAAGCTCGTCCCACTGGGTGGTGTCCTGATCGATCGGGATCAGTTCATCGCGTGCTGCAGCGCGATCAGGGCGTAGGCGGTCGTCAGGACCGGGTCGCCCTCCATCCAGCGTTCGGAGCGGATCTCGAACGAGCCGTCGGGCCGCTGGAGGTCGGCAAGGGTGCTGACGAGGTCGGCGCGCCAGTCGATCGACTCGCCCGAGGCAAGGTCGAGCTCCGTGTCGCCCCAGGCGTCGAGGGCGCGGGCGAAGGAGAGCAAGTAGTAGTAAAAGCCGTCGCCGCCGAGCCCCGGGTTCTCGTCGAGCGTGTAGTTGGACGTGATCCAGCCCAGCGCCGCCTGAACGCGGACGTCATCGGGGTCGAGGTCGGCGAAGATCAGGCTCTTGAAGCCCGCGTAGGTGATCGAGCCGTACGCACGCAGGCGGCTCGCGCGGGTGCCGTCGGAGAGCGTCTCGATCACCTCGCCCGCCTGCGACTGGCCCTCAAAGTCATCGATCGATTCGGTGTTGGGCACCGTGGCGTATACGAACCCGCCCTGCCGCGAGCCCTCGGCGTAGTCGCGGTCGTTGACGCGCTCGTCCATCTGCGTGCGGCGGAGGAACGTCAGGGCGCGTTCGTAGGCGGGGTCGTCGGTCGAGACGCCCGCGTCGTGCAGGGCCTGCAGGAAGAACTGCATGTTGGACATATCGGGCCGCCCGTTGTTGCCGTAGCCGACGCCGCCGTAGAAGGGATGGTCCTCGTCTACTGGCTCGTTGAACCCTGGCGCCTCGGGGTTCTGCGCATCGAAAGCCCCCCACTGCGCGCGCTTGAGCAGGCCGATGCTCGACTGGATCGCCTGCGCCGCCTCGGGTGTGGGGACGTGCGAGAGCATGCTGACCGAGATCGCGGTGTTGTATGTCGGCAGGATGTTGTCGTGGATGCCGCCGTCGAGCTTGGCGAATCCCAGGACGTACGCGATGCCGCGCGCGACGTCGGGGTCGGTGTGATCGATCGCGGGGTCGAGCAGCATGCCCGTCAGCGCGAGGCTCGAGACGGCGGGGAAATTGGGCCCGCCCGGGTTGACGGCCCAGCCGCCGGTCGCGTCGTCCTGCTGCGCGCGCAGGAAGTCGATGGCGCCCGCGATCACGCGCTCGGCGGTGTCGCGGGTCTCGCCCGAGAGGGGCTGGGCGAATGAAATCGAGGAGGCGAGCGCGAGGACCATCAGGAGTCGGTTGATCATGCAGAACACTACCGCCGCGTACACGCCTGCGATGCGGCTGCGACGGCGGCGGTCTCGATCCGGCAGATGTGGGGCCCGAGGCTGATCGGCTGGATCCCGGCGTCGCGCGCGGCCGCGACCTCGGTGTCGGAGAACCCGCCCTCGGGACCGATAAGGACGAAGAGGCGGTCGGTCTGGGGCAAGGCAGCGCCGGTGTCACCCGGGTGAGCGATGCGGGTGATTACTGGTTCTGCCAGGGTGTCTGCGAACTCGACTGGCTCGCCGATCTCGAGCAGGTGGAGGCGGCCGCACTGCTTCATCGCCTCGATGCAGACGCGGGCGAGGCGGTCACGGTTCAGGGGCTTGGTTGGGAGTTCGGTGTGCTCGGTGATGAGCGGTGTCCATGCGGCTGCGCCGAGCTGGCTGAGCTGGTCGAGCATCTGCGTGAGGCGGTCGCCCTTGGGCGTCGGCGCGAAGATCTCGACACGTGGGGCGATTGGTTCGAGCGCCGCGACCTCCTGGACCTCGACGATGACCGGGCCGCGCTTGGCGATCTCGGCGATGACACCCGCTGCGCGGCGGCCCCGACCATCGAGCAGTTCGACGGCTTCACCGGGCCTGGCGCGGCGGACCGTGAGGTGTTTGGCTTCGTCGCCTTCGACCTCGACGCGATCGCCCGCGACCGTGGCAAGTCCTTCGAGGAGCGGGAAATAGAGTCTGTGGATGCCCATATGTGGCGGCGGCCGACACCCCGAGTTTTGTGGGTGGGCCGTGCAGATCGTCCCAATCGGCGCAGTCTGATTCAGGGACGTCCCCCGAGCGCCGATGAAAGTTGTATGGCCGAAGAGGCAACTGAGCGCGATCGCCTCAGCGATGCGGACCTCCCGCTCGACGAGCGGGTGGAGTCGCTGCTCGCTGCGCTCGACACGGCCATCGAGGAGATCGAGGAGAACGCGAAGAACGAGATCGAGGACTCGGACGAGCCCTTTGATTTCGAGGCGGCGTTCAGCGATGAGGGGACTCAGAAATCGGAATCCGCCGAGGAACCGGCCGTACCGGAGTTCGCGGCGGAAGAGCCCGCCGCGGCTGAGCCGGAACCGGAACCAGAGGCGGAACCGGAGGCGAGCGTCGCGGACGAGACCCCGGAGGCTGAAGCAGAAACGGAAGCCAAGCCGGAAGCTCAAGTCGAGGCAGAGCCCGAGGCTGCCCCCGAAGAGGCCGCGGCGGAGCAGCCCGCGGCGGAAGAAGCCCCGGAACCGGAAGCCGTTGCGGAGACGGAGACCGAGGCGGAGCCAGAGGCTGAGGCAGAGCCAGAGGGCGCGGCGGAGACGGAGGATGCGGAAGCGGAGGCGATCGCGGCCGCCGCGGCGGAAGAGCTCGAGGAGAGCGCGGCGGTCTCGCCCGCGATGCCGACCGCAGTGCCGGCGAGCGCCGGCGCGGATAAGCCCGTCGGCGAGGAGGACGCGGATCCGGAAGCAGAGGCGGACCCGGAATCACACCCCGAAGCCGAGACGGACGAGACACCGAAGGCCGCCTCGACCGACCCGATCGCGGATCTCGACAGCGAGTTCGAGGATGAGGCCGCGCCGCCGGCTCCAGCTGAGGCGGCCGCCGAAGAGCCCGAAGCCGCCGAAGCGGAAGAGAAGGGTGTTCCGGACGAGGCGATCGCGGCGCTCGATGAGCAGATCGCGCAGGCGACGGACGAGGACCTGGACGGCGAGTTGGAGGACGCCGAGCCTGCGGCGGGCGCGTCGGAGATGTTCGAGCCCGTGCAGGGCGAAGACGCCCAGCCTGCTGCAGAGGATGCCGAGACCATCGAGGCCGAGACGCCGACGCCGGAGGAGGTCGTGGCGGCGTCGGCCGAGGTGCGTGCGGCCGCCAAGGCGGAGTCCGAGCCGCTGCGTGATCGGTTCAAGCGGTGGCGCGAGAGCTACCCGGAGCTGCCGGATCTGGAGACGGCCGGGCGGTTCAAGATCGCGATCAAGGCGTGGCGTCTGGTGGTGTGGGCGACACCTCCGACGCTGGCGATCCTGCTCGAGATCGGCAAGGGCCTGTGGGCGTGGCTCGTGGCGCTGCTTGGGCCGCTGGTCGCGAAGGGTTTCGACGCGGCCGCCAAACCCTTGGAGAAGAAGTCGCCCGCGTTCCGGTCCGCGGTCGGCTGGCTCGCGGCATACACGCTGTTCATCGCGGCGAGCTTGTGGCTCTACCTCGGCTTTTTCCGCGATGTCTCGCCGCCGCCCGCGACGAGCGGGCTGGTCGAGCTGGTCGAGAACGAGCAGCCGATCGAGACCACGACGCTGGACGGCGGCGGGGACGACACGGCTTCTGAGCCCGACCAGGGCGGCTGATCGCGGCCGCGGGTTGACCCAAAGAAATCTCACCGAAATCGGACGCATCGCGTGACTTGTGCGCGGGCGGTCCGCTTCAGGGGTGTCCGGGCCCTCACACGTCAGAGAAGAGGACCCGCGATGTTCCGTCCGCGGGCTCCTGCTGGCTCTAACCGGCCAGCGGAGTCTTCCGTCTTGCGTTGCAGACGCATCATGTGACCCCCGAACCCCGCCCGCCGGGCGACGGAGAAGACCGCGAACCAAGGGCCGTGTCCGCCCCGTAGAGAGGACGTCGGCATCACGCGGCCGTCGTCTTCCGAGCGGCCCCAACCCGTGCTTCCCGTTACTCCCGAGTAAGCCCGCCGCGGAACCGCGGCCGCTTGCTTTGCGCCGGCGTTGTCCGCTGCGAGCGGACGACGCGACCTGTCTCAGGCCTGTCTCAGGTTTGTGGCGTCGGTCCCGGGGTGGAGCCGCGATCGGCGGGGACACGCCGGGTGGAAAGCCCGCCCCGCTCCTGCACCCTCGCGCCCGTATCCGTCCACGGCGTGGGGACCTCGGTAGAGGGCCCGCGAGAGCGGCGCGGCCACCCCGGGCCCGGCGTACCGTCGCACCGTGACGACCGCTTCCACGCACGAACGCGTCCCGCTTGCCACGCAGGCGGCGCTGATCGCGGGCGATATCAAGCTCGCACACTCGATCTTCGCGCTGCCGTTCGCGCTGCTCGGGGCCTTCCTCGGCGCGCCGCGCGATGACGCCGACGCGATCCGGTGGGGCGTCTTCGCGGGACAGCTTGCGCTCGTGCTGGTCTGCATGGTCACCGCGCGGACGTGGGCGATGCTGGTCAACCGGATCGCGGATCGGCGGATCGACGCGGGTAACGAGCGGACCGCGCGGCGGGTCTTCGCGAGCGGTGCCCTCGACGCGAAGACGGGGCTGATCTGGCTCGCGGGCTCGGCGATCGCGTTCTTCGTGGGGTGTGCTGGGTTTCTGGTGTTCTTTGGCAACCCGTGGCCGCTGATCGGCGGGGCGCCGATCCTCGGGTGGCTCACGCTGTACTCGTTCACCAAGCGCTTCACGGCGCTGTGCCACCTCGTGCTTGGGGTGGCGCTCGCGATCTCGCCCATCGCGGCCGCGGTCGCGGCGGGCGGCATCGAGGCGGCGACCGCGCCGGTCTTGTGGCTGGCGGCGATGGTCGCGCTGTGGGTCGCCGGGTTCGACGTGATCTACGCGCTGCAGGACCTCGACTTCGACCGGTCGCGCGGGCTCAAGAGCATCCCCGCGGCGCTGGGGTGGCGCGGGGCGGTCTGGGCGAGCCGGGCGATGCACGCGGGGACGATCGCGGCGTTGGTCCTGGCGTGGCTGGCGTCCGAACGCCTCGGCATCGGCTTCTCGGCGGCGGTCGTCGCGGCGGCGGGCCTGCTCGTTGTCGAGCACGCGGTGCTGGCGGTTCGGGGCAAGGAGGGCATCGGGCCGGCGTTCTTCACGGCGAACGGCGTTCTCGGACTTGTCGTTGGAGCGATCGGGATCGGTTCGGTGCTGGTCTAGCGCATTCCTCGTTATCGATGATTTCGATTTCAGAAACTTCTGAAATCATGCTGGACTTGTGCCGTCGGCCTCACGAAAATCTGAGGATGGCCAAGCCCACCCGATCCAGCAGCAGCCCGGTCCCGCCCGAGATGGTGGACGGCTTCGTCGAAGCTTGGGGCCGCATGGGCAGCGTATGGGGGATCAGCCGCACGATGGCCGAGGTGCACGCGCTGCTCTACATCACGGGCGACGCGATGTGCACAGACGACGTGATGTCGGCGCTCGAGATCAGCCGCGGAAATGCCTCGATGTCGCTCCGGGCGCTGCTCGATTGGGGCGTGGTGACGCGCGCTCACAGGCGCGGGGACCGCAAGGACTACTTCCAAGCCGAGCAAGATGTGTGGTCGATCTTCCGGGCAATCGTGCGTGAGCGCATGAAGCGCGAGGTTGATCCGTTGCTTGTGAGCCTGCATGAGATCCGCGACCGCTCGGGCGATGGCGCGGCGAGTTCCTCCGGGCACGACCGGATGGACGAGATGATCGAGTTTCTCGAGATGACCACGCGGCTCGCGGACCGGTTTGTCGGGCCGAGCGGGCCCGGCCTGCGGCTCGCGGCGACGCTGCTCGCGAAGACGCCCGGCGGGAAGTCCAAGAAGGACTCGGGCGAGGAGAAGTCGGCGTGAGCGGCGTGGCGACACGGAACCCGTTAACGACGGCGTCGGACACCGGCAGGACCGATCGGGTCGCGGTGCTCGCGTGGAAGGTCGAGCCCAGCGCGGCTGCGCGCGTCGCGGGCGATCGCGACCCGGGCGACGGCACGTTTCTTGTGCGTGTGGTTCTGCGTGATGACCGCGTGCTCTCGGCCTATACGCGCTGGGGCGGTGAGTCCTCGTGGACGTCGATCGAGGCGCCACGGGCGCATGTGGACTTTGATCCATCGCGCCGCTTTGTGCATGTCACGATCGATGGGCTTGTGACCGCCACGCTCCGCGCAGGTGATGACGCGGTCGTGCCGGTCTATGCGCGTTGCCACGAGCTCGAATCGAGCGACATCGCCGGCGGGCGCAGCGAGTTCATCTCGGCACCCGAGGACGCCGACCGCCCCGTGGCGTCCCACGACGCTGCGTGAGTGATGTTCCTGAGCGGACCGCTCAGGAGTTCTTCATCAGGACGAAGCCGATACCGCCGAAGATCAGCGCGCCGCCGACGCCGACGCCGGCGACGATGTAGATGCTGGTCATCGAGGCGAAGTCGGCGAGCAGCGAGTAGCCGCCGATCACCGAGGCGATCACGACGGCCATCCCGAGCATGAGCACGGCGCAGATCGCGATCGCGATCCCGAGCACGAGGCCCGAGCCGGGCCCGTCGTAGGGAGCGGCGGCGATCATCATGCCGGCGGGGGCGGCCGCTTCGGGCTCGGCGACCGAGCCGCCCTCGAAGAGCTCGCCCGAGGTATCGAGCACGGCCGAATCACCTAGGCCTGCGGCGATGCCGGAGCCGATCCCGCTGCCGATGCCCGATCCCGAGAAGTCGGCGATGGGCTCTTGGGCTTCCTGCGTTGCACCGACAGTCTCGGAGGGCGCGTCGCCGTCCTCGTCGCCGTAGATGTCGTCCATCAGGTCGGCACCGAGTGAGGTGTCGTCGGACTCGAGGGCGATGTTGGACAGGCCCGAGCCGGAACTGGCGGCGTCGCCGAAGTCGCCCACGGACGGCGCGGCGGGCGTGATCTGCGTCGCGGCCGCGGGGTCGATGTCGTCGGTGTCGTCGGTATCGAAGATGCTGATACCTGTCTGCTCCTTCTCATCCTCCTGGAACATCGAACCGGATCCTGAGCTCGAGAGCCCGATGGGCTCGAGCTCGCCCGAGTCGGCGAGGGGGATGAGATCGAGGTCGTCGCCGCCGCCGTCGTCGCCGCCGGCGAGCAGGTCAACCTGATCGACCTTGAGCATGGTCTGGTCGCCGTCCTTGAATTCCTGGAGCTGACCGGAGTCGATGAGGCCCTTGACCTCGGCGACGGACATGCTGAGCTTCTCGGCGCCCTCGTCGAGCGTGTAGAACATCTTGGCCACGGCCGGCCTCCGGGTCGGGGTCTACTGGCGTTCTCTGCACGGCTCCCCACCGCGGGAGCAGAAGGCTTGCCTCGTCGGCGAGCTTGGCGATCGTGCGGGCGAGGAGTGTACGGTGTCCGAGCCCCCTCTGACTACTCCCAGCGGCGCTGATGCGCTCCTGATCGCGGCCTACGAGCCTGAGCGCTCGGGCGTTGATCGGTGCGAGATCCGCGTGCCGGGACTCCCCGATTCGCTCGACGGGCTGCGGCTGTTGCAGGTCGGTGATCTTCATTGCGGGATGAGGGGCACGATCGGGTCGTTTGCGGACCGCCTGCCGGGGCTGGTGGCGGAGATCGGGTGCGATCTGGCGGTGTTTGTCGGCGATGCGATGGAGAAGCCCGGCCAGGAGGATCTGGGGATCCGCGGGCTCGGGGCGATCGCCGAGGCGTGGCAACCCCGGTTCGGCGCGATCGGGGTCTACGGGAATCACGACACGGGGACGTTCCGAAGGCGGGCGGTCAAGGAGCTGTCGTCGATCCGGTGGCTCGAGAACGAGTCGGCGGTGATCGATGTCGATCTCGGGCGCGGGCCGGCGCGGCTCGGGGTGATCGGGGCGAGCGATCCGCAGGACGTGGTGTCGCCCGCGCTGGATCTGCTCGAGAAGCCGCCCGATTTCACGATGGTCGCCGCCCATGTGCCGACGGCGATCTACCCGGCTGCGGCGCTGACGCGGGCCCTTCGGTGCGGGCTGGTCCTGGCGGGACACACGCACGGGGGGCAGGCGCGGATCTCGAAGCATCGGCTGCTGAAGACGTCGTGCGATCTGCCGGGGCGGCTCGGGACGGGTGTGCTGCGGCTCGGCCGGACGCTGTGCGTGATCACCCGCGGAGCGGGGGAGGCACTCCTGGATCTTCGGGTGAACTGCCCGCCGCATGTGCTTCTCGTGACGCTGCGGGCGGGTGACGAGTCGGCGGTCGGCGGGGCTGAACTCGAGCAGGTGCTGGCGTGGTAGCAATCCCTCCCTCTCCCTCTGGCAGAGGGCCGGGGTGAGGGCGGGCGTCATAAGAAGCGTTGAGAGCAGGACAAGCAGCCGCAGTGGACACGAACGCGGTTGCCGCGCCGTCCCCGGCGTTCGCCCTCACCCCCAGCCCCTCTCCCAGA
>JBCDKU010000080.1:0-11912 GCA_038746265.1 Planctomycetota bacterium
CTCCACCGAGCTCACCGGCGACATCAACTACCGCAAGATCGCGATGTACGGCAGCGACTCCGATCCGCGCGCGTTCAACTTCGATGGCGAGCTCAACATCGCAAACCGCGGTGTATGTGAGTTCATCGAGGTACTGAAGCTCGATGTGGCGTTTTTGTACGACCTTCTGGGTGCATCGCAGGAGCACTCGATCAAGCCGAAGAAGTTCGCGCAGACGCACATCGACGAGGTCATCATCGGCCACACCAACGAGCCCGAGTATAAGCGGCTCCAGTCGAACGAGATGATGGAGGCGTTCCGCGATCGGACCATCAAGATCGATGTGCCGTACAACATCCGCCTCGATGATGAGGTCAAGATCTACGAGAAGGACTTCGGCCCAGAGAAGCTCCGCAACATGCACTGCGCGCCGCACACGCTCGAAGTCGCGGCGATGTGGGCCGTGCTGACGCGGCTCGACGACCCGAAGAAGGCCGGCCTGACGAGGCTCCAGAAGCTTAAGCTCTACAACGGCAAGGCGATCCCCGGCTTCACCGAGGACTCGGTGAAGGAACTCAAGGAGGAAGCCCCGCGCGAGGGCATGCAGGGCATCAGCCCGCGGTACGTGCAGGACAAAGTGTCCAACGCGCTCGTCAGTCGGCAGGCGATCGAAGAGAAGATGATCAACCCCTTCATGGTGATCAATGCGCTCGAGAGCGGGCTCACGCACCACAGCCTCATCAACGACGACGAGACCAAGAAAAGCTACCTCGAGATGCTGGCCGTCGTGAAAGAGGAATACGAGGACATCATCAAAGGCGAGGTGCAGCGGGCGATCAGCGCCGACGAGGACGCGATCAAGCGGCTGTGCACCAACTACATCGAGAACGTCCGGGCGTACACGCAGAAGGAGAAGGTCGTCAACCGCTACACCGGCAAGAGTGAGGAGCCGGACGAGCGGCTGATGCGGGCGATCGAGGAGAAGATCGACATCCCCGAGAGCCGCAAGGACGACTTCCGCCAGGAGATCATGAACTACATCGGCGCCCTCTCGCTCGACGGCAAGAAGTTCGAGTACTCGACCAACGCCCGCCTGCACAAGGCCCTGGAGCTGAAGCTGTTCGAGGACAGCCGGGACACGATCAAGCTCAAGAACCTGGTCTCGAGCGTCGTGGACGACGAGACGCAGGAGAAGATCGACGTGGTGAAGCAGCGGCTGATCAAGCAGTTCGGCTACAACGAGCGGAGCGCGACGGACGTCTTGAACTATGTCGCGAGCATCTTTGCGCGGGGGGATAGCAAGAGCGAATGATGCTCTGTGCCCCTTCAGTGCGATCGATGCGGATATGAACTCGACGGCGTCCCGTCTGCCGGGCGGGCTGTTGTCTGCCCGGAGTGCTTGTGCCTGAACTCGCACGACACTGAGCTTCAATCGAAGCTGACTGGGAAGGAGCCGCTTCCTGCCTCGTTTCGGAGCCTGAACTCGAAGTTCCGTGTTTCTGCTGTACTCGTGCTGTCGAGTGCCGTTGTGATCGGACTGGTCGGGCGGTCGTGGTGGGTTGTGGTGCTCGGCTGTTGCGCGATCGGAGCGGTTCTCTTGCTGAAGCGATTGAGGCCGGACTGGTTCCGCGATCGGAAGCCCCAATAATCCGACCATGCCCACCAACACCCGCAAAGCCTTCCGCCGCGATCTCAGCTTCGGCACGTTCGCCGAGCTCGACGCCGAGCTCGCCAAGCTGCGCGAGGCGCACCACGCCGGCACGCTGCGGGTCAGCGGCAACTGGACGCCGGGCCAGAACCTCGGGCACCTCGCCAAGTGGATGGGCTGGTACCTCGACGGCTCGTTCCCGTTCACCGCGCCGGCCGCGATCGCCGTCCTGGGCAAGCTCTTCCGGAAACAGATCATCAGCAAGCCCTTCAAGCCCGGGCTGAAGTTCAAGCCCAAGACCGGCGACCTCGGCGGCGATCCGGAGTACTCGTTTGAGGAGGGGTGGGACAAGCTGCAGGCGCAGCTTGACCGCGTCCGCGCCGGCGAGAGCCTCGCGTGCGACACGCCGCTCGTCGGCCGCGTCACGCACGACGAGGGCACGCGCATCCAGCTCAATCACTGCGCGCTGCACCTGAGCTTCCTGCACTACGACGGCAAGCCCATGGACGCCGACGCGGGCTAGTCGTTGTCGTTCTCGAGGTAGCCCGTGCCGTCGAGCATCAGCAGGCCGTCCATGAGCAGGATCGACTTGCGTGAGACGAGCCCCGAGTCGTCGGTGAGCACGAGCACGCCGTCGGCGATCTCGTACGTACCGCGCTGCTCGGGCTTGTCGTTGGATGTTGCAAAGCCGCCTGTTGTGTTGCCGGCGCCGTCGTCAAAGTTGCCAAACGCGCCGGCGAATCGCGTTGCTTCCCAGCGGCCGCCGCGTGTGAGCGTGATGGTGCGTTCGGTCGCGACGCCGCCCGTGACGCCCGAGCCCGGCGTGAAGCTGGTGTAGTTGAAGTCGCGGTAGGTGCCGTCGAGCCGCGTGCCGTCGGCGATCGGGTCGAGCTTGCCGAAGTAGATGCCGTCGAGCCGTAGGTTTCCGTCGCCGTCGCGTTCGAACTCCATCGTCTCGGTCTCGCCCGTGGCGTACTGCAACTCGATGCTGTCGCCCTTGATGGTGTAGTTGCCGCACTCGTGCGGGAATTGGAAGAGCACATCCGCCGGCGCGATGGTCTTGAGGCTGCCGCCAGCGGGCATGCCGTCGTAGAACCGGCCGGACTTCGAGAACTGCATGATGGCGGTTTCGAACTGAAGCCCGTTGAGGCCGTAGCGCTGCTCGACGCCGGCGAACGCGCCGCTGAGCTCGCCGGGCGTCGGCGCACCGAGCACGGGCGAGGCGCCATCGGGGATGAAGCGCTTGGTCGCGGCAAATGTCGAGAACGTCGGCGAGACGCCGGTCCTCGGGTCTTGCAGGCCGTCTTGGTTGATGCGTGCATCGAGGAACGCGTGATACGCCCAGCCGCGCGAGATGCTGAGGGCGTGCATGCGCATCTTCCGCTTGCCGATCTGCTCGCCGGCGATCAGCAGCGTCCGTGGGCCGGCGGACGATGTCTTGATGTCCCCAAACGGCTCGGCGGTCTCGTCGTCATCGAGCACGAGCTTCATACGTTCGCGGAGCACGGCTTCGGGATTGCTGCCCTTGAGCTCGAACCCGCCATGGATGCTGATGGATGCGTAGTAGCCGACTTTGTCGTCGTCGGAATAGATGAGCTGGTAGTCATCGACCCGACCGAGCTCCCAGTGCTTGGGCAGGTCGTAGATGACGTGGCCGAACTGGTGCCGCTGCGCCGCACCGGTCGTCGCGGGCACGATGGCGACAAGACAGAGAACGAGCCGGATAAGTGTGGGCATGTCTCTACTCCGCGGCGGCCGAGGGGATCTGACGCGCCAGGATCACGCTGCGGTAATTCGTGTACGGCCACTGCCAGTATTCAACAAACTCATAGCTCCGCCGCTCGTAGTACCGCCGCAGCGACGCGTCGGGCTCGGCCATGCTGAGCGCGAGCCGGTCGGCACCGGTTTCGAGCGCGCGCTGCTCGCAGCGTTCGAGCAGCATCACGCCGACGCCGATGCCCTGGAGCTGCGGGTCGACCGCGAACATCGCGAAGTGTGCGGTGCCGGGTTCGAGAAAGCTCGGCGGGAACGACACCTTCTCGTGCTCGTTGAACAAGATGATGCCGACGACCGACTCCGCACCCGCGTGATCCGCAACGGCGAGGTACGCCTCGCTCGCGAGCATGCGGTCGAGGGTTGTCGATTCGTCCTGCCGCCCGGCGAGCGGGTCCAGCCCGAGCGCGCGCTGGCGGGCATAGGCCCGGTGCAGCAGCCCGGTGATCTCGGGGATCGCGTCGCCCGTCATGAACCGGCGGACGGTGATGTCCTGCTTGCGGATATCCGCGACGCGGACGCCGTCGGTGTCGAGATGTCGGACCTCGTCGCTCACAGCGGAGAAGGTTAGGATCGTGCATGCCCGACGACGCCCACACCTGGCACATCACCCCGGTGCGTGTCCGCTATTGCGAGTGCGACCCGATGAACGTCGCGCACCACTCGAGCTTTGTTGTGTGGTTCGAGCTTGCCCGGACCGAGCTGCTGCGGAACCGCGGCACGACCTATGCGGATCTTGAGCGGGCCGGCGTGCTGCTCATGGTGCGGACGATGGACGTCCGCTACCGAAAGCCCGTGGCGTACGACGACCTGGTGGAGATCAGGACGCGCGTGCAGACCGTCGGCCGAGCGCGGATCACGCACGCCTACGAGGTTGTCGTCGTCGAGACCGGGGGCCAAGCCGTCGATGGGCACGTTGCTGCGGAGGCGACGATCGAGCTGGCGTGCTGCGGGCGCGACGGCAAGCCGAGGCCGCTCCCTGACGAACTCCGATCGGCATCGGCGTTCTGAGCGGTCCTCGGCCGGGCGTTTGTCGGATCCGGCTACCCTTACCGCTGGGCATGGTGGTGGGACACCGCGTCCATCGTGAACTGCCGGCTCGCCCCCTGGGCTGCCGATGAACAGACCGTCGGAGTGGGCAGACGCTCAATCCGCTCGGGCAACCCTCGACACGGACACCATCGCTTGAAGGAAGATCAGCACGATTCTGTGTCACCGCCGGCCGGCAAGCCGCTGCTTCGGCGTCGGCTGCTCGCACGCGGGCTCAGCCGCAAGAAGGCGAACGTGATGCGGTACGCCGTGATCCTGCCGTTCGCGCTGATCGCGATCGTGGCGCTCGTGCTGCACGCCGTGCTGCCCAGGTTCATCATCGCCAGCGTGGGCGATTCGCTCAACGCCGACATCGCCGCGGCGAGCTGGGACATCGATCTGGACGAGATCGTGCTGCACGATGTCACGATGCGTTCGCGTACCGTCGGCGGCCGGCCAGGCGAGATCCTGACCATCCGGAAGCTCACGGCCGACGTTGAGCCGACGAAACTGCTCGGCGGCGTCGGCGCGATCAACGCGATCACGCTCGACCAGCCGACGTTCCGCGTGAGCATCGATGCCGCGCCCGCGGACCGGCCGAGGACAAACCTCTCGGGTCTCCGGCTTGGCGACGGCGGCGGGGGTGCACCGCCCGACCGGCTGCCGGCCGTGTACGTCAACGGCGGCGCGATCGACTGGGGTGAGCACACCGGCGAGACGTTCCAGACGCTCCGCCGCGTGCGTGTCGAGGGCGGGCTCGCGCCGCAACGCGACGCCGAGGGACCTGCGCTCACGCTCGCGCTCCGCGAGGTGCTCAGCGCCGCGGGCGGCGGCGACATCGAGATCCCAACCGGCGTCGTCGTGACGGGCTCAATCGAACCCGAGCGCATCGAGATCAAGCTCGACAACTTCGCGTTCGACGAGTGGCTGCCCAAGGCTGCGCCGTCGGCCGTGCAGCCGCTACTCGAAGACCTCGATATCGAGGGCAACGTCGCTGAGGTCGCAATCGTGCTCGCCGGCCCGGGGTACGAGCGCGTGAGCGCGGTGGCCGAGCTCGGCGGCGTTGCGGTCACGCTGCCGCTCGCGCAGGAGGACCAGTCCGAGGACACGCTCCGGCTCAGCAGTACGTCGGGCCGGCTGCGACTGGAGCAGCGCCAATTCATCGCCGAGGTCTCCGGGGTTCTGGCGGGCGTGCCGTACGCAATCGAGCTCAACGCCGATGTTCGGCCCCTCCTGCAGGGCCGCACCGACGAGAGCATGCCCTACGCCGCAACGGTGACGGTGAGCGAGTTCGGCTTCGGCGAGGACTCAGACTTCCTGCCGTTCTTGCCCGCCGCTGTGCGCGAGGTGCTCGCGCGGTTCGCCGACCAGAATCAGATCGTGGCCCTCAGCCCGACAGCAAACGTGTCGGCGGAAGTCCGGCTGAGCGGCGTCATCTCGGGGAGCGACGAGGGCTTCGGCGCCGCGATCCCGCAGACCTACCGAGGCGTCGTACGGCTCTCGGGCGGCGCGACCGCGTTCTACGAGTTCCCCTACCAGTTCGAAGACGTGCAGGGCGAGATCGAGTTCGATCAGGACCGCCTGCGCATCCGTTCGATCTGGGGCGTTGCGCCGACGGGCGCGGTTCTTTCGGCCAGCGGCGCCGTCAGCCCGCTCGGCGAGAAGGCCGGGTTCGACCTCGAGGTCGAGGTCTTCGACATCCCGATCGATCGAACCTTTCGCGCGGCGATGAAGCCCGAGCATCGCGCGGGCCTCAGCGAGATCTTGAACGAACGGCAATACAACGAGCTCGTGGCAAGGGCTCTGGTCGTGCCGCCCGGACAGCGCCCTGTCGTCGAAGAGTCGATCTCGGACGAGGTGACAAGGCTCACACTGCTCGCTCTCGATGGGGATCCCGCCGCCGCCGCGACGCTGAGCGAGGCGCGGGCGATGGCCCGGCGGGTGGCGTCGGCGCCCGAGGTCGGTCTCGGTGGTCGCGCTGGGCTGCTCATTACGCTCGTCAAACCTGCGGGCGGCCGGGGTCGGTGGGATACCGACATCTACGCGGACGTCAGCGATGCTGTGTTCGTGCCCGAGCAGTTCCCGCTGCCTATCCGGGTGCGTGATCTCGCGGTCAGGATCAACGACGATGTGATCACGGTCACCCGCGGCTCGGCGGTGCCGGTGAACGCGATCAGCGGCTCGATCGAGGGCACGATCGATGTCGCCGGTCCTGAGGCGCGACCCGACCTCCGCTTCCGGGCGGACCGGCTCCGCGCGGGTGAGCTGCTGAACTATGCCATCGGCCCGGCCGGCCGAGATCCCGCGCGCATCGGCGCCGCCGAGACCGTGCGGGCGCTCGGGCTGCACGGCGACACGGATGCGGCGGGCGTGCTCTGGGGCGACGAAACGGGCGAGCCGCGGTTCGCTGTCTCAATGGGTCTCGATCGGATCAGCGTGCTCACGGAGCCGATGGAGGGTCGGCCGCCCCTCATCCTGGGTGATGCGACGGGCGTGATCGATCTCACGCACGAGGGCTTGACGATCCAGTCCGACGCCGCGTTCACCGGTGTGTCGGGCGACACGGCGATCGACAACCCGACCGCCGTCCAGCTCGCGATCGATCTTGACTGGTCCGATCCGACGCGCGATCTGGCGACAGACGCGAGCATCGGCATCCAGGGCGTGCAGGCGGCGACGCCGTTCGAGCAGATTGTCCACGTCTTCAACGAAGACGCGGCGAACGCCATCGCGGCACTCAAGGACGAGTTCGCCCCGCGTGGCGTTGGGGACGCGGAGGTGATTGTCACGTCCGACGGAGCCGGCAACGCGGAAACAACGGTCGAGCTCATGGGCTTGTCCGGGGTTTCGGTCGCGCAGTACGGCGGCCGGATCGTCAGCGAACGTCCGACCGGTTCCGTTGTCATCCGCGCAGCGGCGGACGCAGCCGACGGCAGCGGGCTCGCTCTGCTGGAGCTGGGCGACGTCGAGGGCAGGCTCGCCTTCGGCGACGAGCAGGCCGGCTCCTTTCACGCCGACGGGACGCTGGTTCTCACACCGCCCGACGGCTCCCCGAGACCCGCGCACGAGCTCGGCATCTCGCTGGCGGATGGGCGGTTCGAGTCGGCCCTTTCGCGGGCGTTCGTCGAGAAGCAGCTCGGGGGCAGGTTCGCCGAGGACTACCTCTCGCACGATGCGCGCGGGGCGTTCGATCTCGGCATCGCGCTCCGGCCGCGGATCACCGTCGCCGATCCGCTCGCGCCGGGCCTCGAGCGGATCGCGAGGCCGACGTACACGCTCAGGCCGTCGTGGGGGGCGATCTTCCGGCGGGGGCGTGACGTCCGCGTCGATGTCACCGAAGGCGTGATCGTGACGGTCCCCGGCCGGACCCGGCTCGACGGCCTGCGGGGCGACGGCGACGGCTTCTCGGTGTTCGCCGATGGATCGCTGACCGAGGACGGGCTGGGCGGCACGAGCATCGATGTCGATCTCGCGGTCGAAGCCCGGCGGCTCACGCCGGATCTCCGAGCGCTGCTGCTCGAGAAGCTCGACGCCGACCTCACCAAGTTGGCGATGGAGTGCGAAGGCCGAATCACGCTGTCGGACGCGACGCTCACGGCGATGACCGGCGAGACGCCGTCCGCCGGCTTCAAGGGCCTGCTGACGTTCGAGAACGCATCAATGGATCTCGGGATGCCGATCGATCAGGTCGCCGGTTCGGCCAGGATCGAGACCCAGACGAGAGCGACGGGGCAGCCCACGACCGGCTCGGCGCCGATGGACATGCTGATCTTGGCCCACGCCGACCGTGCGCGGGCGGCGGGCATCGAGATGCGTGACGCGCGTGTCCGCGTCGAGGGCAGCGCGGACGTTCCGGGACGCATCGCCGTGCCTGTGTTCTCGGCGAGCGGCAGACGGAGCGGACGTGTGTGGGGCGATGGCGTGCTCACGCCCACGGACGACCCGGCCGCACCGACCTACACCATTAACGCGGCGTTTACCGGCTTCGGGCTGACGGCGATGCAGGACGAGATCCAGGCGTTCGGCGCCGGGATCGCGAGCGCCGACGAGCTCGCACCGCAGCGCGAGGACACGGGTGCACGGATGGAGGGCAGGGTCGCCCTCGCCGGCACTGTTGAGCAGGACGAGACGCGGAGGGGGCGCGTGTCGCTGCGAATCGCGGGCGGCGAGCTGTTCCGGGTGCCGCTGCTCAACCGGCTCATCGAGATCAAGGCGCTCCAGCCGCCCACGGGCGAGTCGCTCGATTTCGCGACCGCCGACCTCGCGATCGACGGCACGAGGATCATCGGCGAGCACATCAGCGTTCAGAGCAAGACCGTCGAGGTCTTCGGCTTCGGTGTGGTCACGCTGCCGACGTTCGATCTCGATCTCAGCCTGTACACCCGCAGCATCAGCCCGCTACCGGTGATCAGCCGTTTCGCCGATGTCCTGCTGGACGAATTCGGCAAGGTCGAGATCACAGGCACCGCGAAGGCGCCCGAGGCCTCCGTGCTCGTCCTGCCGAGCAGCAGGCGGCTTCTGGGCAGCATCGTCTCCGGGGGCGCGCGGGCCTCCGAGGGGCGTCTGGATCAGATCGAGCGCCGGGCGCTCCGGATCCGCGATGTCCGCGGCCGCTACCGTGACGGCAGGCCGCCGCGATCCGCGGTCGCCATCTCCGCCGCACCACCTTCTTCAAGCCCGCAGGAGCAGCAATGACAAGCGACCGACAGCAGCGGCAAGAGCTCGACCCGCCGATGGACCTCATCAGCGATGAATCCGCGGCCCCACCCGAGCAGCCCACGCAGCTGCGGGTGAACGACCCCGCGGTGCAGAGCCAGATCTCGGAGCTCATCGAGAACGTGACCGGCGCCGCGGCCACGAGCTTCGAGCACCGACTCGTGAGGGACCTCGTCACGGCGGGCCTGAAGCTGATCCCCGACGGCCGCGACACCGGCGAGCTGAAGCTGATGGCGCTCGCCGTCAAAGAGCTGCGCTATGCCTATCGGGTCTTTGCGCAGTATCCGGATCAGAAGAAGATCACGATCTTCGGGTCGGCGCGCACGCCGGAGGACCATCCCGACTACGCCGCCGCCGTCGAGTTCAGCCGGCTGATGGCCGAGAAGGGATGGATGTCGATCACCGGTGCGGGCGACGGCATCATGAAGGCAGGCCACGAGGGTCCCGGGCGGGACGCCAGCTTCGGGGTGGCCATCCGCCTGCCGTTCGAGACCACCGCGAACGCGGTGATCGAGGGCGACAAGAAGCTCATCAACTTCCGCTACTTCTTCACCCGCAAGCTGATGTTCCTGAGCCAGTGCGACGCCGTTGCGCTCTTCCCGGGCGGCTTCGGCACGATGGACGAGGCCTTCGAGGTCCTTACGCTCATCCAGACCGGCAAGAGCTCGATGGTCCCCATCGTGCTCCTCGAAGGCGAGGGCATCCCGTACTGGGATCTGTGGGACGAGTTCGTCAAAGAGCGCCTTCTGAACAACGGCATGATCAGCGAGGAAGACCTGAGCCTGTACCACGTGTGCCACACGCCGGAGCAGGCCGTCGACATCGTCGAACGGTTCTACCGGACGTACCACAGCTCGCGGTACGTCCGCGACGATCTCGTCATCCGCATCAATCATCCCATCAGCGACGAGGGTGTGCAGGCGCTCAATGACGAGTTCGGTCTTCTCGTGAAGTCGGGCCGCATCGTGCAGTGCGGCGCTTACGCCGAAGAACAGGATCACCTCGATCTCCCGCGGCTCGCGTTCACGCACACGCGTCACAAGTTCGGGCTCGTCCGCAAGCTCATCGACCGCATCAACGACTTCGGGCCGCGCGACGCGTGATGATCGGGCGCTTTGCAGCCATCTGGTCGCTCTCGCTCGTGCTCATCGTTGCGGGCTGTGCCCCTTCGCCGCAGGTCACGCCGCTGCCCTCACCCGAAGAGCTGATGGACCCCGCGCAGCCCGCGCTCATGGGCGCGACCAACGGCCTCGAGATGCGCGTCTGGGTCACGCAGGACCAGGACGATGTGCTGGCCGACGCGATCGACCGCTACGAAGCCCTGCCGACGCCGATGCCCGACTCGGTCCGCAGGGCCTGGCGGGCCAGCGGCTTCCGCGTCATCGCGATCCCGACGGACGCCTTGAGCGAGCTCCGCACCAAGATCCGAGTGATCGGGCCGGAGCAGCGGGACTGGTTCGGTCAGTCTCCGGACTGGTCCGAGGCGGTCCGGGGCCGCGAAGTGCGGGCCGGCACGCCCATCGAACTCGCGGACGGGATCATGAAGTCCCCGGCGGGCAGGCTCCGCATGCTGATGCGGTGCTGGACAACGCCCGGCGAGTCGATCGTCGAGCCCGCGATGCACCTGGAACTCGCAGTCCAGCTCGAACGGCGGGTTTCGGTGCGCTCCCCGTTCGAGCTACCCAGCATGCAGAGCGAGCTCGAGGCCGGCGTCATCTTTCCCCGGCTCCGCGCGGCGATGCGGGTGCCCAGCGGCACGGCGCTCGTCATCGTCCCGATGCCAGACCGCATCGATCACACCGCCGATGCCACGGATGCGGGCAACGACATGCCGACTGAGCCCGGTCCGGCCGGCCACGCCAAGCCGGGGAGCGGCAGCGGCGCTCGCGGCGATGTCGATCCCGCGGTCGCGGGTCTGCCCGAGGGCCCGCCCGTGCCGCTGACACCCACGCTCGGCGAGGCGATGCTGACTTCGGCCATGCCGGGCACGATCGACCCGGTCCGGCGTCGCGCGGTCATCGTGCTGCTGCCGAGGCTGCCCGAGCGCTTTCGGCTGAGCGCCGCCGATGCGCCCGCGTCGGTCCCGCTGCGCCGCTAGTCTTGCGGCGTGATCGCACTCTGGCACATCGCGATGCTCGTCGGCGGCATCGCGCTGCTGGTCGTGGGGGCCGAGGTTCTTGTCAAGGGCGCGAAGCGGCTTGCCACGGCGATGGGTATCAGCCCGTTCGTCGTGGGCCTGACCGTCGTCGCGTTCGGCACCAGCGCGCCCGAACTCGGCGGCTCGCTCGGGGCGGTCTTTAAGGACGAGCCCGGCCTCGCCGTCGGCAACGTCGTCGGCTCGAACATCGCCAACATCGGGCTGATCTTGGGCGTTACCGCGGTGATCTGTCCGATCCCCGTCAGGCTGTCGGTGATCCGCAAAGAAGCGGTCATCATGGTCGCGGTCACGGTATGCGCGGTGCTGCTCATGCTGGGTGACGGCGCGCACCGCGTCGAGGGCGCGGTCCTGGTCGCGGCGCTGCTCGGGTTTGTCGCGTTCGCCTATCTCAACGGCAAGCGAACCGCCGACGGCGAAGAGGCGTCCGAACTTGTCCGAGCCGCCCAAGAGCTCGACGACGAGATCGGTACTTCGTCCGGCGACACCGGGGTCGCGCGCAGCATCGTCTATGTCGTCGTCGGCCTCGCGATGCTCTTCTTCGGGTCGGACCTGCTGGTTGATGGCGCGAAGGCGCTCGCGACGATGCTCAACGTGCCGGCCGCGGTCATC